>JAQUAU010000040.1 GCA_028687085.1 Minisyncoccota bacterium | reverse complement strand
ACGGCCGGCTCGCTCGCACTAGAATCTGGCGATGGCTCGGCGAGCCACTTCCCGCACCACTACCCGGCGTACAAGATTTCAAAAACAGCGCTCAACATGTACACGCGCACGCTCGCCATGGAGCTCCATGGGAAGGCGATTGTCTCATCGGTGCACCCCGGGTGGGTGCAGACCGACATGGGAGGGGAGGAGGCTGACCTAACGCCAAGAGAAGCGGCAGAAGGCATCTTCACCCTTGCAGTATCACGACCCGAGACTGGCCAATTCTGGTTCAAAGGCGACAAGCTCCCCTGGTAACCCTTTCTCAAACCCATTTACGACACGCCGTGTCGTAAATGGGCCGAATCTAGGGTAGTTCGAGGACGGAACTAGCTTGCGAGGATTCCGGATCTGAAACGATAGATATAATTTCCTCGTCTTGGCTTTTCCTGCTATCCAGGAGAGGGTGCAGTTCGGACATGTAGAGTAGAGAAGGGAAGTTTCGTACTCCATTATAATCGAGATAACTGCTCCATCGGTATTTTCGTAAAGAATCCAAAGCACTCTCGGGATTATACAGATTGCCTGAACGCCATTGAGGATGAGTCAAGTCGAGTGGATTAAGATGAATGTAGTAAGGAATATATTTGAAATGAGCATCTCGCTGAATTAAAATCTTCTTGAATGTTCCTTGCCACAAAACACCCGTGCGGTCGTATTTCTCATTGAAATATTTTGCATAGCCCATATTGAGTTTCCTCATAAAGAGGGATAGACCCCCACCTTGTGCCGGAGAAGCAAGAATATGGTAATGATTAGGCATGAGAGAAAATGCGTGTATGCGGACTAACAAATCACGTTTTCGTGTCGCCACACGAGCTTTGATGGTTGAGTTTGGGGCATTTTGTGCATCATTAAAGACGTACATATCATGAATGAAACGCAGATAGTCACCGTCTTCTGAAAACACTTCTCGTTTATCGACCCCGCGGTTGATCAGGTGATAAAAATCCATACTCCCATTATCCCATTTACGACACGGCGTGTCGTAAATGGGATGGGGACAGTGAGGTTAATCACCGTGCGGTGGTGGTATGTTGGTTTTAATGTGGCGCGCCGGCGTTATTGCGGTCGCTCTTTTCTTTACGCCGTTTATTGCGGATGCGAGCGCTCTGTTCTTGCAGTTCGAAGGGATTCCCGGAATGACTGGTGGCGATGGTTCTCATTTTCAGATTGCTGACAGTGATTATCTGAACATCAGTCTCGATACTGCAGAGCCGGTCAGGTTGATGGCGGAATCGGTGCCGAACGTGATAACAATGCGGCTTGAGCCGTCAGTATCTGCCACCTCGACAGAGCTGACGATAACGGGTCTTGTACCAGACACTGCGTACTATAAATATGAGGACAATTATCACAATCTCACACTGTTTACTTCTGACAGCGGGGGCGCATACGCCTATGTGCAGGACCTCTCGCAGTCGCATACTGTCTTTATTCAGACGAAGAAAAGCACAAAGTTCATACTTGATGATGCGACCGGCGGTGATTGCGCTTCCATAGGAACCTGGGACTCGGTAACCTTGACGTGCACGCTCTCCACAGATCTTTCGGAAACCCTAGAAATAGACAGCGATAGTATAACGCTCGATGGTGCTGGACACAGCATAAGCGGCTCGCACACCGGGAATGGTGTCTATCTCGATGGGAGGACGGGTGTAACGATTAAGAATCTGCGCATCGCGAACTTCTCGTATGGCGTTACGCTGAACAATTCGAACGGCAATCGTATAGAGGGTGATGCATTCATTGATAACGATTATCAGGCTATCGTTTTCTACAACTCACATACAAACGTCATATCCGGGAATACCGTCTCGCTCCTCGCTTCGTCGTCGAGTCGACACCAGGGATTCACTCTGTTTGGCTCGCACGAAAATTCTTTCCAGAACAATACGATATCACTCAATGCACATGCGGGAACCGGGCAGCACCAAGCCATTCTGTTATTCGATTCCAACGGGAATACCATTGTGTCCAATAGCGTTTCCGATACCTACCAGGGAATCCTCATCTTCAGTTCGCGCCACAACCCTGCGCCCTCACATGACAACATTGTGCGTGATAATCGTATACAGGACAGTGTGAAAGAAGGAATCGCAATTTTCTCGCCTTCAAGCGGGAATCAGGTGTATCACAACAATTTCATTCGTAACGGAGCACGACCCGTTGATTACGGCGGCGACGCGGCTGACGTGTTCAATCTCCAGGCACCCGAGGGAGGTAATTATTGGGATGCTTTCGACGAGCCTTCCGAGGGGTGCGATGACGCGAATCTCGACGGTCTCTGTGATGCACCCTATGTGTTTTCCAGCGCCTTCCCCGGCGGACAAGATGCTCTATCCTGGACAAGTGAAGATGGATGGAAGCTTCCGCCGAAGCCGAGAGTCTCGAACGTGCTTTTCTTGCCCGGCATTGAAGGGAGCCGGCTCTACGAGGGAACCGGTTGTGGCAAGGCGGTTGAGGAGAAACTCTGGGAGCCATATGAATCGCTTTGGGGCGTTCTGCGCGGAGCAGGCGACCGAAAGGTGCGAGACCTCGCTCTCGACTCATCCGGAGCGAGCGTCTGCGCTGATATATATGCAAAGGAAGATGATGTCATCGATTCGGTCCGCGACAGCAATATCTACAAGGCGTTTCTTGATGAGATGAACGGGCTTAAGGCAGACGGCACGGTGAACGACTGGAAGCCGATCGCCTATGACTGGCGGCTCTCGCTTGACGACTTGTTGACGAAGGGTGCAGAGCGAGATGGAAAGATATTCTATGCAGGAAATGAAGGTGCGACGAGTACACCATATATCGAACAGACGCTTCGTTCACTCGCGGCGAGCTCGAAAAGCGGTAAGGTGACAATCGTCGCACACAGCAACGGCGGTCTTGTGACGAAAGCGCTCCTCAGCAGGCTCGGCAGCGAAGCGCCATCACTGGTCGATAAGATACTCATGGTCGGCGTGCCACAGAGCGGCGCGCCCGAGAGTATCGGCGCGGCGCTTATGGGTTACAGCGCCGGTATCTACAAATATGGATTTTCGGTGCTCTCAAACGCGGCCGCACGTGCACTCGCGCAGAACTCACCGATGATGTATCACCTGCTCCCGTCAGAAGGGTACCTAGAGAGTATCGCAAGCGACGTCGACCATCCCGTCGCCCGCTTCGCGGGCGACGGCTATGCGAAGGAGATCGCGGCATACGGCTCTACCATCACGAACACTACTGAGCTCAACGACTTCCTTCTTGCGCGGGAGGGCGGTCGCAAGAAGCCGAAGGCGAGCGATACGAGCTCTGCAGAGATCCTTAATCAGAGGCTCATAGACTATGCGACCAGCACGCACGCGGCTCTCGATCTGTGGACACCGCCTGCGGGTATCGAGGTAAGCCAGATTGCAGGCTGGGGAGCCGACACGGTCGCAGGAATAGACTTCTACACCGAACCGTCTCGCATCCTCTCGTTCTTTGGGCCGAAACGGAAGTATAAGCCGATATTTATCGAGGATGGCGACGGGACTGTCCCGGTGCCGAGCGCGCTCCTCGTCGCCTCAAGCACAAGCGTGAAAAGGTATTGGGTAAATCTAAATTCCTATCGTATCGCAACATCAATAAAACGTGAGCATAAAGATTTATTTGAAATCCCTTCGCTTGAAGAGTTTATAAAAAACATCATTACCAGTGGCACCAGCACACTCCCTGCCTATATCTCTACAGGCCAACCGGCGCCACTAACGGATACTAAAAAGCTGATTTTCTTTCTCCGCTCGTCGCGTGTCTTATACGTGCATAGCACTCCCGAGAGCGACGAACCTCCGACAAGGGCTACGGTCAAGGTGAAGGACCCTTCGGGCAAGGTCACCGGCGTCGCAGAAGATGATTCAGTGACCGAGGATATCCCCGGCTCGACGTATGGCGAGTTTGGCGATGTGCAATACATAATCGTCCCCGCGCCTGCCTCACCGAGTGATCGGTACGAACTCACGCTCCATGGACAAATGAACGGTGGGGGAGCGAGCGGTACACAAGAGAGCACTTTCTCGCTCGACATCCAAGAGAGTGGGGGAGGCGTTGCTGGCCCTCTTGCAACTCTTGCAGATATTCCGCTTGTCGCGAGTACGACGGCGAGTCTCACGATCGCAGCGAGCATCGACACTGCCTCGCCGCTGGTGGTCGACGAGAGTGGTGATGGCACGAACGTCATTACGGTCACGCCAGTAATCGGAGAGACGGTGCTCTATGAGCCGCCGGTACCCCTCCCTCAGAGCTCAGGAGGCGCGGCTTATGCCTCATATGTGCCGCTTGATGTCTCTCCTGCTCCTGATGTTGCTACCACAACGCTTCTTGTCGTTGAGAGCGTGGAGGGCGCTCCTGTTGTAGCAACTGATACTCCTCGTAGTGCCGCACCGCGACTCATAGCGGCGGTTCCCCGTATCGTTAAGCGACCACCGGTCTCGCCGCCGTCTACAACAACCACCGCATATACAGTACCCAGTCTCTCGCAGACTGCCTCGGTCTACGACGCTTCTCAACAGCCGGTCTTAAAGAGGATAGGAGAAGCGGTCTATACTAGTCTCTATAGACTCTGGGTCGTCCTGAGGAGTCTCCTTTAACTCACATGAAAACGAGAATCATCCAATGCATACCGGTATTACTCGCCGTACTTCTTATTGGTTTTCGTTACTTTAGTCAGTGGTGTATTCTTACGAATTCGTCATGTTACGGCACTTGGGTGCATTGGATTTATCTAGAGGTCACCAGTCCGATATTCTTCTTCGCGATTTTCTTTCTTCCAATTGCTATTATCCTCGTGTTCGTACGATGGGAAGTGTTTAAATCTTGGCTCAAGCTCGCTCTGTGGGCGGTGCCGCTTCTCCTTCTCTTGATCTCAACACAACCGGTGTACGCTGGCTTTCTCTCAACCGATCGGGACGATGCTGCACGACTCGCCGGAGGGGTCTTCGCCGGCGTGAGCCTCTGCCTTATCATCTGGAGATTAATCGTTGCCCGTCGTTCGGTAAAACAGTAGGACAACCCATTTACGACACGGCGTGTCGTAAATGGTTCTTGCGGGTTGGAGATTTATGTTTTCTAGTGTATTGTGAGGTTCTATGGCATTTGTTGATCATGTCGTCGTGCACGTCGCCTCGGGCAAAGGCGGCGATGGCGTTATCCGCTGGCTGCGCACTAAGGAGTCGGCGCGCGGTGGCCCCTCAGGCGGCGACGGAGGCAAAGGCGGCGACGTCGTCCTCCTCGGTGTGCGCGACCTGGCTGCGCTCGCGAATTATCGTTACGAGAAGAAGTTCCATGCTGAGGCCGGCGAAGCCGGCAAGGGTGAGTTGAAACATGGCAAAAATGGTGAGGACGCGATACTCAAGGTGCCGGTGGGCACCGTCGCACGTGTTGTCGAGACGGGTGAGGAATATGAGATTACTAGCGAGGACGAGCGCATCACGCTCTTTCGCGGCGGCAAGGGAGGGCTCGGCAACGCCCGCTTCAAGAGCTCGACTAATCAGAACCCCTTTCAGCAGACACTCGGCAAGGCGGGCAAGGGCAGCGATATCGAACTCACGCTCAAGATTATCGCCGACGCCGGGCTTATCGGCCTGCCGAACGCGGGTAAGTCTTCGCTTCTCAACGCGCTCACGCGATCCAAATCGAAGGTCGGCGACTACCCCTTCACCACGCTCGGCCCCAGCCTCGGCGATTTTTATGGCTATATTCTCGCGGATATCCCCGGTCTCATTGAAGGTGCCTCGTCGGGGAAGGGTCTTGGGATTCAATTTCTTAAACACGTCGAGCGGACAGGAATCCTTTTGCATCTCGTCTCGGCTAGCCAAGATGACCCCCTCGCGGCCTATGGGGAAGTGCATACCGAGACAGAGGCCTTCGGGCATGGGCTCGGGGCGAAGCGCGAGATTATCGTCCTCTCTCAGACCGACCGTATTACAAGCGCAGAACGGGATATTAAGATGCAATTGCTCGCCAAAGAGACCGGCAGGGAAGTGCTAGGAGTCTCGGTAGAAGACCCGGAGGCGCTCAAGGCCTTTGCCGACCAACTTACGAAGATACTGAATACGAGTAGATAGTAGAGAGTAGATAGAATATACTACCTACTATCATGTATCGCCCCACTATCGGTCTCGAAGTTCATGCTGAACTCGCGACGCGGACCAAGATGTTCTGCGATTCAAAAAATGATCCGGACGAGACGCGTCCGAATGTAAACGTCTGTCCGGTGTGTCTCGCGCACCCCGGCACGCTCCCGGTGATAAATAAAGAGGCGGTGCGACACGTGCTCCGGCTCGGAACGGCGATCGGCGGTACAATCGCTGACTTCACCGAGTTCGACCGCAAGAGTTATTTCTATCCTGACATCCCGAAGGGGTATCAGATCAGTCAGTACGAACATCCGCTCGTCTCGGGTGGTTCTCTCGCCGATGTCGCGATTACGCGCGTGCACCTCGAGGAGGATACGGCGCGCTCCACGCACGCAGGAGGGAAGTCACTCGTCGACTTCAATCGCGCCGGCATCCCGCTCATGGAGCTTGTTACCGAGCCGGTGATACACGACGCTGAGACGGCCGGACGCTTCGCGCGCGAGCTGCAGCTCCTCTTGCGCACGCTCGGCGCCGGTGAGGCGAATCTTGAAAAAGGGGAGATGCGCATCGAAGCAAATATTTCGGTATCAAAGGACGACACCTTCGGCACGAAGGTGGAGGTGAAGAATATAAACTCGTTCCGTTCGGTGGAGCGAGCTATCGCCTATGAGATAGAGCGGCAGACCGCGCTTATCGAGAGCGGAGGGAAGGTGGTGCAAGAGACGCGCGGTTGGGACGAGACAAAGCAGGAGACCTTTCATCAGCGCTTCAAAGAGGGGAGTGCCGACTACCGCTACTTCCCGGAGCCGGATCTGCCGAAACTCTTTCTTTCTGAAATTGCTGAGTTCTCGCCCGAGGCGATACGTGCATCACTCCCCGAGCTCCCCTGGGAGCGTCGCGAACGATATGCAAAAGCATATGCGCTTAAAGATACTGATGCCGCATACCTGTGTGCGACCACCGAGCGCGCAGCGTTCTTTGACTCGGTCACGTCAACATTTAGTACTGATGCAACGCTCGTGAAGCTAGCGGCAAACTACATCGTCTCTGATCTCGGCGGCATCTATGCAAAACAAGAGAGCGAATAATATGCAACGCTTGATGCAGAATCATTTGCAAAACTTA
>JAQUAU010000003.1 GCA_028687085.1 Minisyncoccota bacterium | reverse complement strand
TCAGGTGAAGAAGCTGGAGCGTGCCGACAGCTTGCGCGCTGATCTTATCGGCCTCGCGCAGACCTACTTCGCGATTGAAGATCTCTATCTCACCCAAGAGAAAGCGCGGGTTGCTAAGGAGAAGCGCGATGCGCAGGAGCGGCTCGCGGTGGCCAGTGCCGAGCTCGATCGGGTCGCCGATCCTGCATCAGCAGATCATGAGACGATCGAGCGCACTGAAGCCTTGCGAAAGGCGGAGCGAGAAGTCTCAGAGCTCTCGGCGACGCGCGCGACACTCTCGCGCGAGATGGGGCGCATCGAGGGGGCTCTGACCGAGGTGAAGCGCCGCGCCATCGCGGTCGCGCACGAACCGTATGTGAAGGTGCCGCGCGAAGCGCTTACCGCGCTTCGCGACGAGGTCGAGAGGCAGTCAAACGCCGCCGCTAGTGGAAGCGTTGAAGCGCTGCGTGCTGCGCTTGAGGCGATCGCGATGGCGGTCAAATCGTTCTTCGCTCGCCATGGCGCATCTCGCGACGAAGTCTTCTCCGACGAAGAAGATACCGCTGCGCGACTCGAAAATGAGCGTGCCGAACTCACTGAGAAATATACGACGGTATCGATCGACCTCGAAAAGGCCGAGAGCGCCCGCGCCCGCGCCCGCGAAGCGATGGTTGCACTTGAAGAGACGGGGCGCGATATCCGCCGCCGCATCCTCGACTCTGCGCAATCTAAGGCGCATGAGGAAGGCTTGGTGGCGAAGGCCGAGGCGCGCGACTATGAACTCACGCTGCTCTCTGAATCGCTCGAGAGAGAGAAGGCCGAAGCATTGGCGCTCGGCGGAGCCTCGGTAGTCTCTTATGAACATCTTGCTCAGTTGCCAGCAGAAGAACGAAAAATACAAGAAGATCGCAAGCGTTTGTTGGAGCGCACGAAGATTCGCCTCGAAGAGGCAGGCGGCACCGGCGAAGAGATACGGCAGGAGCACAAGGAGGTCGCCGAACGCGAGACGTTCCTCGCCACCGAGCTTGAGGATCTGGCTAAGTCGGCCGCCGGACTCCGCGCGCTTATCGACGATCTCGATACTGAATTGCAGAAACATTTCTCTGAGGGTCTAGCGAAGGTGAATGCCTCGTTTGGCGAATACTTCGCGCTTATGTTCGGCGGCGGCGGCGCGCGCCTCACGCTTGAAGAACCGGAACCTGAAGATGAATCCTCCTTCGCTGAAGCTACGGAGGACTCGGAAGATTTACCACGAGAGAAGGAGAGGCCAGGAATAGAAATAGCGGTAAATCTTCCTCGGAAGAAGGTGCGCTCCTTGATGCAACTCTCGGGCGGGGAGCGGGCGCTCACTTCGATCGCGCTCATCTTCGCGATGAGTCAGGTGAACCCGCCACCATTTTTGATTCTCGACGAGACCGACGCGGCGCTCGACGAAGCGAACAGCCGCCGCTACGGCGACATGATCGAGAACTTGGCCAAGAAGTCGCAACTTATCGTGATTACTCACAACCGCGAGACCATGAGTCGCACGAGCATTCTCTATGGCGTCACCATGGGTAGCGATGGCGTCAGCAAATTGCTTTCCGTAAAGTTCGACGAGGCCGTCGCCGTGGCGAAGTAGTTTTTATACAACGGGCACGAAATCCAATTCTTTTTCGGCAATCCGAGCTGCCGTTAGCTTCACCTTAATTGGGTCGCCGAGCTGATAGGCCTTGTGGGTGCGCTTGCCGACGAGGCGATAGTGCTTCTCATCGTATTCAAAATAATCATCACCGACGTTGCGGACGTTGATCATCCCGTCGGCATGTGTCTCGTTCAGCTCCACATAGAGACCGCGTTCGGTGACGCCGGAAATCACGGCGTCAAACTCTTCGCCGATGCGCGGCGCGAGGAACTCGACCTGTTTCATCTTGATCGAGTCGCGCTCGGCGTCAGAGGCGGCCACTTCTCGTTCAGACGAGTGGATGGCGAGCTTGTCGAACGTCTGCATCTCGCTCGGCGTGATCGGATCGCCGCCCGCGTGCGCCTTGATGAGTCGATGGATGACGAGGTCGGGGTAGCGGCGTATCGGCGAAGTGAAATGGGTATAGAAATCGAAGGCGAGCCCGAAGTGGCCGATGTTGCGTGTCGTGTAGACGGCCTTACTCATCGAGCGCAGGGTCGCCATCTTCACGAGATACTCCTCTGGCTTCCCTTTTACCGATTCCATAAGTTTGTTCAATTCTGCACCCGTGACGGTCCCGGCTCCACTGGTCTTCAGGTGGTAGCCCATGATGCGGAGCAGGTTGGCGAGGTTCTCGATACGGTCGGTGTCGGGAGCGTCGTGGACGCGGTAGAGCGACTGAAAGTGGGGGCCACCATTGCTGGTCAGCTTAGAGAGATGCTTCGCTACCGCTTCGTTGGCGAGAAGCATGAAGTCCTCGATGAGAACATTCGTCGCTTTGCGCTCTTTCAGGTGGACGGCAATCGGCTTGCCTTCGGCATCGAGCTCGATCTTCACTTCAGCGGTATCGAATTCGATGGCGCCCTTGGCTGCGCGGCGCGCGCGGATCTTCTTGGAGAGCGCGAGCAGGGTCGAGAGTTCTTCGTGCATTGTTCCCGAACCCGCATCGAGCACTTCTTGTGCGTTCTCATAGGTAAAGCGCTTGTCAGAGTGGATGACGGTCTCGCCGAACCATACATCCTCGATGTTCGCTTCACTATCGAGTGTGAAGACTGCCGAGACCGCGAGGCGGTCTTCGTCCGGTTTCAGCGAGCAGAGATCGTTGGAGAGGACCTCGGGGAGCATCGGGATAGTGCGGTCGACGAGGTATACAGAAGTTGCGCGCGCAATCGCCTCTTTATCGAGCTCAGTGCCGGGCGAGACGAAGTAGGAGACGTCGGCGATGTGTACCCCAACCTCGATATTCCCATCAGGAAGTTTCTGCACCGAAAGGGCATCGTCAAAATCTTTTGCATCAAAGGGGTCGATGGTACAGGTAGGCACGTGTCTGAAGTCTCTCCTGCCCTTCGTAGCTTCAGAAGCGGAGTAGGGGCGCATCTCACGCACCTCCTTCGCAATCATTTCTTGACCTTCGGTCTCAAGACGTCTTGCATCGGCGACGACACCGGGAGGGAAGTCGCTTGAGAATCCCTGGCCCAGAGCGAGCGCGCGCATCTCGGTCTCATGCACGCCTGCCTTGCCGATAACCTCCTCGATAGTGCCGAGCGGGTACTCCTTGTCGGCCGCCCACTCACCGAGGCGCACGAGCACTTTATGCCCATGCAACTTTGCGAGGTCGCTTGCCCCGAGCGAAGTCGAGGGGAGAATGACGAGCGGGACGTACATCTTCTTATAATCCGGGGCCATCATCGTGAGGCCGTTCTCTTCGATAAGTGTGCCGACAAAGGTCTCACGAGCGCGCGAGACAATGGCGACGACCTTGCCGGCTTCACGTTCGGGCATCCGGCCCGAGGGGTCGCGGTAGAGCCCGGCCGCCTCAATCTTCACGATGTCGCCCGAGAGCGCGTGACCGGCCCATTGCGGTGGGATGAGTAAGTCCTCCTTCGCCAAGGCTTCGGAGGATGCCGTAGGAACGGCAAAAAATCCGAAACCTTTGCGGGTCATCGTGATGGGACCTTCGTAGAGCTCGCCTGCCGCCATTTCTCTCACTCTAACAAATTATCGGGTTATTTGCGATTTTTGAGTCAATCTGGTACAGTTCTGCCTACATGTTGATGATTCGTTTCCAGCGCATCGGCCGGACCAATGATCCGGCGTTTCGCATTGTCGTCCTCGAGAAGGAGCGCGCCGCCAAGGCGGGTAATATTCTCGAACTCCTCGGTACCTACAACCCGCGCTCTAAGGCGCTCACGCTCGACGAGGAGCAGGTGAAGTATTGGATCAGCAAGGGCGCTCAGCCGACTGACTCGATTCATAATCTCCTTGTGAACAAGAAGGTCATCGAGGGCAAGAAGGTGAACGTGCTCCCTAAGAAGACTCCGCAGAAGAACGAGGCGGCGATTGCCGCAGAAGCGGCAGCGGCTGAGGCAGCCAAGGCTGAAGCGGCGGCGGCAAAGGCAGCTGAAGAAGCACCGGCCGTAGAAGTAGCACCCGAGGTGGTTGTAGAAGAGGCCGCACCGATGCCGACCGAGGCTGAGGTAGTTGCAGAAGCCGAGCCCGCTCCAGCCCCGATGTCAGAAGTCGAGGCTCCGACCGAAAGCGTCGGAAAAGTCACCCCAGCCCCCGAAGTTTCGACAGCCGAGGAAACTCCGGCAGCGTAACCGCCGCCGGTTTGCATTTACTGCAAACTGCTCCTGCCTCCTGCTACTATATAAAAATGGAACCTGACCAAGCATTTCTCGAATACGCGGTGAAGGCGCTTGTTGACCACTCCGAGGCGGTCGAGACCACGCGCACCATCGATCAGATGGGCGTCCTGCTCACTCTCACGGTGCACCCCGAGGATATGGGCAAGATAATCGGCAAGAGCGGCAAGACCGCCGAGGCGCTCCGCATCCTCCTGCGCGTGGTGGGGATGAAAGGGAATGCGCGCGTGAACCTGAAAATCAACGAGCCGGTCGGCGGCAAGCGCGACCCCGAAATAAAGACCGTCGACCAAGTTGTCGAGGAGCTCTAGTCCCAAATACCTTTCGAGGTGTATAATCAAACAATGACTACTACTAAATGGATGATCGGGCTCGTCCTCGTTATTCTTATTGGATTAGGAGTTTATGTTTTCATAATTCCACACATTCCCGGCCAGGTTGCTCTGAATGTTGGCGATTCCGTATTCTCATTAGACCGAAACGTGCAACTGCGTCTCGACTCGATTAACACTGATGGCGATGACACGTTGATGGTAACAGTCATAAATAAGGGGCAGGTGGACACCTTGAAATTCACCCCCGCAGGCGAGACCGAGTCTTTTGGCGAATATAATGTCCGGCTTTGTGGCGCGTTACCACCAAGTTTTGCAGAGTTCGCCGTCACTAATGACGGCCAAGCGCCAGTCTGTGCTGCGACTAGATAACCACGGGGTTCTTGATGCTCAAATTCCATCTCATCACATTGTTTGAAGAAGCTTGCGACGCATACTTGAGCGCGTCAATCATCGGACGCGCGCGTAAGGACAAGAAGATTTCAATAAAGTATCAGAACCCCCGCGACTTCGTCGCGGGGAAAGAGGGTAGTTATAAAAAGGTAGATGAGCGCCCCTACGGCGGCGGCCCGGGGATGGTGATGCAAGCCCTCCCCATCATCAAAGCTGTTCAGAAAGCATTGAAGGGTCTCGTAGACCCTACATCTAATGTAGGGTCTACGAGACCCTACATGGGCGAAAAGAAAGGGAAGAAGGCGGTGATTGTGTGGTTTAAACCGGGAGCAAAGCAGTTCACGAACAAAGACGCGGATGCGCTCGCGAAGTATAGTGACGTGGTGCTCGTCTGCGGTCGCTACGAGGGCATCGACGAACGTGCGAAGAAGATCTTGAAGACGCTCGCGCCGGTCAAGGAGTTTGCCGTAGGCGAGGCGGTCTATACCGGCGGAGAGGTGCCGGCGCTCGCCATCGTCGACGCCGTCACGCGCCGCTTGCCCGGCGTCTTGGGTAAAGACGCCTCCGTTGAGGAACGCCGCATCGCCTCCTCTGCGGTCTACACCCGCCCCGAAACGATTTCATACAAGGGTAAGAACTATAAGGTCCCCAAGGTCCTCCAAACCGGCCATCACGCGAACATTGACAAGTGGAGAGAAAAGAGGTAGGATAGAAAGAACGTCGCTTGTTCTTTTTCCATCTTGGCAAGCAGGTTCGCGACGTTACTGCGGGTCCAAGGAGAATGTAATGCATACAGTAGTACTGTCGACCGCCAATCCCCCGGCAGATAAGAACTCCCATCTGTGGTGGGTCTGGAAAGGTATGACCGAAGCGTTGGAACATAAGTCGCGGGTTTATCGGACGTATATCGATGACGTGACTTCGAGAGAGCAATTCACGCTGGTGACGACCTCGAAGGATCTTCACCTCAAGCTCGGGTCGTTCGACTGGCAATATAACTACCATCTTGCCAAGTGTCTCGAGGAGGAATTCAAACGTTGCCAGTGTTCTCAACTCCTCCTCTGTTTCGAAGACGCGGTCCGAAACTCTGAAAAGGGAATACTGGTCACAATGACGGCCAAAGAAAACGAGATAACCTTTACCCTTGCCCTCGCGCGTTAGCCACGCGCAACAACCGCGCCGCCCCGGAACATCGGGGCGGTTTTGTTTTATCCAAAGTGGGGAAGTCGTTTTCCCTTATTTTGCCGACCGTCAAAATAAGGGCATACCGCTTGTATCAATTTTTGTCCTATAGGACAAAAATTGAGACATCGATGTTCCATGTCATGTGCGACCGCATTACTTATGGAACATGCGGTCCTTCAAACTGGCCATCACGCCAAGATTGATGCCTGGAGGAAGGAGAAATAGCTTTAATAAAGAAATGTGGTACAAGGGAGGTGCCTACTGCTTTGCCTTAGAGCACGGGTGAGTGATGAAAAGCTGTGATTCGGGCCGGAAACCCGAAGTACAGTGAGGCACGGACGCCTCCTTCGCTCGACCACGGATGGTCTATTTAAGGTAAAAGGAGTTCTTTATCATGGGCATTTCAATTGAATATCTAGCCAAGCTTGGTCGCCAGCGTACGATCTCACCACTCTTCGAGCGCGCGTGGATGCGCAGCGGCGGCAGCAATCCGGTTAGGACGGCGATGCAAATCGTCGAAAACAAACGGAGGAACAGAAACAGAAGTTTCCTGGGCTTCGCTATGATGCTTCTCGTTCTTCTCGTTCTTCTCGGCTTTGTCGTATGGGGCGTCGTGACTGACAAGGAAGGAATGGGGAACTGGTTCGTGCACCTACCACAGGCGGTGTTTCTCGCGATGGCCTCCATGGTGATACTCGGGGCTCTTGAAGGAAAGGCCGAAGAGGTGGACGACGCGACAATTTCTCATGCCGTTGATTTCTGCGAACATCTTGATCTTGCACGTAGTTGGACTTCTGCAAGTTTCGAACTACTACTGCCTGACACCGACGATGAAGCAATAAGGCAGATCGGCACCAGTATTCTCGTAGATTGCGCTGCAGAAGTACTCCGACTGGAAGAAGGAGTGAGGTCAGCCAAGTCTCCTGAGCACCGGGAACGGATGCAGATATTGGCAGGAAATTCGAAAGCTGAATTCACCAGGCGTTACAACACACTGCATCGAATCGGGCTCGCATCAGGCGGCTACGACAAATACTTCGAGATTGCACAGCACGCCATTGATGTCCATTCGAAGAAGTCGCCCGAAGCGGCAACAGCATAGGTATCAATCAGTTTGCTTGAACGGACCCGGTGACGGGTCCGTCTTTTTATCCTATTTCGCTTATCCCCACCCCTGTTTTCGGGGGTTGCAGGAAAAGGCGGGGGGTGATAGGTTGGAGGTATTAGATACGACTGAGTACTGGAGGGCGGGAAGGGCAGATTCATACGGGAACACAGAGAAAAACGCATAAGCGCAAGCGGATTTATTTCCGTGCGTTCGCATTTATATATGTTTAGTTGGGCGATTACTTATCCACTTCAGCCACCACGACATGCTCAAAAAAATCGTTCAGAAGACCTTTGGTGCGTACCGAGCCCCGTCGGTCCCGTTTCCAGATCTTGTCGGCCACCAGCGCGGCTCCTTCGACTGGCTCCTCAAAGACGGCCTCACCGAGCTCTTCAAGGAGTTCTCGCCGATCACCGACTACTCGGGCAAGAAGTTCGAGCTCCAGTTTGAGAGCTTCGAGGTAGGCGAGCCCAAATATGATGAACAGTTTGCGCGCGAGAACGCACGCACCTATGAGGCGCCGATCAAGGCGACCGTGAAGCTCGTCAACAAGACCTTCGGCTCAGAGAAGTCGCAGGAGATCTTCCTCACCGACATGCCGATCATGACGCCGCACGGCTCGTTCATCGTCTCGGGTGTCGAACGCGCGATTGTCCCGCAGCTTGCGCGAAGCTTCGGCGCATTCTTCGTCTCCGAGCTTATCCGCGGCAAGGCCTACTTCGGCGCGAAGATCATCCCGCTTCGCGGCGTGTGGATCGAGATTGACTCTGAGGCTGACGGCGCGGTCTTCGTAAAGATCGACCGCAAGCGCAAGTTCCCCATCACCCAGCTCCTCACCGTCTTCGGCGGGGGCCTCGGCGAGGCAGTTACCAAGCATTTTGCAAAGGACGCAGCGGCGCTCGCCGCCATCAAGGCGACCCTTGAGCACGACGAGGCCAAGTCGATCGAGGAGGCGTATATCGAGATTCACCGCCGCATGAGGGACGGCGACCTCGCCACGCCCGAGAATGCGAAGAATTTCGTGCAGTCGCTCTTTAGTGTTGAGCGCTACGACGTCGGCAAGGTGGGCCGCCACCGCCTCAATGCGCGTTTCGGACTCCCAACCACCGAGAAGGCTCTCGAGAAGCGCACGCTCACGCTCGCGGACTTCGTGCATATCGTTTCAGAAATAGTGAAGTTGAACGCCGATCCGTCGGCGCGCCCGGATGACATCGATCACCTCGGGTTCCGTCGCGTGCGCTTCGTCGGCGAGCTTCTCCAGGCGCGCATGCGCGTCGGTATGAGCCGCATGAAGCGCAACATCCAGGATCGCATGTCGACCATTGAGAGCGAGACCACGCTCCCGATGGCGCTCGTGAATCCGCGCCCGTTCCACGCCTCGGTGCACGAGTTCTTTACGGCCAACCAGCTCTCGCAATTTATGGACCAGCAGAACATTCTCTCTGAGCTCGAGAACATGCGCACCTTCTCAGCACTCGGTCCCGGCGGCCTCACTCGCGAGCGTGCCGGCTTCGAGGTGCGCGACGTGCACCCGAGCCACTACGGCCGCCTCTGCCCGATCCACACGCCTGAAGGCCAGAACATCGGCCTTATCCTCCACATGGCCACGAATGCGCGCACGAACGACTACGGTGTCATCGAGACGCCGTACGTGAAGGTATCGAAAGGCAAGGTGACTGACGAGATTGTGTATTTGAACGCGCTCGACGAAGAACTCGAGACGATTGCACACGGTGCGACCAAGCTCGACGAGAGCGGTCGTATCGTCACCGATCACGTCGAGGCTCGCTACAAAGGCGATCCGATTATCGTTCCGCGCGACGCGATTACCCTGATGGACTCTTCGACGTACCAGATGTTCTCGATCGCGACCAACATGATTCCGTTCGTCGACCACGACGACGCGAACCGCGCCCTGATGGGTAGCAACATGCAGAAGCAGGCGACGCCGGTCCTCATCCCCGAGGCTCCGCTTGTGGCCACCGGTATCGAGACGCATGCGGCACGCTCGACTGGCCGTCTCGTCCTCGCTTCGGAGTCTGGCGAAGTGACGCACGTGGATGCGCGCAAGATTGTCGTCACGAATAAAGAAGGAAAGAAGAAGGATTATCGCCTCCAGGGCCTCACCCAGACCAACCAGAACTCCGCCTTCATGCAGCGACCCTCAGTCGCGCTCGGCGAGAAGGTCAAGAAGGGCGATGTTCTTGCGGACAACTCCTCGACCGCCAACGGCCAGCTCGCGCTCGGTCAGAACGTGCGCGTCGCCTTCATGAGCTGGAACGGCGCCAACTACGAAGACGCCATCATCATCTCAGAGCGCCTCGTCGAGGAAGCCAAATTCACCACGGTGCATATCGAGGACTTCGACTGTGTGGTGCGCGACACCAAGCTTGGTCCTGAAACGACGACCCACGATATCCCGAACGTCGGCGAACTCCGCCTCAAGAATCTCGACGAAGAGGGCGTGATCCGCATCGGCGCAGAAGTGCGCCCCGGCGATATCCTCGTCGGCAAGGTGACCCCGAAGGGCGAGACCCAGCTCACGCCTGAAGAGCGTTTGCTTCGCTCTATCTTCGGCGATAAGGCCAAGGATGTGAAGGACACCAGCCTCCGCATGGAAGGCGGCAAGAAGGGTCGTGTCATCGGCGTGCGCGTCTTCTCTCGCGAGAAGGGCGATCAGCTCGAAACCGGCATCATCAAGAAGATTGTCGTCACGGTCGCGCAGGTGCGTAACGTCTCAGTGGGCGACAAGCTCGCCGGCCGCCACGGCAACAAGGGCGTTATCTCTCGCGTGCTCCCGGTCGCCGATATGCCCTACGACAAGGACGGCAATCCGATCGACCTGATCCTCACACCGCTCGGCGTTCCGAGCCGTATGAACCTCGGACAGATCCTCGAGATGCACCTCGGCCTCGCGGCGAACACGCTCGGCTATCAGGCCGTCGTACCGCCGTTTGCCGGCGCGACTGCCGACGAGATACGCGACGAACTCGTGGCCGCAGGCTTCGACCGTTCGGGCAAGATGCAGCTCTTTGACGGCCGCACGGGCGACGCCTTCGCCCAGACCATCGCGGTCGGCTATATGTACATTTTGAAGCTCCATCACATGGTGGAAGACAAGATTCACATGCGCTCAATCGGTCCGTACAGCCTTATCACCCAGCAGCCGCTCGGCGGCAAGGCGCAGAACGGCGGTCAGCGCTTCGGCGAGATGGAAGTGTGGGCCCTGCTCGGCTATGGTGCCGCTTACACGCTTCGCGAGATGCTCACGATCAAGTCAGACGACATCCAGGGCCGCTCTGCCGCCTTCGATGCGATCGTGAAGGGCGAGCCGATCAGCCACACGGGCACCCCGGCATCCTTCGCTGTCCTTACCAACCAGATCCGCGGCCTTGCGCTCGATGTCGAGCCCTTGAATCTGCCGCCGGAGCCGGACGAGGTGAAAGCGTAATTTATTAATCCTGAACTCTTCCTTTATGGCATTCACCCCTCGCAAACTCCCTCCGAAGGACACCTGGAACGGACTCCGTCTCGCGCTCGCGAGTCCGGAACGCATTCTCGCGTGGTCCAGTGGCGAAGTCACCAAGCCGGAGACCATCAACTACCGCACCCAGCGCTCCGAGAAGCACGGGCTCTTCGACGAGAAGATCTTCGGTCCTGAAAAGGATTACGAGTGTTACTGCGGCAAGTACAAAGGCATCCGCTACAAGGGCATCGTCTGCGACAAGTGCGGTGTCGAGATCACGCGCTCAATCGTGCGCCGCGAACGCATGGGCCACATCGAGCTCTGCACGCCGGTCGCGCATATCTGGTTCTTGCGCTCCGTGCCGAGCCGCATGGCTTTGCTCCTTGGCGCATCCGCGACCGACATCGAGAAGGTCGTCTACTTCGCGGGCTACATCATCACCAAGATTGCCGATGAAGAGAAGAAGCGCCTCTTGACCGAGCTCGAGAGCGAATACAAGTCCAAGTACAAGTCGCTCGGCTCTGATAAAGAGCGCGATGCGCTCAAAGAGAAGATGACCCTCACCAAGGCCGAAATTGAAGGAGTTGTGGTTGGAAAAGTGCTCGACGAGCTCGAGTATCACCGCTTCTCGGTGAAGTACGGTGGCCTCTTCGAGGCTCGCATCGGCGCCGAAGCTATTTATGACATCTTCACCAAGCTCGACCTCAAGGAGCTCGAGAAGACGCTCTCGGCGCGCTACGAGCACGCCGGCGCCGCCGAGCGCGAGAAGCTCGCGAAGCGCCTGTCGCTTATCGCTGGGCTCATCGCCTCTGGCGTGCGTCCCGAGTGGCTCTTCCTCACGCGCATCCCGGTCATCCCGCCGGCGCTTCGCCCGATGGTCGCCCTTGAAGGCGGTCGTCACGCGACGAGCGACGTGAACGACCTCTATCGCCGCGTCATCAACCGCAACAACCGTTTGAAGAAACTCATCGACATCCATGCGCCGGAGGTGATCCTGCGCAATGAGAAGCGCATCCTCCAAGAGGCTGTTGACGCGCTTCTGGACAACTCGATCCGCAAGTCGGGCGCCTCTGCCGGCGCGATGACGATGGCCCAGCGTCGTCCACTCAAGTCGCTTGCTGACTACCTGAAGGGTAAGCAGGGCTACTTCCGCCAGAACCTGCTCGGTAAGCGCGTCGACTACTCTGGTCGCTCCGTGATCGTCGTCGGTCCGGACCTCGAACTCGATGAATGCGGTCTGCCCAAGCACATGGCCTTGGAGCTCTTCCGCCCATTCGTCATCAGTGGGCTTCTCGAACGCGAACTCGCGTTCAACATTCGCGGCGCAGGCCGCTTGATCGAAGACGGTGTCGCCGAAGTGTGGGAGCTGCTTGAAGAGGCGATTAAGGGCAAGCACGTCCTCCTCAACCGCGCACCGACCCTGCACCGTCAGGGCATCCAGGCATTCCGCCCGCGACTCATCGAGGGTGACGCGATCCAGCTCCATCCGCTCGTCTGTAACGCCTTCAACGCGGACTTCGACGGCGACCAGATGGCCGTGCACGTCCCGCTCTCTGAAGAGGCGCAGTGGGAAGCGGCGAACATCATGAGCGCCAACAAGAACATCCTCAAGCCGGGCTCGGGCGACATGATTGTGCTCACCGGGAAGCCGCTCGACATTATCCTCGGTGTCTATTGGCTCACCAAGGCCGTGGACAAGGTGAGGGGCGAGGGCGAATATTTCGCTTCGCCAAACGCAGCTATTCTCGCGTCTGAGTATGATGCGATCGACCGTCGCGCCAAGATTAACGTCCTGCCGGTTGAAGGCAAGGAGAAGTATGCACAGTTTGAGAACCATCCGTTTGAGACGACCGTCGGTCGACTCCTCTTCAACACGGTTCTTCCTGCCGACTACCCATATGTGAATGAAACGATAACGAAAAAAGTGCTTGCGCGCATCGTGACCGACTGCATCAGTCGCTACGGCATCGACGCAGTGCCGAACATCGTGAATAAGGTGAAGCGCTTCGGCTTCGACTATGCGACGCGCTCGGGCATCTCCTGGGCTATCGACGACGTCTCGGTCCCGAAGGAGAAGGCTGGCATCATCGACGAAGCAGTAACGAAGGTCGCTAAGATTGAAGCAGATTATCAGAACGGCCTCCTCTCTGAAGAGGAGAAGCGCCGCATGGCAATCGAGATCTGGCAGGGCACGAAGCAGGCCGTGGAAGAGAAGGTTGCCGCACAGCTCGACCCGATGGGCTCCGTCGCCGACATGGTGAAGTCCGGCGCTCGCGGTACCTTGGGTAACCTCACTCAGATGGCCGGTATGAAGGGTCTCATTCAGGACACCTCTGGCAAGACGATCGAGGTGCCGATTATCTCCTCGATGATCGAGGGGTTGAATCCGATCGAGTACTTCATGTCCACACACGGTGCACGCAAGGGCCTCACCGACACAGCGCTCGGCACCGCGAAGGCCGGCTATCTCACGCGCCGCCTCTTCGACGTTGCACAAGACTCTATCGTGACTGAGGCAGACTGCGGCACCAAGCGCGGCGTGAAGATTAATCGCGTCTCTGCTTCTGGCATCCAGATCAACTACGCTGAGGCGCTCCGCGGGCGCGTGCTCGCCGAGGATGCGAAGGATGCTGACGGCACCGTCCTCTTCAAGAAGGGGCACTATCTCTCGATTCTCGATGCCGATGCGCTCGCAGCGTCGACAGTGAGCACTATCGTCTCGCGCTCTCCGATGTCCTGCGAGACGCGCTACGGCGTCTGTCAGACCTGCTACGGTATGGACCTCACGACACAAGAGATCGTCGATCTCGGCGAAGCGGTCGGCACGGTCGCGGCACAGGCTATCGGTGAGCCGGGCACTCAGCTCACGATGCGCACCTTCCACGCCGGCGGTGTGGCCTCAGTTGGTGGCGATATCACCAGCGGTCTCCCTCGCGTCGAAGAAGTGTTTGAGAAGCGCTCGCCGAAGAACCCGGCTGTTATCAGCAAGACTGACGGCTTGGTCACTGAAATTAAAGAAGAGGGTCGCGAGAAAGTCATCGTGGTCGCTCCGGAGGCAGGGCAGGGCAAGAAGGACGGTTCGTCCTTCGAATACCTCGCGCCGTATCCGCGCGTGCCCTTGGTGAAGGAGGGCGACAAGGTGGTGAAGGGTCAGATCCTCACCGACGGTTCTGCCGACCTCGATGATCTCTTCGAGTACGCAGGTCGCGCGCTGGTGCAGGAGTACATCATCACCGAGGCGTCGAAGATCTATGAGCTCCAGGGCGCACCGGTTTCTCGCAAGCACTTGGAGGTCGTGGTGAAGCAGATGTTCTCGCGCGTGAAGATAAGCGACGCAGGCGATACCGACTACTCGGTCGGCGACGTTGTCGAAGACTGGGAGTTCGCGAAGTCGATCAAGGAGATGGAGGACGCCGGCAAGATTGCGCCGAAGGCGCACGAGATCGTGCTCGGCATCAAGGAGAGCGCTCTCTCTCGCCGCTCCTTCCTCTCGGCCGCATCTTTCGAGCAGACAACGAAGATTCTCATCAATGCTGCACTTCGCGGCTCGGTGGATCGTCTGCGCGGTCTCAAAGAGAACGTCATTCTCGGCCGCCTGATTCCCTCGGGCACTGGCTTTGCGGGCTCTAAGAAGCATGCGCACATCGCGAAGCTTCAGGCTGAGCGCCCGGCACCGGCTAGCTACGAGTCACGCACGACCTCGTTCGCCCCGCGTGTCCCTCGCGGACTCTAAGTTCAAGAATTTTACAAAACACAAACCGCTCGAAAGGGCGGTTTTTGTTAACCCCTCTGGCGAGGTAGAATCAATTCATTATGGCGAAGGACACGGTGGCGGAGATAAAGGAAAGGCTGAACATCCAGGACATCATTGCGCCCTATGTGAAGCTGCGCCGCGCGGGGCGGAGCATGGTGGGGCTCTGCCCATTTCATAAAGAAAAGACCGGCTCCTTTCACGTGAGCGCGGAGCGCGGGAGCTGGCACTGCTTCGGGTGTGGACTCGGCGGCGATGGATTTTCTTTTATTGAAAAAGTGGAGGGGGTGGATTTCAAGGGTGCAATGAAGATCCTCGCCGAGAAGGCAGGTGTGACTATCGAATATTCGGGAGGGAGGAGTAAAGAAGAAGCATCGAAGATAGATCGGATGCGCGCGCTCATCAGTCGCGCGAGCGAGTGGTACGCAGGCAAGCTCGCCGGGAGTCCTGCTGAGGCCTATGCGAAGAGTCGCGGGCTCACTCCAGAAACCATCATTGCATGGCGGCTCGGTTACGCGCCTGAGGCGTGGCGCGCCCTCTTGGAGGCGCTCACGGCCGAGGGCTTCACGGTGCCCGAGATGCTTGCGGCGGGGCTCGTTAAAGAGGCCGACGGCAAGCCAGGCACCTACTACGATCGCTTCCGCAATCGGCTTATCTTCCCGATACGCGACGCTGCCGGGCGCGTGGTCGGCTTCACCGGCCGAGCTCTCGCAGCCGACGAACAGGCGAAGTATCTTAACAGTCCCGAGACCGAGCTCTATCACAAGTCAGAGGTCCTCTTCGGCATGGATATGGCGAAAGAGGCGATACGCGTGCGCAAGTTCACCATGCTCGTAGAAGGGCAGATAGATGTCATTCATGCGCATCAGGCCGGCTTCAGCAACGCCATCGCACTCTCGGGTACCGCGCTCTCCGAGAGGCATCTCGCTCTGATGAAGCGCTTCAGCGAGAACCTGATGCTCGTCCTTGACGCTGATCCGGCGGGGCTCAAGGCCACCGCGCGCTCGGCGGCACTCGCGCTCACCCTCGGGCTGCGGGTCAAGGCTGCGCGTTTGCCGAAAGGCAAGGACCCAGCCGATCTTATCAGTGAAGACCCGAAGGATTTCGCGAAGCGGGTGACCGAGGCGAAGCCTATCGTGGAGTTCTTCCTCGCTGAGCTCGCTGAAGGGGAGCGCGACCCGCATCGCCTCTTGCGACTCGCCGAGGGTATCGTTCTTCCGCTACTCTTGGCTATCCCGAGCCCGATGGAGCGCGAACATTTCATACAATCAACCGCCCGGACCCTCAGTCTCTCAAATGAAGCTGTCCGCGAATCGCTCAATCGATTGCCGAAAAATACCGGGGCGGCCACTCAAGGTTCGACCTTAACCCCGAATTCTCAAGGTCGAACCTTGTCGGCCGCACGCTCGACGGTTGAGCTACGTCGGGAGCAGCTTATAGCGGTTATACACGCCTACCCCGGGACGTCGCTTGCAGAGCGCGTCAAATCAGAGTATTGTCGAATTACTGAGGCTCAAGACCTGCCGCCTGTCACTTCTCCGGAATCAGCTCTGTTCTATGCAGAGCAGACGTTCGGTGAGAATCCGGAGGAGGGGGCGGGAGACGAGCTTCTTAATGCCTTTGAAGAAGCGGTTATCCGCGAGGCATATCAGAAAGCGGTAGCAGATTTACGCAGAGCTGAGGCATCGGGGGACGCCTCTCTAGTCATTCATGCTCAAAACGAGTGTGCAAAACTTTCAGCACGTCTCGCCGCCTTTGGGATCTAATGCAGAGGTTTTCGTTTCTATTTCCAATTCATTTTCACATGGCTAAAAAAACTATTACAAAAAAGAAGAAAAGCCCCAAGAAGGCGGTAAAGAAAAGCGCGAAGAAGCGGGTTGTGAAGCGTGCGCCTGCAAAGAAGAAAGTTGCGAAGAAGGCGCACCACACGCCCGCCAAAGGCGGGTCCGCCTCTGGCGGAAAGAAGCGCACCAAGAAGCAGGTCGTCCGCGCGGCCGTGAAGGGTGCAAAGGCGAAGGCGAATTCACAAAAGGCGATATCGGCTGAAGCGCTTATCGAGAAGGGTAAAGAGCGCGGCTACGTCACCTATAGCGAGATACTAAAGTCGTTTCCGCATATTGAAGACGATGTCAGCTTCCTCGAGTCGCTCTATGAGCGGTTTGCGACTGCCGGCGTGGACGTGCTTGAAGGCGGGATGCTTGAAGAGGCAGCCGACGAATATCTCGCCACCCGCAACATCAAGGATCGCCACTCTACCGGCTACGACTCCATTCAGATTTATCTGCGCGAGATAGGACAGTACCCGCTCCTTACGGCTGCTGAAGAGCGCGAGCTCGCGAAGCGTATCGAGAAGAGCGATGCTGAAGCGCGCAATATCCTCGCCCGCTCGAACCTGCGTCTCGTCGTCTCTATCGCTAAGAAATATGTGGGACGTTCGCCCGACCTCACGCTCCTCGACCTCATTCAGGAAGGGAATCTCGGCCTCTTCCGTGCCGTAGACAAGTTCGACTGGAAGAAGGGCTACAAGTTCTCGACCTACGCGACCTGGTGGATCCGCCAGGCGATCACGCGTGCCCTTGCCGACCAGTCGCGCACGATCCGCATCCCGGTGCACATGGTCGAGACTATCGCCAAGTACAAGCAGGTCAGCCGTCGCCTCTCGCAGGCGCTTGGCCGCGATCCGCAGGCAGAGGAGATCGCTATCGAGATGGGTGTCGAGCCGGAGAAGATCTATCAGATCGAGAAGATCAATCAGGACACGCTCTCACTCGAGAACCCGGTCGGGAGCGACGATGACGAAAAATCGACATTGGGTGATTTCATTCCCGACGACAAGATCCCCTCGCCAGTGCAGGAGTCCTCGGAGCGCATCCTCTCGGAGCAGGTGAAGGCGATTCTCTCTGACCTCTCGCCGAAGGAGCGCAAGATCCTCGAGATGCGCCATGGGCTGATGGATGGCATCTATCACACGCTTGAAGAGGTGGGACGCGAGTTCGGCGTGACGCGCGAGCGCATCCGTCAGATCGAGGCCAAGGCGCTCGAGAAGATCCGCACCCATGATAAAGCTAGACATCTCAAAAGCTATTAGACTAGCATTATCATGTGAACTTCTTGTTTTCTAATTCGCTCCGCTCATAACAAAACAATGTCGCCCATGATAAAGCCCGCCACCTGAAGTCGTACTAATTGTTTCGTATGTAAATAAAAACGCGCGGGGATTCCATCTCCCGCGCGTTTTGTCATTCGGTGTTCCATTCAGAGCATGAGGCCGCCTTGATAGCGATGGACACCCATAGTCGCACCTCCTGGCGTCTCAATAGATTCTTCGCCACGGAAACACCCGAATGTGTTTTCAAAGACATCCGATTTGTTTGTGTAGTGAAACACAGGCGATTTTGATTCCCAGAAATCAGGCCCGCGACCGCCGCGGAACTCCTTCTTTCCGTACGATTCGCGAAGAGCCGCTTTGAGGCATGGAATTACTTCCTCGTAGTACCAGCCGAAGTACTGCATCATCCATACCGGTACGTCCTTTTTTGCCGCGGCGATGGATATTTCGTATGAGATAATTGTGGTGCCTCCGCTCGCCGGACTAAGAGGCGTAACGTGATAGCCGTCGATGACTTTCCACGGTCCACAAACGTACGCTGGAATCAGCTTGAATCCGGGCAGTTCGACGATGGTCCCTTTCTTCGAGCTGCTTGCATACCCGGCCTGCATCCCGTCGAAGAAGACATCTTGCGCTTCAGCCCGGAATTCGTCCGTTTTCGCGAATTCCTTAAGCCGCTTAAGATTTAGCATATTGGACTCCTGCTCTATAGTGTTTGAAACCCGAGAGAATTCTCGAGGGGCAGGGAATCCTGCCAAGAACTTCCTATCAGCCCTCATTTATACACCGTTCCTACCACTTATCAAGTTAGCAAGGTATCCTCAAAGATGTACCGGTCGGCACAAGTTGTGGATAGTGATACAGAAAAATAGAGACACGGGATAGCATATGAAAGATGGGTGTCATCGAACAATCTGCAAGGAGAGGACGGCGTTGGGGCGCATTTCAAAAGGCGCTTCTTTTCGCCGCGGTCGGTGGCGTTATGGTCGCTATCGGCGCAGTGCCAGATTTTTCAAAAATATTAAAGTATTACACTGGGCAGAAGAAAGGAGCGCGATTAAATTATCGGGTCAAGTCGGTGCTTGGGCGTCTTGTTACAAAGGGTCTCATTACATTTGAGGAACGTAATGGGAAGCAGTACGCTTGCCTAACCGACGCGGGGAAGCGGGTGCTAGAGCTAGAAACATTGAAGGATGCGAGCACGCGAAAACCAAAACGATGGGACAAACGCTGGCGAGTAGTTATTTTTGACATTCCAGAACGACGGAGAAGCATTCGTGTGCGACTCCGGCGATTTATGGAGGAGTATGGGTTTGTGCGGCTTCAAGACAGTGTTTGGGTATACCCGTATGACTGTGAAGAACTCATCTCTCTCGTCAAAGCTAAGTTTCGTATTGGAACCGACGTATTGTATATGATCGTTGAACAGCTTGAACGCGACAAACATTTGCGTGAACACTTTGACCTTCCGACCGAACAATGAGGGGTATCACCAGAGATGTACCGGTCGGCACAAGTTAGAGATAGTTCATGTGTGAGGGGGTTGTGAGGGAATCAGGATGGATAAACAATAATGCGAGGTGCCTGAAGTCGTATTAAAAAAATACAAACCGTCCGGAAGGGCGGTTTGAGAGTTTGAGGATAGTTCGGCACTTTAGTGTCTTTTTGCGAGCGCATGGCCGAATTCACGGGCGGTCTTCGGGTTTATGTTGCCGAGTGCAGAGATGGCTACCATTGCAAGAAACGCGACAGGCGTCAGACAGATAAACATAAATAGAAGCCCGGCGAGTCCCCAGATCGCATAAGACAGGGTAAGTCCGATGATATAAATGAGCAATACTTTCAACATGATGAATCTCCAAGTTCTACCCGGAAATGTCCAAGAAACAGAGTCTTAGACGGAATTAATCGCCATATCTATTATACACTCTTCATGCGTATCGTCAAGTATCTGGTATACTGCTCATATGAAGCGTAAGAAGAGAGTCGTCGCGAAGAAAAGGAAGGCGCCGATCAAGCACTGGAGCCATTCGAGCTTGATGGCGTTTTTGAGGAACCCTTTGGCGTGGTACAAGCGCTATGTCGAAGAGATCTACGACACGCCGACAACACCCGCGGCGGTCGTCGGGAGCGCCGGGCACAAGGCGCTTGAACACTTCTATAGCGGAGTGCCCAAGAATATCGCGATACAAAAAGGGCTGGAATATGTGCGCAACGTCGCCGACTTCGAGATTAATTTTGGTGCAGCGAAGACTAAGAAAGCGAAGAGAGAGAAGCGTCAGCATATGGAGGCTGAGTACCTGCGCGCTATCGGCTACTATCTCGCGCGGCCGCCGCGGCACAAGGTGCTCGGCGTCGAAGTGCGCGGCGTGGTAGAGGTGGAAGGGCTCCCCATTCCTATCAAAGCAATTTCAGATCTCGTAGTTGAATCAAAAGTAGAAAAAGGCGCGGTAGATATCGTGGATCATAAGTTCGTGGCGTCGTTTAGCAAGGGCGGCGCGACGAAGTCGCTGTTCGTCATTCAGGCGCTCTTTAATTACTACACCGTGCGAGAAATGTTCGGCAAGCCGGTGCGGCGCTTTATCGTCTACGAGTGCAAGAAGACGCGGAATGCCGATGGCCGTAAGCAGATGAGGCGGTATGAAATAGATTTTGCAAAGCACGCTCAAGATTTTAAAGTCTTTCATCGGCTACTGCACGACGCGACCGAAGAGATTATGCGCCGGCGTGTCTATCTGCCGAACCCCTCCGATATGTTCGAGGGCGACAACTCGTTTGATATCTATCGGCTTGAACTGGTGGATGAGGAGTGACTCGAAAAGGCGTAAGGTAATTTTTGGGTACGCGATTTTTCTGCTGAAAAATCGCTCAGTCCTCGCCTCGTCAGTCTGCGGAGCCCCAAAAAATTACCTTACGCCTTTTCGTTAGTTCGCGAGCGCTTCGTCGATAAGCTGCTTCGCTGCGTCGTAGGCGTAGGCGCCGTTCATCACGACCGGCGGTTTGCCGACGACGAAAATAATCGAGAAGGGCGTCCCGTCTGCGCCCATATCGAGAGCGTTCTGCCGGTCGGAGGCAACGCGCATGCTCTCTGTCGTCGAGGCGTTCGCGTAGCACGACGCGAATGCGTCACTCGGCACGTTTGCAGCCTGTGCAAGTGCGCCATATCGCTCCGGACTCGCCGGCTGGTTCGCGTAGAGAATATCCGCGAATCTCCAGAACGCGTCGTTGCCGCCGACTGCTGCGGCGCACTCGGCGGCGAGCGCATGAGAGAGAGCGTTTGGGTGTATCTCAGAAAGCGGGAATTGTCGAAACGTCCATGCGACGTCGCCCTTCGCGCCTTCATTAGCGACGAGCTGATGCAGGGTCTCGTGGAAGTTTTTGCAGTACTCGCAGTCGAAGTCGGAGTACTCGACAATCATCACCTTGGCCGCGGGGTTGCCGAGAATGTGGTCGGAGGCGCTGAGCGGCCGCATGAGAGCCGGATTGCCGATAGTAAGATCGGCTGCAGGACTCTTTGCAATTGAGAAATAGATGGCGCCCGCGATGATACAGCCTCCGGTGATAATGGCGAGAGGGATAGTGAGGGAGTTTTTCATAGGCCTATTATAGCCCCAAGGCGTGCGTCATCGCGGGAGCATCGGCCGACGAGCCGTTCCAGTGCGACGTATCAATCTTAATGTCGCGCTTATCGCGCAGATCCTTGTATTTCAATATGCCGTGTTTGAGCGCATAGTCGTAGAGCTCGCGGGTAAGGCGCACATCCTCGATACAGTACTCGGCCACCTTGTCTCGCTTGCCCTCCTTCCACCATTCTCCCGCCTTAAGACCGTCACCCTTCTTGCCTCTGCCGAGCGTTGCTTCAGCGATCGACTGGAGCCGGATGCGCCGGCCGAGCACCTTAGCCACCTCAGACAGGAGATCGAGCGAGCGGATGTGGGTCAGATCGCCCGGATAGTAGCGATTCAAAAGCGGGATATCGAACGTATCAGAATTGAAACCGATGAGCATATCGGCGCGCTCTAGTATCGGCCAGAGCCTCGGCAAATCTTCTTTAAAAAATGAGGTATACGCACCAGTCTCCGAATCATGGATGGCGACGACCGTGAGCTCCTGCTCGTTCACATCGATATGCCCGCGCACCATGGAATCGGAGATTGATTCGATATCGAACGTTATGGCGCGCATAGGGTCAGCTCCCGGCACGCAAGCGCGCGGGCAATTCAGAAACAGGGAGACCGGCCTCTTCGCCGGTGGCGAGTATCTTCATGCGAAGCGTCTGGTTCTTCACTTCGTCGGCGCCATAGGCGATAAAGAGCGGAATGCCGCGCTTCACGGCATCTTTTATCTGGTCGCCGAGCGCGCGGTCGCTGAGGTTCACAAACACGCGACCGCCTTCTGCGCGGAGCGTATCGGCGAAGGCCTGTGCGGCGGGGATGTCGTTTATTGAGGGGGTGCCGAGATAGAGCTCCGGCGTGCCGCCCTTTGCGCTCGGCAGGAGCCCGTGCGTCTCGAGGAAGTCGGCGAGCGTAACGTCGCCCATGCCGAACCCGACTGCGGGAATTGGGTCACTGCCGAAGAGAGCGACCAGCTTATCAAAGCGGCCGCCGCCGAAGAGCGAGCGGGGGTTCGCTGGGTTCGTGTCGAAAACTTCAAACACGATACCGGTGTAGTAGTCGAAGCCGCGCGTGGTACCGGGGTCGAAGACGGCGTTACCGACGCCGCGCGCCTTCAGTGTCTCGATGAATGTTTCCATCACCTTTGAGTCGATGAGTGCGAGCGGGTCCTTGGTCGTGATGGCGTTGCGCGCTGCTTCAAACGCCGCCGGCGTCATCTTGGCTCTCTTGTCGAGCAGGTGCAGATACTGTCGGATATGCTCGCCCTTGAGTCCGGCCGCCGCGCACGCGGCGTTCAGAAGCGAGCGCGAGTTCACGCGAATAATGAAGTCGCTTTCTCGTGCGCCGAATGCCTTGAGGAGCGCCGAGGCGAGCTGGATTATCTCGATATCCGCCTCGTCTGAGCTGGCGCCAACAAGGTCGACGTTCAGCTGGTAGTGCTCGCGCAGGCGCCCCTTCTGCGGTCGTTCATAACGAAAGACGTTCGGGATCGAGAACCAGCGGAGCGGAAAGGGAATCTCGCGGCGCTTATTCGCCACCATGCGCGCCAAGGTCGGCGTCATCTCGGGGCGGAGCGTTACCTTGCGGTCGCCGCGGTCTATAAAGGTGTAGGTCTGCTCACCGACTATCTCGTCAGAGGTCTTCGCCTCATAGAGTTCGGCACGTTCGAGCGGAGAGGCATTGTACTCTTCATAGCCCCAGCCGCGGAGCACGCTCCGGAGCGTAGAGAAGAGAGCGTCCATTCTCGCCCAGTCGGCGGGGTAGAAATCGCGGACGCCTTTGTAGGGTTCGGTTGAGAGCGGTTCTGACATATGCCTCGAGTATATCAGACAGCGGTATTTTTGAACCAGCAGACGTACCTACTGGGCTGGCTTCTCGGAGACGTAGCGCAGGATGATGTCGCGCATTTGTTCAGGACGCGGGATGCCGTGCATGATAAACTCGACATCCTCAGCCGCTGTCTGGACCTTAATATCACCAATGTTGAGAAGCGAGGGTAGGACGCCGACGACGTTCGTCGTCACGTCTTGCACGCGGGTAAGGAAGAGGCTCGACACCGAGCGAGAGAAGTAGCCGCGCTGTTTGATATCGACAATGCGCTTATTGGTGAGCACCCAGGCATTCAAGTAGTAGCGAGTGAAGGCGCTCCAGGCGAGCGTCCACGAGATAAGAAGCCAGACGCCGAGTCCGGCGCGCGCGAGCGTTGTGTGATAGTCGAAGAGGGATGCGTAGTCTGCCATAGGCGGCGCGAGGACAAGCAGCTTCGGGAGCGCGAAGGGAAGTACGGCGAGGATAGCGAAGGGCAGGAGCTCGCCGAGAAAGAGGAACCAATGCTTGCGCGCTTCCATCACAAGGTGTTCACCGGGTTCGAGTTCAAATTCTCTCATGGTAGGTAGGGCGTGAGGGAGAAGGCGTTGCCTGAAAGAGCATAGGACATGAGCGCGAATGAGATAAAGAGGTGAACCGCTATCGCCGGGACGGCGACCCATGAGGCGTGAGAATATTTAAGCCAATGGTAGATGGCGATGAGCGTATAGATTGCCCAGAAAGCGAAGATGATGAGAAGCGTCCACTCGACGAGCACGCCGCTTGAAGGAGCGCCCGAGAGAGCGAATTGTTTGAATAGTGCGGTCGGGGGCGCAAACGGCTGGAGCGGCTGATCAGGCATTAGGGGAATGATACCAGGATGACGCGCGGCGCGCCGTACTGGTCGGTGCGTATCTCGGCCGCGAGGCCTTGGGAGGTGAAGAGCGCGCACGCGGCCCCGACGCTTTCGGTCGGGGCTCCGATCCCTTCGGGCGTCGGAGCTGCCGCGTGCGCGCTGTCGACCTCGATCCAGGCGACACCGCTCTTAGTGAGGTGCTTTGGGAGCTCTGTGGCGATGCGGCGGATGATAGCGAGTCCGTCGTCGCCTGCGCGAAGGGCGAGCGCCGGCTCATAGTCGGCGACGCTTTGCTCGAGCGTGCGGCCGGCGGGGACGTAGGGCGGGTTCGCGGCGATGATATCGAATGTCATATTCTCGAACGGTTCGAAGAGGTCGCCGATAGAGATGTGGGTGCGTGACTCGTCGAGATGATTCTCGCGGATATTTTTCCGGATAATCGTCTCATGTGCCGGATCGATCTCGCCGAAAAACACTTCCATATATGGTAGTGACGCGAGTGCGGCACAGCCGATTGCGCCCGAGCCTGCGCACAGATCCAAAAGCCGCACCGCTGCTTCCTGCTCCTGCAAACTGCTCACTAGTTTTTCGGTCCACCACTCGGTCTCGGGGCGGGGGATGAGCGGATGAGAGTCGAGGTAGATGGTGAGACCCATGAAGGGTTGGTGGCCGATGACATAACTAAGCGGCTCGCCCGAGGCGAGCCGCTTCACATCTGCTTCAAAGCGGGGGTTTCGTAAACCCCCATATTTTTCATCCAGGAGCCATTTTTCGTCTTTGCCCTTCGAAACCTCGGTGAAGTAGGGAGAAGTCATGTTATGCACGCAGTATACAGTGATATGCACAGCTTTCCCACTTGATTTTCCTCCGTTTTTACTTGACTTTTGGGATGTATAAAACGAAAATGAAAGGAGTTCATTCTCGGTCGGGAGGAACCTTACTTATTTTACCGGTCCCCCACCTGCAGATGTATCTGCTACCTAGGACCACCTATAAAACCGAGGCTCCGTCTCTCCAGGATGAACTACCAGGGGAAGTCCCACAAAGAGCGTGGGGCTTTTCCTTAAAATTTTTATAGAGCATCCATACTAAAAATAAAACCGCCCTCCAGAGAAGAGCGGTTTTATTTTCGAACGAGAGAGGATTAGTATCCGCCGCGGCCGTACCCACCCTGGGCACCACCACCGAAGCCCCCGCGATCACCGCCGCCGAAACCGCCTTCGCGGCGCGGAGGACGATCACCCTGCGGGCGAGCAAACGAGACGGAGAGCGTGCGCCCGTCCATCTCCTTGCCGTCCCACTTGTCGATAGCCGCCTGCGCCTCTGCCTCGGTCGCCATCTCGACGAAACCGAAGCCGCGCGAGCGACCCGTCATACGGTCAGAAATAATGCTCGCAGAAACGACGTTACCGGCCTCACCGAAGGCCTTCTTGAGATCGTCTTCTGTCGAGCGATAGGGAATACCGCCTACGTAAAGCTTGTTCCCCTGCACTGATGCTGCATTGTCCATGTGTTGGATCTAACTGATTAACCTCGCCGAAACTGAACACTTGCGGCCTCCGCTTAGCGGATGACCGAGCGAAGCTCGAATACTCTGCGAGTGGGAGCAGTATGCCAGAAATGTTCGAGGTGCACAACCCCTTTTGAGAAAGGTGTGGATAGCCGCACCGATACATCTCCGGTCTGAGGCACATCCGGCATAAAGTAAGGCGCCGTCTGCATCGAGTGGCGCTATCCACAATACAATGCGGTCGCACTCTGATTTGGATAGTTCCTGTGCGAAGATGTCTGAATATGGGAGTTATTGAAAAAGAAGCAAAGAAAATTCGGAGATTGCGCGCATTCCAGCAAGGGCTCCTTGCCGCCGTCGCCATTGGCGGCGTCGTGCTCGTCGCCGCGACTATGCCGAACGCCGCACAGCTGCTGCGCTATATGCCGGGCTATAAGAAGGGTGCGCGGTTCAACTACCAGGCGAAGACCGCGCTCGGGCGGCTTGCTGCGAAAGGGTTGGTGACATTTGAAGAGCGGAACGGCAGGCGATACGCACGGGTGACCGAAGCGGGGGAACAAATACTCGCCCTTGAGTCTGCGCGAGATGCAAGTTCTCGGAAACCGAGGCGTTGGGATGGTCGTTGGCGCATAGTGCTCTTCGACATACCCGAGCGTCGCCGGGGAATTCGCAATCAGTTGCGGTTATTTATGAGTGAATATGGATTCGTACGACTCCAGGATAGCGCCTGGATTTATCCTTATGATTGCGAAGATCTTATAGCGCTTGCAAAAGCGAATTTCCGCATCGGCGTAGATGTGCTCTACATGATCGTAGAACAGCTTGAGCGCGATAAACACTTACGCGAGCATTTCGGACTGCGCGCGTTGTAGGTATCCAAAATATGGTGCGGTCGCACCCTATTTTGGATAGGGGGTACCATTTGTGGGGATAACTCTATTTGCGTGTTGACAGCGAGTGTAATGGGCGTACACTTTACTACGAGATTGACAATTTGTTTTGTCATGGTCTGGAGGGTGCTCGCGCCAATCTCCGATTATTAAGGGGTGTTACTAAAAAATAATTATGCAAACGTATTTGCGTGCTTCTCTGCCTGTTCTCATTGCGGTGCTCGCACTGGGAGCCTCTGCTCCTCTCGCCTTCGCCGCCGCTCCGGGCGATGTAACTATTACGGAGTTTTTGGCGAATCCTTCCGGTACGGAATCAGACCGAGAATGGGTAGAAGTAAAAAATAATACCGGCGGAGCCTTGGATTTGGCCGGTTGGAAACTTAATACAGGAGGAGATCATATAATCTCTGGTAGCTACTCCGTTCCTGCTGGTGGAAGCACCGTCATCTGTAAAAATTCTGACGTTTCTCTGAACGGAGGCGTCAAATGTGGCTACACGGCGCCCGCAGGACTTTCAAATACAGGAGACACGATCTTGCTTAAAGATTCGGGAGATACCACCATTGATTCGGTAACCTACACGAGCGGCAATGTTGTCGCCGGGAAATCCACCATTGTCACTCCGGGCCCCACTCTTACTCCCGAAAGCATCTACACGTTTGGTGCGGGTGATTACGGAACCCCAGCCGGAAACACCGTCTCGATTGGTGCCCATTCGTATCCCTCGATTCAGTCTGCCGTAGATGCAGCAGCTGAAAACGACATAATTAATGTGGCCGCAGGCTCGTACAGCGAGGGTAATACTTCACGTGATATTTATTCTGGTGTCTCTGGCGGGCCGGCAAGCGGATTGCTGGTCTACAAAAATGGTTTGACCATTCAGGGAGTTGATGGATCCGGTAGTCCAATTACTGATCGAACAAGTGTCGTTGCCACTGTTATTGCAACACATCGCGATGTATCACTCGGGGATACTATCATCACCGGCGACAACGTTACTTTAAGCGGTTTAAGGTTTGAGTTGGCGTCCATAACCCCGAGTTGCAACAAAAACGTTTTTGCTACTGGCGAAAACTTCACGCTGAAGAATTCTATTGTTGATAATCTTTCGACAGGATGTTCCGGTCTTTATCTCAGTGATGAACGCGGCGGGATGCATGTCAATAAGTTCGCTATTCAAAATAACCAATTTCTCTACGGAGAAGTCACTGTTATTAATGGTGTTGGACAGACTGGCCCATCTTCAGATCGCTTGATTGTCGGGAATCTTATCGAGCACATAACCGACTGGGGTGGAATCAGTCTGACAGGGATTACCGGTTCGAGTTGGACAACACAGCCGATTGGCGATGTTACTATCACGGGCAATACCTTTGCGGACAATGCCTATCAGATTATTGCTCGCGCGAGTGACTATACAAACCCCGCCGGCTACTGGAATGGATTTCTTGCGAACAACACCTTCGATAAGGCGGTACTGACGTTGACGCCTGATAATGATGCACGCACGGGTGCCTACGAACGGCTTGGCTGGGTCAACAGTCTCACCGATCCCCTGAAGAACGTGTATCTCCGAATGATTGGAACAAATATTCAGGAAGCCGTGGATCGCGCTACGGACGGCGATACGATTAAAATATCCGCGGGAACGTATACTGAAAATCTGAACATCACAAAGTCACTCGTCTTGCTTGGAGACGGAATTTTGTCTGCACAAGGTGCAGGAACTGCTGCTCCTACGATTGATGGCGGGGCCAGTACTAATCCCGCTGTAATCACCGTAAATAGTGATACGACGCCGATTACAGTAACAATCCGTAACTTCAACATTGTTCATGGTTCAAGCGGTATCGATGTCCTTCAGAATGCGGACATGGTAGTCGATAAAAATACCATCAGCGGTTACAACAAGAATGGCATAACATTCGGTCCGAATAGTCTTGCGGGCTTTGGCGGGATAACCGGAACGATTAGCAACAATAGTATCACTGGAATTGGACCAACTACGGCAATTGCGCAAAATGGAATCCAGATTTCAGAGGGTAATACTGCTGCAGTCACAAATAACCAGATATCAGGACATGTCTATACAGGGGGTCCGGGCGCCTGTTCTGGGGACGGATCTGGACTGTCGGCGAGCGCGACAATAACGTTCTATAGTAATTGTTGGACATCGTCTGGATTTCTTTTTGCATCCCACGGAGCTGGTGTGACCGCGAGCGGGAATGTACTGACGAACAATCAGGTTAGCGTTGACATATCGGGTTCTAATTCAGCTTTGTTGAATGATAAGAACGGAATTTCAGGGAGTACTTTGTACGCTCTGCATGCCGACGTGACACCGGTAGATGCGACCAACAACTGGTGGGGAGATCCGACAGGTCCGAAAATTGAATCGAATACTGGCGGTCTTGGAGGTGCCATCGCGGGTGCATCTACCAGCACTGTCTCGTTCTATCCGTGGTACATCAATCCAGGACGGACTGTTCTGGTGAGCGATGTCGTTGGCGGCACAATCAATGTGACGTCGGGCAATCTCGACTTACAGGAAATGCTTGATGGTGCAGTGACGCTTCCTTCAGGCACAACCGATCTTGCGCTCGGTGATAGCAGCGTTCTCGATCTTATGGCGAGCGTCAATATGGCGATTGGCGATGAGTTGGTAATCGACGGGGCGACGACGACGCTTTCTAATTTCACCAGTGGAGATCTCTCTAATGTTGACTTAAGCGCACCGCAGACCGTCGGCAGCACGACCGTTGACGTCGCACAGGCTGTCCAGCTCTCCTCAGGTACACCGGGTGAACCAATCATTCTCACCAACTCGGCGCTCTCAAACGTCTCCGTCTCCATTCCTGATGGCACGACAATCCTCGCACCGAGCGGATGGACCGGTACGATGCAGCCGCCTCGGACAGACAGTGGTACCGAAGGAGCACCTTCCGGATTCTCTGTCGGCGGAACCTCGATCGATGTTGGCTCGCCGGACACGGTCCTCCTCTTCGATAAACCGGTCTCTGTAACTCTCAGCGGTGTTACTGGCGTTGTCGGATACCGTCCGGCCGGTTCGACATCGTGGACTAAAATCACCACGATGTGCGGAGGCAGTTTTGCGACCACAACGAGCCCAGTCTTCCCGGGTGAATGTGCCATTAGTAATGGCACTGACACCAAGATTCTCACCTACCACTTCACGACGTTCGGCGGGCTGACGCCGGTTGCGCCGACGATTACGCCGAACGGGGGCGTTGTCCGCGGTTCGGCGAGCGTAACGCTCTCTAATCCCTCTGGTCTCGGTATTCGCTACACGATCGATGGTTCCGCACCGACGTGCAGCTCGACGCTCTACACTGTGCCGCTCAGCATCAGCGCCGGCACGACGCTGAAGGCGGTGAGTTGTGACGGCGACAGCGCTTCGGCCGTATCGTCTGCCCAGTTCAGCTATCCGAATGACGGCGGTGGCGGCGGATACACTCCTCCGGTAACGCCCGCAACACCGGCCACTCCGGCGACACCGGCAGTCCCGACGGTAACTCCGGCAACCCCGGCTACGCCTGCGACACCCGCACAGGGCAGGGTGCTCGGTGCTGAGACCTACAACTTCACCAAGGCGCTCTCGATGGGCGTGCGCAGCGACGAGGTGACGGAGCTCCAGAAGGTTCTCATCAACGAAGGTCTCTTGAAGGTGGACGCACCGACGGGCTACTTCGGCGCGCTCACGCGTGCCGCGGTCATCGCCTACCAAAAGGCGCGCGGCATCGCGCAGGCGGGCATTGTGGGCCCTCTGACCCGCGCCGAGCTTAATAAGGGCCTCACGGCCGCGAAGATCCCTGAACAGGCGACGGGCCCCAAGCTCTCTGCCGAACAGGCGAACTCGATTATCGGCGTCCTGCAGTCCTTTAACGCCGATCAGTCGGTTATCGACAAGGTGAAGGCGGCCCTCGGCCAATAAACCGTTCATAGTAGTGCACAACCCCCGCTCCGGCGGGGGTTGTGTGTTTTTAGGATTTGTTGTATCGTTATAGGCACATGAAGAAGCCGTTGCTCCATCATCTCTCGGATTATTTCTTCCCGCATCCGCGCAATAATCACCGCCCTCATCTCTTCAGTACCGCGTCAATCGCGGCGCTCGCGCTCGCTGTCATCATCCTCGAAGCGGGATTTCTCGTGCAGACGAAGTTTATGTTCTTCACAACCGATTTTCTCGCCTCGGTTTTGCCGGGCGCGCTCGTGGTGCTCACGAACCAGGATCGCGCCTCACTCGGCCTCGCCGGCGTGACTGAAAGCGCCGTGCTCGATGCAGCGGCAGAGGCCGCCGCCGCCGATATGGCGGCCAACGGCTATTTCTCTCATGTGTCGCCCTCGGGTAAAACGCCGTGGCACTGGCTCGATGAAGCCGGCTACCACTACCGCTATGCGGGGCAGAATCTCGCGGTGAACTTCACCGACTCGGTGAATGTGGAGACGGCGTGGATGGAGTCGCCCACGCATCGCGCGAATATTGTGAAGCGCGAGTACACCGAGGTCGGCTTCGGCACAGCGCAGGGAGTGTATGAAGGGCAGGAGACGACCTTTGTCGTCGAGTTCTTCGCAGCGCCCGCGACAGTAGAAACTCCCATAGCAGTTGAAAAAGTCAGACTTTCCCGGGAAGGTCAGACTTTTTCAACTGCTACTGCTACTGCTACTGCACCGGTGCAGGTGCTCGGCACAGAGATTAAAAATGCTGATGACATAGGGAGCACAGCCGCTCCGGTCGCAGAGCCCGGTCTCGTGGCGCGACTGCTCACCGCTCCGCAGAGCACGCTCCTCGCGATTCTTACCGCGCTGTTCGCTGTCATTTCAATATCGTGCACTATCGCCATCCTTATGCGCGGCAAGGCTCAGCACCGGAGCGTAGTTCTCGGCGGGGCATTTCTGCTCCTCTTTATACCGGCCGTGATGCTCGTGAGCGTCTTTCTTTCCGGTCCGATCGTGCTAAACGCAGACGCCGGCGCTACAAGCGTCTTGCGCTAGCGCATTACCGCGTAAATGCAGAAAGGGCGGGGAGGAAGAGGGTAGCTACCATCCCGATCGCCAAGAGGACGACGATGATGACGGCGAAGGCTCGTTTCATAGAGTGGAGAATAGCATATTACTTTTCTGGCGGCACCGGATGGATCAGGTCGCGTGTGATTTCGGCGAAGGTGCCGCCGACCTTCTTGCCGGGGTTGAATATATTCTGCGGATCAAATGCCCGTTTAGTTTGTTCAAAGAGCGCAATCATCTCGCTTCCGAAGAGCATCGGCAGATAGGGCGTGCGGACGATGCCGTCGTTGTGCTCTCCGGTCGTGGTGCCGCCGGCCTCGATGACCATCTGGTAGACCTTGGGTGCAAGTTCCAGAATCACCCTTCGATTCTCCTCCTTGGTCAGGTCCATGAGCGGGATAATGTGGATGTTGCCGTTGCCGATGTGGCCGGCAACCGTGTAGATCATGTTGTCTTTATATTCGTCGAGAAGGGCGTTCAGCTTGGGCAAGAAGGTGGGGTAGCTCGAGGGCGGGACGACGAAGTCGTCGATGAAGGGTGAAGAGACGAGGCCGTGGAGATTTTTGCGCAGGAGATTGAAGCTCTCGCGGCGCACGATCCAATATTTCTCTGATTCTTTCTCGTCTTTTTCGATCTTGGTCTGCACCTCGAGACCGGCAAGCGCATCGCGTGCGACTGTCGCGCGGCGGTCTGCCTCTTCGATAGTGTCCTCGGCGAACTCAGCCATAAGGATAAGCTTCGGTACGCCGCCGGTGGCGACCATGAGCGCCTCGGGGATAAAGTCGATGCCGAGCCGCGCGGCCTTCACAAGCCCCATCTGAGAGAGCATCTGCGGCATAAACTTCACCGCAAGCGTGAAGGTGTGATCGTCGTAGCTCTCAAACGATTCTGGATTTTGAGGCAGGACGCGGTTCACCACCTCGGGGAGAATGTTCAGGTCGGAAAGGAAGATGACGAGCATCGCGCGGTGCTCTTTAGGCTTCACGAGAGAGAGCTTCGCCTTCGTCCAGAGGGCGAGCGTACCTTGCGAGCCGCAGATAAGCTTGGCGAGATTGAAGCGGTCGCCGTCCTTGATGCTCCAGAGCGCGTAGCCGGCAGAATTCTTGGACACCTTCGGGCGGCGTTCTTCGATAAGCGCGGCGTGCTCGGTGAGAAGTGCGTCCATGGTGCGATAAATGCTGCCTTCAAGCGTCTCCAGCTTCTTCTTCTCTTCGAGTTCGGCGGGCGTGAGCGCCTTAAAGGTCGCCTGCGAACCGTCAGAGAGAACAACGTCGACCTCTTCGACATACTTTTCTGTCTTGCCGTATTTGAGCGTGCGTTCGCCGCCGGCGTTGTTCGAGACGATGCCGCCCATGGCGGCTATCTCGCGGCTTGCGGGGTAGGAGGGCATCAGGAGCCCTTTCTCGAGCGTCGCCTTCTCGAAATCTCTATAAAAAACGCCCGGCTCCGTCACTGCGTACCCACTTGGAAGCTCAACTTCCAAATTCGAATTACTTGGAAGTTGAGCTTCCAAGTTCGTGCCGACTTCGAGCACCTTGTTCATATGCTTGGTGAAGGAGACGACGACGCCGGTGGTCAGCGGGCCGCCCGACATGTCGGTGCCGGCCGCTCTCGCCGCGAGCGATATGTCGGCTCCTCGACTCCGCTCGGCGCCTATGACGCGAACGATTTCAGAAACATCGTTCGCGTCTTGCGGGTACACGACGAGTGCAG
>JAQUAU010000039.1:2768-7417 GCA_028687085.1 Minisyncoccota bacterium | reverse complement strand
GATAGGAATATACTGCGCATGAGCTGTTTTGAGCTGATGTTTTGCGACGATATCCCTCCTAAAGTATCCATCAATGAAGCGGTGGAGCTTGCCAAGAAATACTCCTGTCCGGAAGCGGGAAAATTCGTGAACGCGATAGCGGACAAAATAAAGCAGGAAAAAGGCAAATGAACCCGGTAAAGAGCGCGGACCTGCATCTGCATACGGTTTTTTCAGACGGCACTTACACTCCCGAAGAGCTCGTGGAACAGAGCATAAAGGCCGGCCTTTCTGCCATCGCGGTAGTCGACCATGATACGGTAGCCGGGATCGGCCCGGTAATGGAGGCGGCCAAAGGCGCGGATCTGGAGATCCTCTCTGGGGTAGAACTTACCGCCGAACACGCCGGAAGCGAGGTCCATATCCTGGGTTACCTTATCGACCACCAGGATAAGGCATTGCTCGAGCGCCTGGAGATACTTAAAGAGAACCGCCGCCAGCGGGTGTATAAAATATTGGAGAAATTAAAAGGAATGGGGATGGAATTAGATCCGCAGGCGGTATTTTCCCTGGCTAAGAAAGGAACAGTAGGCAGGCTGCATATCGCCAGGGCGATGGTCGCGCAGGGCCTGGCAACTTCAATTCCTGAAGCGTTCTACCGCCATATCGGAGATAATCGTCCGGCATATGTTTTGGGTTTCAGGTTTTCTCCCCGCCAGGCAATAGAGTTGATCAAGTCCGCCGGAGGCATCCCGGTCCTCGCCCATCCTTACAGTATCGATGATGATAGCGCGATCACCGAATTCATAAAAGAAGGCATAATGGGGCTGGAGGTATATTATCCGGAGCATACCCAGGGTATGATCAATTTTTATCTGGGGTTAGCCAAAGAGCATAACCTTTTATTGACCGGCGGCTCTGATTGTCACGGCGGAGCCAAACCGCAAGTCCTGATAGGTTCAGTCAAGATCCCTTATGAATTAGTGGAGAAACTAAAGCAAGCCAAGGATAGATTGAGATGATAAAAAATCACGAATATTATATGAATTTAGCGCTTGGCCTGGCGCAAAAAGCAAAAGGCAAGACTTCGCCTAATCCCCTGGTAGGGGCGGTCGTGGTAAAGGGTTCTAAAGTAGTGGGGAAGGGTTATCACCAGAAGGCAGGCCTGGCACACGCCGAGGTCATCGCCCTGGATGAAGCGGGGGTAAGGGCGGAAGGCGCCAGATTATACGTGACCCTGGAGCCCTGCGCGCATTTTGGCAAGACTCCTCCTTGCGTAGACAGGATCATAAAAAGCGGGATAAAGCAGGTGATCATAGGGATGATAGACCCCAATCCTTTGAATAACGGTAAGGGTATCCAGATCCTGAAGCAACATAAGATACAGACGCGGTTAGGGTTTCTGGAGGAAAAGATCCGTAAGATCAATGAGCCATTTATAAAATATATTACCAAAAGGATGCCTTTTATCACGGTCAAGGTGGGCCAATCTCTAGACGGAAAGATCGCCGCCCGCGGCGGTGATTCTAAATGGATCACTTCCGATAAATCGCGCGCCTTTGCCCATCGCCTACGCCAGGATTATGACGCGATCATGGTGGGGGTGAATACCGTGTTAAGGGATAACCCTAAACTGGATGCCTGGTTTTCTAAAAAACAGCCCGCTAAGGTCATTGTGGATACTCAGTTGAGCACTCCGGGGGAGTCGCATCTTTTTTCCGGGAATGCCAGGACGATAATTGTCACCCTGCCTGCCAAAGCGGGTCAGGAGACAGAAAATAGAGAGATTATTGCCAAGAAAGCCACGATATTGGAGGTAAAGGAGAAGGGCGGCCAGGTAAATCTGAAAGATATGCTTAAAAAACTGGCGGGCTTAGGGATAACCAGCGTATTGGTGGAAGGCGGAGGCACGCTCATTGGTTCGTTGTTCGATGAGAAATTGGTAGACAAGATCTTTTTCTTTATCAGCCCCAAGATCATCGGGGGCAAAGAGGCGATCAGTTCGGTGATGGGCGATGGGATATCCCGCGTAGACAAGGCGATCAGGGTCAGGGATATGAAGTTAAGGCGCCTGGGTGAGGATATCCTGATTGAGGGGTATATAAAATAATATGTTCTCCGGGATAGTTGAAGAGTTGGGGCAGCTAAAAAGCATCTCCAGGTCCGGTAAGATAACCACTATGGAGATCGCAGCCGATAAAGTATTGGAAGAGACTGGTATAGGCGATAGCGTGGCGGTTAATGGCGCCTGCCTGACTATTGTAAAAAAGACAGCGCGCTCGTTATTTTTTGAGGCTATGCCCGAGACGCTTAAAGCCACCAATCTGGGTAGCCTCAAAGTCTCCGATAAAGTGAACCTGGAGCGCAGTTTAAAAATAGGCCAGAGGCTCTCCGGCCATTTTGTCACCGGGCATATAGATTGCCTGAGTATTATCCGTAAGAAGGGTTACATTGATGGCAACCTCTCTTTTGAGATCGTTGCCCCGGCAGGGTCCATGGATTATATCCTGCCTAAAGGCGCGATCGCCGTTGACGGCATAAGCCTGACTATAGCAAAAAAGGGGCCAGGCACCTTTTTTGTCTACATAATCCCGCATACCCTTGGGAATACTACTTTAGGTTTCAAGGGTCCTTCCGATAAAGTGAATATCGAGTTTGATATCCTCGCCAAAAGGCCGGCGTAATCTTAAGCAAATCGTTGCGTGCAGGCTGAATTTTTGATATACTATTTCATTCAAGTATCAGAAAAGTGTTTTTGAAAGTTCCGCCGGAGGCGGATTCGCCACCCGGCAGTGTATTAGCGGGGGATGGCTCAGTTTGGCTAGAGCGCAGCGTTCGGGACGCTGAGGTCGTGGGTTCAAGTCCCACTCCCCCGACCAAAATATAGCAAATACCGGTATTCTGATATGAAATCCGCAGGCAATAAGATCCCGTTTGTGTTCGTGATTTTCTTATCGGCACTCTCACTGGCCGCAGCTTTTTCTTACGGCCTCTCTCCGCGCCGGTCTTTATTTATCAAACCGCTGTTCAGGATCCAAACAGACCAGAAATTAGTCGCCCTTACCTTTGACGATGGGCCTTCGGCTGCCCGCACGCCGGCGTTATTGGATCTCTTGGATAGATATAATGTAAAGGCGACATTCTTTATGTTGGGCGAGAGGATCGAAGAATATCCCGAGATCGCCAGGCAGGTCTTTTTACGCGGCCATGTTATCGGCAGCCATTCTTACAGCCACGTGAAACTCTACCTTAAGCCTCCACGGTTTGTCAAGGAGCAGCTAGAAAGGACAGACGCGTTGATCAGGCAGGCTGGACAGGAAGAAGTGGGATTATTCCGTCCGCCTTATTCGGTAAAATTTATAACCCTGCCGTTATTATTATGCTTGATGCACAAACAGCTTGTTGCCGGGACATATGACCCTTCGCTGCAGTATTTATTCCCATACAATGGGCGTCTGGTCGCCGAGCAGGTCGTCGAGAATATCCAGCCCGGAGCGATCATATATCTGCACGACGGTAGAGAGGACAACGCCAAGGAATTCCTGATGTCAGTAGAGATGATGATAGCCAGGCTGAAAGAGAAAGGGTACCGTTTCGTAAGCCTGGATAATAAGGGCCGGGAATAAAGATGAGAAAGCGGCTGCGTGTTATCTATTCCGGCATGGTGCAGGGGGTGGGTTTTCGTTTTACCGTCGAGAGGATCGCCCGGGACCTGATGGTCCTGGGGTGGGTGAGGAATTTAGGCGATGGCCGGGTAGAAATAGTGGCTGAAGCCGGGGAAGAGTCATTAAAAGAATTATTAAAACGCGTAGATACTCATTTCCAGCGTAATATAAAAGATGTCCAGGTCGATTGGCTAGAGGCTAAATCCGAGTTTAGCGATTTCGGGGTAAAATTCTGATGCGTTACGCGGTATTCGCGGATATACATTCTAACTTGGAGGCATTGGAGAGGGTGCTGGGCGTTTACGCCAGCGAGTCCATAGAGCAGTATATCTTTCTCGGGGATGCCGTCGGCTATTCCGTAGACCCTGTGCCGTGTATCCAGAGAATAAGGTCATTGCCTCTTACCGCGGTTGCCGGCAATCACGACCAGGCGGCGGTGAATCTATTCTCCGTGGATAATTTCAGTCCTGAGGCGCGCGAGGCGATATTCTGGACCAGGCGTAACTTAGATGAAGATTCAAAGCAGTTCCTGGAATCGCTGAAGCTGACCTTTCAAAACCATGATTTTACCATGGTGCATGGGACCTTGAACAGCCCGCAGGACTTTAATTATATGGAAGATGGTTTTATCGCCGAGGAGACTTTTCGCCTGATGAAGACACCTCTTTGTTTTATCGGACATACTCATGTTGCCGGCGTGTTCATAAAAGACAAAGAAGACCACATATGTTACCGCGAGAACGCCTCCGTTGATATTGAAGCGGAGAATAAATATATCATAAATGTAGGTAGCGTCGGTCAGCCACGGGACGGTAATCCGGCGGCGTCGTATTGCATATATGATTCCCAGGCCAAAAAGGTCACGCTCAAAAGGATCGATTACGATATCGCTGTAGCCCAGAAGAAGATCGTAGATGCCGGGCTCCCGGAATTATTAGGCCACAGGCTTTTTATGGGAAGATGACATGCCTGCCGATATCAAAAAAAAGATAAACACCCTGAGGG
>JAQUAU010000039.1:0-2758 GCA_028687085.1 Minisyncoccota bacterium | reverse complement strand
TGCTCAGCCAGCCCACGGTCTCCGATAAGGAGTATGATGACCTTATGGCGCAACTGAAGGCTTTGGAGGAAGAGCATCCTGAGCTTAAAACCGATGATTCTCCCACGGCCAGGGTGGGCTCAGGGGTTCTGGAGGGTTTCCAGACCGTAAGGCATAGGCAGCAGATGCTCTCCCTGGATAATACTTATTCTTTCCAAGAGCTAAGGGAGTGGGGCGAGCGCGTGCGCAAGGGATTAAAGCCGTCTCAGAAGGTTCGCTACGTGGCTGAACTCAAGATCGACGGAGTAAGCGCCAACATAACTTATGAAAAAGGAAAATTATCCATCGGTGCCACCCGCGGTGATGGCCAGACAGGTGAAGATATCACCGCTAATATTAAGACCATCCGCGCCATACCACTGGCTTTAAGGGATGGCGATATCCCGGATCTCATTGAGATACGCGGCGAGATATATATGGATAGGCGGGATTTCGATATTTTGAATAAAGAGAGAGATGGTCTGGATGAGCCTTTATTCGCTAATCCGCGTAATGCCGCCAGCGGTTCGTTGAAACTTTTGGATACCGCGCTGGTAGCCGCCAGAAGGCTGAACTTCTTCGCCCATAGCCTGGGCCAATACCGCGGAAAGACTATCCCTACCCAGTGGGAGTTCCTGGAAAAACTGAAGGTCTGGGGCGTGCGTATCAATGATGAGCGTAAGCTCTGCGCCAGCCTGGAGGAAGTGATCGACTACTGCCGTTTTTGGCAGGAGCGCAGAGAAAAATTAACTTATGATATAGACGGCATAGTAGTGAAGGTTGACAGTATGGCCCAGCAGGACGGATTAGGTTATACCATGAAGAGTCCGCGCTGGGCAGTGGCCTATAAGTTTCCCGCGCGCCAGGCCACGACCGAGGTGATCAGGATAAATTTTCAGGTAGGCAGGACCGGAGTGATCACCCCGGTAGCCGAACTCAAGCCGGTTGAATGCGCCGGGGTTACCATACAGCATGCCACGCTGCATAATTTCGATGAGATCACGCGCCTGAATATCAAGGAGGGTGACCGGATATTGATCGAAAGGGCGGGCGAGGTGATACCTAAGATAGTCAAGGTCGTGGAAGATAGGGGCGGGGCGCCGATAAAAGTCCCGCGCGTCTGCCCGGCGTGTTCGGGTAAAGTAATAAAAGAGAAAGAAGAGGATGTCGCTTACCGCTGCATTAATCCAACTTGCCCGGCGCAGCTGGAGAGGGCACTGACGCATTTTGCTTGCCGCCAGGCCATGGATATCGAAGGGATGGGCGAGTCCATGGTCACGCAGCTGGTAAAACTGAAATTAGTGAAGAACTTCGCCGATATCTATAAGCTTGGAAGCCGGGACCTGGCGCAACTGGAGTTATTCAAAGAGAAGAAGATCAACAACCTGCTTTCTGCGATAGAAAAAAGCAAAAGTCAAACTTTGTCGCGTCTCATCTATGCCTTGGGGATACGCCATGTCGGAGAGAAGGCGGCATTCGTATTGGCCGCGGAGTTTAAGAACATGGATAATCTATCCGCGGCAAAATATGAGGACCTGGATAAGATATATGAGGTGGGGCCGGTGTTAGCGGAGTCCATAGTGGAGTATTTTTCCCAGGACCCGATCAAGAAATTACTGCATGATTTTAAGAAATCCGGCCTGAATCTTAAGGAAGAGGTGGCCCCGCGTAAAAACGCTCTCCTTTCCGGAAAGACAATAGTTTTTACCGGAGAATTAAAGAATTTCAGCCGTACCCAGGCAGAGAGATTGGTGCGCCAGATGGGCGGTAATGCCGCTTCCAGCGTAAGCGCCAATACCGATTTCCTGGTGAGCGGAGAGAACCCCGGGTCAAAATATAATAAGGCTGTAAAGTTAGGCGTTAAGGTCATCAGTGAGAGGGAATTTCAGGAGATGGTTAAATGAATAGCTATACGTTATACGCTATGCGCTATACACTGGCCCTATTTTTATTATTCAATATTATCGGTTGTGACTCTTTCGCGCGCAAGTCTACCCGCAAAACCAAGAAAGAGAACTTGCCTGTTGAAGAGATGGTCCTGGCCCCCGAAGAATATAAGCCTCCGCAGTTATCCGCGGAAGAGCGGTATCGTCAATATTTCTTATACTGGAAATCATGGCATGATGAGCTGATCACAGCGATCGCGGATAAGGCAAGCCAGAAGAGGAAGATCGACTGCGCCATGGAGGCGATAGAGAACCTGGTGAACTTGAGGGGCCTTCTGAATCAGGCGGCGCAGGTAAAACTGGATATACAGATCAATAAGCTAAAGGAGCTACAGGAACAGATCGCCGCTGACATATATGCTAACGCCGGCACTAACTATGTGCAGGCAGCCGAACGCATAAGAAGGAATATCATGCGGGATTTCTCTTATCACAAGGTAGCCAGGGATGTCATCCAGTGATATTAGAGACTTTATGCCTTGGACCTTTAGAGACCAATTGTTATGTTCTGGCCGCGGCCGGGGCTTCCGCGGCGATAATCATTGATCCGGGTGCCGATGCGCGCGCGATAAAACAGGTTTTGAAGAAACACGGATTGACGCCCGCTTTTATTATCAATACCCACGGCCATTATGACCATATCGGCTGTGATGATAAATTTGATGTCCCTGTCTATGCGCATCGGCTGGACGCAGCGTTATTAAAAGATTCGCGGTTAAATCTTTCGGCGGTATTCGGCTTGGGTTATAGCGTCAAGAGCCAGATCCGGGTTTTAGAAGATAGGGATAAGGTCA
>JAQUAU010000038.1 GCA_028687085.1 Minisyncoccota bacterium | reverse complement strand
CCGCGATAGCGCGCCTGGTCGGGGTTACCCTGAGCAGGGTCGAAGGGGAGCTCGGTCGCGGGGATCTGATCATAGCCGATGATGCGGCCCACTTCTTCAACCAGAGCTTCGGCGATATCAAGGTCGGTGCGCTCAAATGGCGACGTTACCGTGAATACATCGTTTACTATCATATATGGAAGTGCGAGCCGCTTGAACACATCTTCGACTTCTTCTTTTGTGAAATTCGAGCCGAGCACTCCATTAATTTTTGCGAGCGTGACAGATACCTCTCGACTTGGCTCGGGGCGAGCCGGATACTCGTCCACGACTCCTATCACTTCCCCGCCGGCGATGTCAGCGATAAGCGCGAGCACGTCGCGCATACCGTATGCAGCAAGCTCGGGCGATGGGCGATTCTGAAAGCGTAAGCTCGCATCAGTGAAGAGCTTGATCGTCTGTGCGCCACGGCGCGTTACCGTACCGTCGAAGTTCGCAGACTCCACGACAATGTCCGTCGTCGCCTCAGTCAGCTCAGCTGCATTACCACCCTTGATACCAGCGAGCGCAATGGGTGCGTCGGCATGCGCATCGGTGATGAGCTGAATATTTGACGTGAGCGTGTACTCCTCGCCCGAAAGGGTTGTTATCTTTTCTCCCTCTCGTGCACTGCGCACACCGATCGCATACGCACCGTCTTTCTGTGTCAGTTTTTGCGCATCAAAGGCGTGAAGCGGCTGGCCGATATTCAGCATCACGTAGTTCGTCGCATCGACGATGTTGTTGATAGAGCGTTGACCCACGGCAAGAAGCGCCTCGCGCAGCCACTCAGGCGACGGGCCGACCTTCACGCCCTTCACGAGCGCACCCATATACCGCGCACACTTCTTCGGGTCCTCTATCTCTACTTTTATCGCATTACAAGGTTTAACCTTGTTGTACAAGGTTAAACCTTGTAATGCTTCGCGGAGAGGGTCGGAGGTGAGGGGGAGATTGAGGATAGCGGACAGTTCTGTGGCGAGCCCGCGATGCGAGAGACAGTCGGCGGCGCGATTCGGCAATACCTTCACGTCCATCATGTCCCCTTCTATCTCTTCTATTTCAAACGCATGAAAAGTGTAGGCGTCGGCTATCTTCTCCGCGCTCGGGAGTTGCGTATCAAAATATTTCTGCAGCCATTTCAGCGAGACTTTCATATTTCTTTCCCCGACGCTTCGGTCGGGGCCCCGACCCCCTGGCGTCGGGGTCGATCAAAGGCGTAGTTGAAGCGAATATCGCCGGAGTGGAAGAGGCGTACATCGGGAATCCCATACTTAATCATGATGAGCCGTTCGAGCCCGCCGCCGAAGGCGAAGCCCTGCACCTTTTCCGGGTCGAGGCCGGCGTTCTTGATCACACTCGGGTGGAGCATGCCGGCGCCGGCCGTCTCGAGCCAACGTCCCTCCTTACCCGGTGCTTCAAACCATACATCGATCTCGACTGAGGGCTCGGTGAAGCCGAAGAAGCTCGGGCGGAAGCGCACCTTCGTATGCGGGCCGAAATATTCGCGATAAAACCGGTCGAACGTTCCCTTCAAGTGAGCAAGTGTCACCGAACCGGTCGGACCGACGGCGAATCCATCGAGCTGATAGAACTGCGCCTCATGCGTCGTGTCGGTCGCCTCGTTGCGAAAGACTTTTCCTGGGTTAATGCGCCGCATCTCCGTCGCGCCGGTTTTGGCCATCTCCTCGAGCATGCGCATTGTGACCGAGGTCGCATGCGTGCGGAGCACGCTCCCGGGCTTGTCCTTAACCCAGAAGGTGTCTTGCATATCGCGAGCAGGATGGTCTGCCGGAACATTCAGCGCTGTGAAGTTGTGCCAATCGTCTTCAAGCTCGGGGCCATAGGCGATGCCGAACCCCATCCGGCCGAATATGTCTGCCGCCTCGCGGATAGCGATGGAGATTGGGTGGAGGCGACCTTTCTGGTTCACCCCGTTAGAGACCCGACTCGCAGACGAGTCGGCAGACATTTCCAATGTCTTGTCTCTAACGGGGTTCATGCTGAAAATATAACAGATTATGGTACAGTAACGCCATCATGGGCCCCGAAATACTGGCATATCCATTTCTCTTTCTTGCGATATTCTTCGAGTCGTTTTTGCTCGTCACGCTTCTCTCGGCGCCCGCGCGCTCCGCACGCGGGCGCGCGCCGCACGGCGCAAATACAAGCGATGAGACCCCTTCTGTCGCCGTCATCGTGCCGTGCTGGAACGAAGAGCTGACTATCGCCGCAACCTGCGACTCCCTATTGGCTCTTGAATATCCGAAAGAAAAGCTCGAGATCATACTCGTCGATGACGGTTCCACCGATGCGACGTCTGCAGTCATGGCTCGCTTTGCCGAGCACCCGCAGGTGCGGGTGATAACTAAAGAGAATGGCGGCAAGCACACCGCGCTTAACACCGGCATCGCCGCGACCAGTGCTGAGTTCGTCGGATGCCTCGACGCCGACTCTTTCGTCGAGCCAGATGCGCTCCGTGAGATCATCCCCTGTTTTGCGCGGGGAGAGGTCGCCGCCGTTACGGCGGCGATGTCGATACACCGTCCGCAGAAACTGCTCCAGCATATGCAAAATGCCGAGTACACCTTCGGCATTACGCTTCGCCACACGCTCGCCTCGGTCAACGGCCTCTACGTGACGCCCGGGCCTTTCTCCTTCTATCGGCGCAACATCGTCGAGACGGTAGGCGGCTTCAAGCGCGGCCACCAGACCGAAGACATGGAGATGGCGCTCCGTCTCCAGAGAGAAGGCTACGAGATCGAGAACGCGCCGCGCGCCCGCGTCTACACGACCTCGCCCGATACGATACTGAAACTCGTCAAACAGCGTACGCGCTGGACAGCCGGCTTCCTGCGCAATGTGCTCGGCGAATACCGTTCGCTTATTGGCGACTGGAACCGCGGCGTCCTCGGCATGCTCATCCTCCCCACTGCGGTCATCGCGGTGGGCAGCGGCATCCTCCTCTTCGCGCTTATGCTCTTCTTGCTCCTGCGCGACGCCTTCACCGCACTCTCGATTCGCGCCGACATCCCGCTCTCCTATACCCTTTTGCCGCACGGTTCATTCGATTGGTTCTACTTCCCGGCGAATTTCTATATCCTGCTCGCCCTCATCACCCTCGGTGTCTCGCTCGGTCTTATCGTGTTCGGCAAGCGCCTCTCGAAGACGCCGGGAAAGATAGGGCTCGGAATCATTTCCTATGTGATTCTCTACGGACTCATCGCGCCCCTCTGGCTGGTGCGAGCGACGGCCGACGTGACCTTCGGTAGACACCGCGGCTGGCGCGCATAAGGTATGTCAATTGTCACCCGGAACGTTCTCATCGCACTCTTCATTACGGTCGCGCTCACCGGCACCGTCGCCTATGCCGTGAATTACTTAAACGATGCGCGTATCGCAGAGCTCGGCGCTATCGAAGACCAACTCTCGATCGATACGCTCTCACTCGATACACAGTTCTCTCTCCTTGAAGCGGCACCCTGCGACAGCGCCGCATCATCAACCACGCTTATCACCAGCCTCGCCGACCTCGGCAACCGCCTCTCCTATGCCGAGAATCAGCTCGGTACCGACAACGCTCAGGTTCTGCGGCTGAAACAGCAGTACTCCCTGCTTGAAATACGCGACTACCTCATCACCAAACAGCTCGCCAAGGCCTGTGGGACAAAGCCGGTCATCGTCCTCTACTTCTACAGCAACGCCGGCGACTGCAGTGACTGCGACAAAGCCGGCTACGCGCTCTCCTATCTGCACAATACCTATCCCGCGCTGCGCGTCTATTCCTTTGACTACAATCTCGAACTTGGCGCCCTCAAGACGTTTATCGCCCTCAATAAGGTGCAGGGCGCTCTGCCGGCATTCATCGTGAACGGCAAGCACTCCTACGGCTTCACCTCGCTTGAGGATCTTGAGAAGCAATTCCCGAAGGGAGCGCTTGCGACGTCTACTACTTCTAAACTCTGAGCCGCCTCCCAGATTCGAACTGGGTACCTGCTCATTACAAGTGAGCTGCTCTACCAATTGAGCTAAGGCGGCAATATTACGTACTACTCTACCAAAGCCGACGTCGGAAGTCGGCTCCCCGACCCATGCTGCATGGCGTCGGGGCTGAGCTAAGGCGGCGTATGTTCTATTGTATCTCGGTAATCTCTGAGTTCTCTGGCCGAGCCGCCTTCAAGCGATCCTTGAAGTCAGAGAGCGACTGCACGAACGGCCGTGCGGTCTCACGCGGCGTGATATCCACCTCGTGCTTCGTGCGCAAATAGCGCACGAGGCGGGTAAGCACGCGTTCGGCGACACGCACTGCCTGGAGCGAGAGGTGTGCGATATCGTGCCCGATGCGGCCTACGAGACGCCGCACCTCGTCCCGCAGGAACGCGCTCAGATCGACATGCTCCAGAATAAAATAGATGCGTGCAATCTGCGCGTCAAGACGCGTCCGTCCTGCAGAAAAGACGCGTACGCCACGTCGCGCCTCGTAGGCAGTCAGTGCGAAGAAGCCGGCGAGAAGCGTGAGCGTGCCGAGAATGATAATGAGGTGCGTCATGGCCCTAGCGCGCCGAGAGTCGGGCGAAGCGGCTTACCTCTACACGCTCGCCAAACTTCTGCGTCGCTTCGTTGAGGAGATCGCGTACCGTCTTAGTCTCATCCTTGATATACGGCTGGTCCAAGAGCACCTGATCGCTGAAATAACTCTCCATCTTCCCTGCGAGTATCTTCTCCTGCATCTCCTTCGGCTTGCCGGCAATCTCTTTTTCAAAGACCGCCACTGCCGCCTCCTTTGACGCAGCGGGTACTTCGTCAATCGTGACGTATTTCGGATCAGTTGCGGTAATCTGCATCGCAATAGAGCGCGCAAGCGCCGCAAACTCCGGATTCTTCGCGACGAAATCAGTCTCGCAAGAGAGGAGCACCATCGCGCCGACCGCACCCTCGTGGCTGTAATTCCCGATCGTGCCGGCCGCAAGCGTGCGTTCAGCCTTCTTTTCGGCCGCCTCGGCTGAACGCTTCTTGAGAATAACTTCAGCCTGCGCGAGGTCGCCGCCCGCCTCTTCAAGCGCCTTCTTGCACTGCATGACGGACACGCCGGTCATGTCGCGCAATTTCTTAATGATTTCAGTCGTGATTTCCATAGTGTTCAAAAAATATAATAACACAAGCTCGGTCGCGAAAAGTTCGTTTTTCTGTGAGTGGCTGCAGTGCCCCGAGCGAACAGAAAAAGAATTTTTCGCGACCGAAGCTCCCTATGCAGTCTGCCCTGTGGTAAATGCTTTAGTGAGCTCTCCGAGGATAAGCTTCACCGTCTCACGCGAGGTATCGTTCGCGACGATCGGATACGCCGCTTCGCGGAGATCGCAGTCTGAGCTCATGATGGCGATGATCGGGATGCCCGCATCGTTTGCCTCTTTGACCGCATGCTTCTCGTGCTTGGTGTCGACGACCAAAAGGGCGTCCGGCTTCTTCGTCATCGTGGTGATGCCGTCGAGCCGAATCTCGAGACGTGCCTTCTCGCGACCGATCATCACGAGTTCGAGCTTGGTGTGCTGCTTCGCGAGCGCACCGGTCGCCGACGACTCGAGCAGTTCAGCGAGCCGATCGACGCGCTTCTTGATCTCGGTCCAGTTAGAGATTGTGCCGCCGAGCCAGCGCGCGGCGACATAGGGAGCATTGATGCTCTCGGCTGCCGCCTTCACCAAGGCCGCGATCTCAACCTTGCCGCCGACAAGGAGGACCGTCTTACCCTCCTTCGCCAAGGCCGCCATCGCGCCCTTCGCGGCTTCGAGCTGTTCAGCCGTCTTTACGAGGTCGATAATCTCCTGACGCCCCTTCGTGCCCACGAGAAAGGGCTTCATCGAGGGGTGCCGGCGACTCTTCACTTGCGCGAAATGCGCCCCTGTATCGAAGAGGCGCTTCATCTCTGCCGCGTTGTTCACTTCAGTCATTATCGGGTTACTCTACCTTACGCGGCGTTTACCTGCAAGCGGCGCCGTATCACGCTGCCGGGCGGCGAAGCGCCTCGATGATGTCGTCGATATTCCCTTCCATAATCTTGGGCAGATTGTGCCACGACTCCTTCAGCCGGTGGTCAGTAACGCGATCCTGGAGATAATTATAGGTGCGTATCTTCTCTGAGCGGTCGCCCGTGCCTATCTGCTCCTTGCGCTCGGCCGCGTGCTCCCGAGCCTCCTTCTCGTCATGCATCTGCTCGAGCTTGGCCGAGAGAATCTGGAGCGCCTTTTCGCGGTTGGCCAGCTGACTGCGCTCGCTTGAGGAGCGCACGTCGATGCCGGTCGGCTTGTGAATGAGCCTCACTGCCGTCTCTACTTTATTCACGTTCTGTCCGCCGGCGCCGCCCGAGCGAGAGAACTCCATTTCGATGTCAGCCGCACTTATCTCAAATTTCGGCTTCAGGCGGATTGGGAGCACCGCGACCGAGGCAGTCGACGTGTGAATGCGGCCCGACTTCTCGGTCAAGGGGACACGCTGAACGCGATGCACGCCGGTCTCATAGCGGAGCGCATCATAGGCATCGGCTCCCCTGATCTCAAAGGTAAGGTCGTCGATGACGTGCGACTTCCATCCGCGGCGCTCGGCGTATTTCTGATACATATCTTGCAGCTCGTGCGCGAAGATAGAGGCCTCGTCGCCGCCTGCGGCGGCGCGCAGCTCCATCACCACCGAGACCGGTTTTGCGACCTCCTCTTTTTCTTTATCTAAAATCTGCTCTATCTCAGCGAGAATAGCGGCCTGGCGCGCGCTGGCGCGCGCCTCATCCTCAGCCGCCATCTGCTGGAGCTCGGCATCGGCGCCGGCAGAGGCGCGCGCATCCGACACCTCTTTCAGAAGGCGCTCATATTCCTCTGCGAGATACGCAGTGGCGAAATTCTTTTTAAACTCTGGAGAGTACTCCATCTCTCCAGTATAGCCCTATTTCTTTTTGGCCGCTCTTTGTTTAAATCTCTCTACCCTTCCTGCCTTGTCGAGCGTACGGTCCTCGCCCGTATAAAACGGGTGCGACTTGCTCGAGATTTCTACGGTGAGCTTCGGGTATTCTTTACCTTCGAACTTCGCCGTCTCGGTCGTATGCACGGTAGAGCCAATCAAAAACGTCGCGCCTGAGGCGATATCTTCGAAAATGACCTGGCGGTACGTGTCCGGGTGAATATCCTTTTTCATGTCCGGAGGATACCATGCACCCTTCATCTGCGCCAGTATTCCGGCACACGCGGTTAGAATTCGCTGAACGCCGCCTGAACGTTCACCGTCACCGATTTAGTCACTGGATCGCCATTCGTCTCGCAGGTAATCGTAAAGATCGATTGTCCGACGATGGGGACAGTCCTCGGTGACCCCAGAGAGAAGACGTGTGTCGTAGCGTCTGCAAGACCCCTCGCCAG
>JAQUAU010000037.1 GCA_028687085.1 Minisyncoccota bacterium | reverse complement strand
ATTGAAATTTGTCCAGGCCGTAAGCAAAGCCAAGTATGCGTCTCCTACGGCCATCCCTCGATTCGAATCTCCCTACCCGTCGGTACAAAGCTATTATTTGATAACGATGTTGAGGTCAGGTATCCGGAATATCAGCCCCCAACAACCATCTCAAAGGAAGTGATCGTCTTTGGATGGCCACATGTGCTGAGAGAAGGAGAAACCTCATTTGGAGTAGGCCTGATAGCAATAGACTCTATAACCCTGTGGAGTCTCGAATGCGCCCGAGTGGGGCAAATTGCGACTATCATCAGCCTACCGAGGCGTCGTGTGTACTAGAACAAACAACCCGCCCACGATTAGCCCACATGCTACATCGTGGGCTTTTCGTTTTCATACAACTTCTCGAACATCCTCCACCCGCGGACCCTTACTTCCCCTCCATCAATCGTTTGAATCCGAGAGCGAGCAGAGAGAGACCGATGATGAAGATGACGTGGTGGATCATCTCCATCGTAGACGAATCAATGGGAAAGAAATCGGTATTCGCGGTCTCAATGATCTGCGAAAATCCGAGAATGACCGTCCCGTAGCCGACCTTGGTCAACGACTCGCCAATAAGCCCTCCGTATCCCTTTAGCTTAAAGAGGATCCAGAGAGACAAGAAGACGATCAGTACATCAAGCAGTATTGCTATGAGTTCCATCGCCGTAGTATACACAATATTATGCTATAGGGTTTTGAAGTATACTGATGCGTATGAACCGCGCGTACGTAAAAGCCGGTCTGGTGGCGCTATTCTCGATTACGCTCGGCGGCGTCCTATTCTCGCTCCCCTTCCTGCTCGCAGAAAGCATCCGACACGACCAGGCCGTTTCAGCCATACCTGAGCAATTCCCCGTCACGGTGAATCCTCAGAATAAGACCATCGTCGAAAACGTCCTGGTGGATGCTCTTTTCGAGAACGCCTCTTCACCGCTTCAAGCGGCAGTCGGGAATGTCTCTTCGGTCATCAAAGATCTCTTCGCCTTGGTCGCCATTTCTATCGCTAATGCACCCTGGTATCAGAGCATCGCGGCTGTCGACAGCCGTTTCGTCACTATCACGCCCGGGATGCGGAAGGAGCAGGTAGCGGGCGTGTTTGCGAGTACCCTCGGATGGAACGCTGCCGAAAAGAAACAATTCATGACTGCTGCCGGGGATTCGTCGCTCCCCTTGCCCGAGGGATCGTTCTCACCGGGCGTATATGCAGTGACTGCTGACGCGACACCCGAAGTGGCGCAGGCGCTCGTGAACGAGCGTTTCGATAGGGATATTCTCTCTCACTACGGCACCGCGACTGCCGCGGTGGTGCCGCTCAATCAAGCACTCACTATCGCCTCGCTTATCGAACGTGAAGCGGGAGGACTCGATGATATGCGGCTCATATCCGGCATCATCTGGAACCGGCTCTTCATCAATATGAATCTCCAGATCGACGCGACACTCCAATACGCACGAGCGAATACGGCGGCGGCGAAGAGCTGGTGGCCCGCGGCGCGCCCCGCAGACCGGTATCTCAAGTCGCCCTACAATACGTATCGACAGCCAGGCCTGCCGCCGACCCCGATAGCGAACCCTTCCGTTGCGGCAATGCTGGCTGCTCTCAATCCGAAGAACACCTCATGTCTCTTCTATTTCCACGATGCGCAGGGCCAATTCCACTGCTCCGACACCTATGCGGGGCACGTTGCGCTTCTCAAGCAGTATTACGGCCGCGGAAAATAATCGAGTTGATTTATCGAAAAGTTCGTGGTATTATCAAAAGTGATGAAACTCCCCGACGTTGATCGTCTGCGCAGCGAGAAATCGCTCTCCTTTTCTGACTTCATGAAGTCCTACAACGAGAACCTCCCGCTCGAGTTCCCGCACGCGACGCTCGCGCTTCTGCGCGAATTCAGAAAAAAGAATGCCTCGCTCTTCAAAGAGGATGGCGCCTGGTCGCTCGATCAGCACCGCAAGAAAGTGATGGACTGGCTGACCACCCGCACGCGAGTCGCGTAACTCTCTCTCGGGACCAGCGTCTCCACTAGATGGGACGCTTCATTACCCTCTTCTTCATCATTCTCGGCATCATATCGGGAATCGCCGTTCTCTCCTTGAGAAATCCGGCGAGCCTTATTGCTGCTCCGGTGCCGCAGCAGCCTGCGACTGCGACTACAAGCGACGCGAGTGCAGTCTCGACAGTGTTCAATGTGACCGGCACCCTCGTCTTCTACCCGAACAATATCGGGCCCGTACCGTATATTTTCTATCAGGATTCAAACGGGACTACCGTCGCCAAAGCTCTCACCTTCTCCGACGGTCCGCCCTCCGACTTCTCGTCATGGACCGGTGCGCACATTTCTGTGGCGGGAACGCTTGAGAAAGAGCACATTGTCGTGAGCAGCATTACCTACCTCTCCGGGCCGTAGCGGTACAGAGGGTTACGCGTTCTCTTGGTTGCTCAGGTGCGCTGCCGCTTCAGGCGTCGATACGGTCTTTCCCATCAGGAAGAGTTTAACGATACCGACCGCAAGCGCCCAGTAGACGAACATCGCGAGGAGCGTCGTCCATTCGGCGACACTACCGGCAACCTGTGTGATGCTGAAGACATTTAGGAACGGCGCCGCGAATACATACGTGACGTTATAGATGAATGCGGTGAATCCAGCGCCGGCATTCGCACCCATAAGCTTCAAGACGAAGCGGAATGCGAGCAAGACTTCGATGAGACCTAAGACGTACCAGACGATTTGCGTTCCTCGATAGAGCGGCTTGGTGCTCGGTGAATTATATGAATCCATATGTTGTATATGTTAGGTGATGATATTAATAAGGCTTCTGTATGCCCTTTCGCACGGTCTTCTTCGCACGGGCGACGCTCCCGCGCACAGTGCGCTTCGCTTCGCGTTGCACCGTCTCCCAGTTCTCTTTCAATTCCTTCGCCGCACGTCTCAGTTCGGCCGTATCTACCGAGCGGGCGATCTCATAGGTCTTCGCGACGCGATCCACGATAGCCGCGAACGCTTTCGGACTTGCCTTCTCGAGACGTTTCGTCTCTTTCAGTACTTCTTTCTTCATAGCAGTCGCCCACTTCGCCGCAATCTTTCGATGTTTCTTTGCGGTCGTGCTCCCGTAAAAGTAGTAGTAGCCCGCCGCCGCTGCTGCGGCGCCCGCGGCGGCCAGTCCTGCACCGACCTTCATCATGTTCTTCTTTGCCGTATTTTTCATAACGAGATTTGATTAGGTTGTGTAATGCTTCGCGCTTCAATCGTTCTTCCGTGACTGTTTCTTCCTTGCACCGAAGAAGTTAAACACTGACGCAATCTGTTCTGAAATGCGATCGATATTCTTGAGAATACGCACGAGCCGCCACAATATGGCTGTTCCCAAGGATGCGAAGAGGACAACCGCTATCGTCGTCACGAGAAAGAAGATGTCCATCTTGAGGAACTCGTTCATGGCGCAGCGGTTCGACTACGACAACATCCGGACGATGAACACAATGAGCGCGATGACAAGCAGGGTGTGAATGAGACTTCCGCCCACATGAAAGCTGAAGCCGAGAAGCCACAAGACAATCAGCACGACGATGAGTGTTTCAAGCATAGGATAAAAGATTATCGGTCATACCTCGGTGCCGTAGACAGAGGCGTCCGGTGACAAAACGACGCACCGGCTATGCGTGGTTATACAAAAGTCTGAGCTTCTCAAGTCCGCGATGCAGCTGCACGGCTATGGTGTTCTTGGACTGCCCCGTGATGAGCGACATCTCGGAGAGCGAGAGGTCCTGGACATAGCGCATGCGCACCACTTTCTGATATCGATCAGGAAGGCGGCTGATGAGGAGGAGCGCCGCCTTGCCGTCGAGCATATTGAAAAGACGTTCCGAATGATCCTTGCCCGGTTCGAACCCCTTCGCGAGAAGGACATCGAGCGACGCCGTCTTGTGCTTGCGGTATTCGTCGACGATAAGATGGTTGAGCACGTGGTACAAAAAGGCTTTCATGATGTCGATCTTCCCTCCCTTGACGAGATACTTCCACGTCTTCAGAAACGTCTCCTGCACGAGGTCTTCTCCTACCTCATGGTTCTGCATCTTAAAAAAGGCATGGGCATTTAGCCCTTTCTCGAAATCGTGATGGGCGGTGGTCAGCGCTGCCCGCTGTCGCGTCTCTTGCCGTTTAGAGGTCATCATAGGTGAAGACGGATGTCCCGTCACTCTGTGACACGCGTATTACAGAAACGCCGAAATACCGAGGGTATACCGAGCGCCGCTATGACAAGAATGTTGCACCGTGGAGGAAAGAGGCACCCGGACTTTCAGTATACACCGCTCCGCCACTGCAAGCGAACGAGGAAGCAGAAATAACCGCATTAGGCGATTAGGGATAAACCTGCAATACTCCTCATACTCCTACGGCGCTAGTAGTAATGGGCTCTATCACCGGAACAGGCGCACACATAATGAACATCCAGAAAACAATACTCGTCATAGAAGACGAGAAGAGCCTGCGCGCCGCACTTGTGGATATCCTCCTCCTTAGCAATTTTCGCCCCCTTGAAGCCAAGAATGGTCGAGAAGGAGTGGTTATGGCGCTCGAGGCGCATCCCGACCTCATCCTCCTTGACCTCATCATGCCAGAAATGGACGGCAGAGTGACACTCGAAAAAATCCGCGCCGATGTGTGGGGAGCGAATGTCCCTGTCCTTATATTGACGAACTTAAGCGCGACCAACGGGCAACCTATGGACAATGCGATGACACACTACCTCATCAAATCGGACTGGAAGCTTCATGACATCGTACAAAAGATCGAGGATGTGCTCGATGCATAAGATATGAACACTCGACCACTTACTTCTGCATCTGATGAGATTATTCTCAATCTCAAAGTCTTGGCCGCCGAGAAAGAGAGCGTGCGGCGCAAACTCGCCGTAACGGCGGCCAAGCTCGCGGCAACAGCCGAGAAGCTCGCCGTCACTGCACGAGAGAAGGAAGTCGTGCGGCGCAAGCTCGCGGTCACCGCTGAAGAGAAAGAGAGCGTGCGACGCAGTCTCGTCGTCACCGCGGCGAAACTCGCCACGACTGCAGAGAAGCTGGCCATGACCGCCAAAGAGAAGGAGGGCGTGCGACGCAAGCTCGCGATCACCGCAGCGAAACTCGCCGTCACTGCAGAGAAGTTGGCCGCAACGGCCAAAGAGAAAGAGAGCGTGCGGCGCAAGCTCGCGGTCACCGCGGCCAAACTCGCGGTCACTGCAGAGAAATTGGCGGCAACAGCGGCAAAGCTCGCCGCAACGGCCGAGAAGCTGGCCGCAACAGCCAAAGAGAAAGAGAGCGTGCGGCGCAATCTTGTCGTGACGGCGGCAAAGCTCGCCATCGTCGCTGAAGAGAAGGAGGTTGTGCGGCGCAAACTCGCAATCACTGCGGCGAAGCTCGCGGTGACTGCAAAGGAGAAAGAGAGCGTGCGGCGCACACTGGCGGTCACCGCCAAAGAGAAGGAAACGGTGCGGCGGACGCTGGCCATCACCGCCCTGAAGCTCAAGAAGTCGTACGAAACGCTCGAGAAGAAGGTGCTCGAACGCACCAAGAGCCTTGAAATGGCGCATGCAAAAGAAGAGGCGATACTGCTCTCGATCGGCGACGGACTGCTCGCCACAGACGAAAAAGGAAATATCATTTTCATAAACAAAGCGGCTGAGAAGCTGCTCGGGCAGAAAAGCAAGATAGCGGTCGGGAAAAAATTCTCTGACGTCATCCCGCTTGAGGACGAGAAAGGAGCGCCTATCCCGCTTGCAAAGCATCCGGTAAACATGGTGCTAGCCGCCGGCATGGCGACAGCCGCACTACCCGCGGCATACTACAAGCGGAAAGATGAGAAGCGGTTCCCGCTCGCAATCATGGCGACGCCGGTTATCCTCGGCGGGAAGGTCATCGGGACCATCAAGGTATTCCGGGATATCACCTATGAACGGGAGATCGACAAGGCGAAGACTGAGTTCGTCTCGCTTGCGAGCCACCAGCTCCGCACGCCCCTCTCCACGGTCAACTGGTACGCCGAAATGCTCCTCGCGGGCGACGTTGGCGCACTGAACGAGAAGCAGCAGAAATATCTCGATGAGGTGTACCGCAGCAACCAGCGCATGGTCGAGTTGGTGAATGCCCTCCTCGACGTCGCATCGCTCGAACTCGGGACCTTCATCATCGAACCGGAGCCGACCGATATCTGCACTCTGACCGAGAATGTCATCGCTGAGGAGACACCCCAGATCGCGGCGCGAAAACTGAAATTCTCTTTCTCGTGCAAGAAGGATCTCCCGCTCATGCAAGCTGACCCGCGACTCCTGCGGATGGTCATGCAGAACATCTTGTCGAATGCGGTGAAATATACCCCCGAGAAAGGCACCATCGCCTTCACCATCACCTTAGCGGACCCGAAACATATACTCATGAAGATGACCGACACGGGCTATGGCATCCCGAAGAATCAGCAGGGGCAGATATTCACCAAACTGTTCCGCGCCGACAATGTACGCGACAAAGACACCGACGGCACCGGTCTCGGCCTCTACATTGTGAAGTCCATCGTCGAGAATTCTGGTGGTAAGATATGGTTTACTTCTACCAGCGAGGGAGAACGCACGGGCAGTATTTTTTATGTGACGCTTCCCCTCGACAAAGTGGGGGTGCCGGCAGCAACAACTCTTAAACCCCACTAACCTCTATGACCAAAAAAACAGCACCGAAAAAGAAGACTATCCTCGTAATGGAAGACGAGCGCCCCCTTCTCGAAGCGATTCATGCGAAGCTTGAGAAGCACGGCTTCAGCGTCATTGCGACACGGAGCGTCGAACAAGCCTTTAATGCGAAAATTGAGAATACTGATGTAGATGTCATCACCGTTCGCAGCATCGAACAGGCACTCGACTATCTTGAGCGCCTCGAACAAGTCGACGCGGTCTGGCTTGACCATCATCTTCTCGGTAAAGAGGACGGTCTCGATTTCGTAAAGAAATTTAAAGCGAACGGAGAGCGATGGAAAAACATCCCCGTGTTCGTCGTGAGCAATGCGGCGAGCCCCACGACGATTCAGTCCTATATCCGCTCCGGCGTGAGTAAATATTATGTTAAATCTGACCATCGACTTGATGCGATCATCAAAGACATCGAATCGTTCTTAGAGCATCCCATAGCCTAGACTACTGCTGCTGTCACGCCTTCCCTTTCGGGACGGCATCAGTAGTATATGAAAAAAATTACTAAGAAAAATAAGATAGCCGCAGGTATCGTTCTCGGTTCAATGATTTTTGGTCTCACGGGGCTCACGGCTGCGTTTGCGGCTGGACCTGAAGGGGTCAATCTCGGCTCCGCAGGCAATTTCGTCATCCTCTCAAAGACCGGCATCTCGACCACCGGCACAACCGCCATCACCGGCACTATTGGACTCAGTCCCGCCGCCGCAAGTTATCTCACCGGCTTTGCACTCACACTTCCTGCAGCGGGAGCATTCTCTACATCGGCACTCGTAACCGGAAACGTATACGCTCCCGGTTATGCAGACCCGACGCCTGC
>JAQUAU010000036.1 GCA_028687085.1 Minisyncoccota bacterium | reverse complement strand
TCATCATTCTTCTTACCAGGACCGACCGCGACCACCTCGCCCGAGAGGAGCTTCTCTTTATTCACGGTCTCGGGGATGATGATGCCCGAGGCGAGCTTCTTCTCTCCCCCTGTGTTTGCCGGCTTCACGACCACGCGGTCTCCAAGCGGCTTGAGTGAAAGCTTTTTAGCCATAGCGTTCTATATATAAATGAATAAGCGCCCTTCCCTTGTGTGGGGAGTATAGAGAAATCGTCGTTCACAAGCAAGTTGCGCCGATATATCTGCTCGTGGTATCATTCCACACAAGATGGAGGCACTCGTATCGGCACTGCCGTACGCGGAAATCATCCTCTCCATACTCCTCATCGTTGGTATCGTGCTCCAGCAGCGCGGTGCCAGCCTCGGCGGAGCATTCGGAGGCGACAACTTCGCGTCAACGTTCTATAAGCGCAGAGGCGCTGAGAAATTCCTATTCAATGCGACGGTCGTTATTGCCGTCTTACTCGTGCTCGCAGCGATAGCGAACTTCCTCCTCGTAGGATAATGGACGACACCGGCAGTTCCCCCTGGAGAGAGCGGCTGCAGCGTTCGTGGAGCATTCTGTTCCTCGAACGCCTCGAGGAGCGCATCCGCTCTTTCTCGCCGGGCGATCGCGTCATCTTCTACGGACTCGCCGGTCTTCTGTGCATCGCCTCTCTTGCCGGCTTCTATGCACTTGAGCAATCGCTCCTCGTCGAGGTGCCGGCCTACGGCGGCAGTCTCACCGAGGGTGAGGTCGGGAGTCCGCAGTTCATTAATCCGCTCTTGGCAATCAGCGACGCCGATCGCGATCTCTCCGCTCTCGTCTACGCCGGCCTCATGGGCCTCGGAGGTAGGGGTGATCTTGTACCGGTGCTCGCCGAGAGCTATGAGATGACTCCCGACGGCAAGACCTACACCTTCACCCTGCGTGCGGATGCGAAGTTCGCCGACGGCACACCGGTGACCGCCGACGACGTCGCCTTCACCGTAGGTAAGGCGCAGAATGCCGCGCTTAAAAGCCCGAAGTATGCCGACTGGTCGGGCGTCGGCGTGAAGATTGTCGACCAGCGCACGGTGCACTTCACACTCACGAAGCCCTATGCGCCGTTTCTCGGGATCACCACGCTCGGCATCCTGCCCTCGCGGCTCTGGAAGAACATTTCAAATGAAGAATTCCCCTTCTCGACGCTTGAGACGAATCCGGTAGGCGCGGGACCCTTCAAGGTCGCGAGCATCTCGCGCGACGCATCAGGGCTCATCAAGAGCGTGTCGCTCACCGAAAATTCGCACTACGTGCTCGGTCGACCGTATCTCGACAGCATCCGCTTCAACTTCTATTCGCGTAGCGAAGACCTGGCGACAGCCCTTGCAAACGGCGTCGAAGAGAGTGCGTATGATATCGGTGCAAAGGGCGCGCTCTCCGCTCCCTACGCACGCGTCTTCGGCGTCTTCTTCAATCCGAATCAGACTCAGGTGTATGCGCGACTCGAAGTGCGCAAGGCGCTCTCGCTCGCACTCGATCGCCAGTCGATTGTCGACACGGTACTCGGCGGCTACGCGACGGCGATCATGGGCCCGGTGCCGCCAGGAGAAAACGTGCGGCAAGCGCCGGTGCCGCACTTCGACAATCCGACCATCGAAGCGGCCAAGGTGCTTCAGGGGTCCGGATGGATCTATGACGGCACCGCACGCATGTGGAAAAACGCGTCTGCTAAACAGACGCTCGATCGCATCACGCTGCGCACGTCGAACGTCCCCGAGCTTAAGAACGTCGCGAGCGCGGTGAAGGCAGACTGGGAGAAGCTCGGTATCCCGGTCGATATCGAGCTCTATGAGCCGGGCGATCTCTCGCAGAACGTCATCCGCCCGCGCAAGTATGGCGCGCTCCTCTACGGGATGGTGATCGGGCGCGACCAGGATCTCTACGCCTTCTGGGATTCGCAGGAGCGCAATGACCCCGGTCTCAACATCGCGCTCTATGCGAACAAAACCGTCGACGCGCTCTTAGAAGATGCGCGCGGTTCTGCCGACGGAGTCGTGCGTGCAGCCGACCTGCAGAAGATCGAGGACCTCGTCGCGGCGGATTACCCGGCCGCCTTCATCTATGCGCCGGACTTCACCTATGCGGTACCAGCGAATCTGCGCGGCGTCGTTCTCCCGCAGATCATCACGCCGTCCGATCGCTTCGCGACCGTCGCGAGCTGGTACCGCTCGACCGATTCGGTCTGGCCATTTTTTGCCAACAGAAAGTAAGATCAGTCATTTTCGTACGGGTTTCAGTTTTAATTTAATCATTTACCCGAACTACTATTCACCACTATGAATCCAGCACAAAAACCAGCAGCACCTCCGACGCCCTCCGGGGCCGGAGCTCCATCCAGAAGCGTCGGAGCGACACCAATCCCCCCGCTGCATTCGGAGCGTCCCGCACGCCCGAGTTCCGGACCGCGACCGGCGACCGGCGCTCGTCCGCCTCGCCGCTTTGAGCGCGGCGGCCGCCCGCAGGGCGGACGTCCGTCCGGCAACCGCGGAGGAGGCGCCGCGCGACCCGGCAGCGCGACCCGCCGCATCCAGCGCATCCTGCGCCGCCCCGCGTCAAACCCGACGCGCGTGAGCCACGCTGCCGACTACTACCCCGAACCGGCCGGACCGACGACGGTCCGTATCATCCCCTTGGGCGGTGTCGAAGAAGTGGGCCGCAACATGACGGCCGTCGAAGTAGGCGCGACCGGCGATATCCTCGTCTTCGATGCGGGCTTTCAATTCGTCTCTGAAGAGAGCAGTCCCGGCGTCGATTACATCCTCCCCAACACCAAGTATCTCGAGAAGAACGCGAGTCGCGTAAAGGGCGTCATCATCACCCACGGCCACCTCGACCATATCGGCGGCATCCCCTTCATTCTCCCCCGCTTCGGCACACCGCCGATCTACACGCAGAAGCTGACCTCGATTATGATCGAGCGCCGCCAGGAGGAATATCCTGATGTGCCGAAATCTGAAATGGTTGTCGTCGAAGTCGGCCAATCGATGGTGATTGGGAGCACACGAGTGAAATTCTTCCCCGTGACGCACTCGATCCCCGATTCGATGGGCGTCTCGATCGAGACCCCGCAGGGCAACGTCGTCATCACCGGCGACTTGAAGCTCGACCACGACGACGGCACACCGACCGAGCGCGAGCAGAAGACGTGGGGCGATCTCGCCAAGGACAAGAACATTTTCTTCATCGCCGACTCGACGAACGCCGAAAAAGACGGCTTCTCGATCCCCGAGAAGCGCGTGATCCAGACCCTTGAGGACATCATCAAGACGGTCAGCGGACGCCTTATCATCGGCACGTTCGCTTCGCAGTTCGAGCGCATGATCCACATCATCGAGACCGCCGAGAAGCTCGGCAAGAAGATCGTCACCGAAGGCCGCTCGATCAAGAACAACCTCGAGATCGCCGAGAAAACGGGTCTCTTGAAGATCAACAAAGAGACGCTCATCCAGGCGCAGGACATCCAGAATTATCCGCCAGACAAGATCGTCATCCTCTCGACCGGTGCGCAGGGCGAGGAGTTCGCCGCACTGATGCGCATCGCGACCAAGCAGCACAAGTACATCACGCTGAACGAGCGCGACACTATTGTCTTGTCGTCGTCAGTCATCCCGGGGAACGAAATATCCGTGCAGAAGTTGAAGGATAATCTCTACCGCCACAACGTCACCCTCATCCACTACCGCTCCTCAGACGTCCACTCGACTGGCCACGGCAACACGGGCGAGCTCGTCTGGATCAATAAGCAGGTGAATGCGAAGTTCTTTATGCCCTCGTACGGCTATCGCTCGATGACGGCCTGTCACGCAAAGGCGGTCGAACAATCCGGATTTCCGCGCGAGAACATCATCGTCGCCGACAACGGCACCGTCATCGATATCGAGGACGGCGAGCGCATGAACGTGCACAAACAGAAGGTCCCCTCGGCTCCGATGGTCGTAGACGGCTTCACAATCGGCGATATCCAAGAGGTGGTGATCCGCGACCGCCAGTCGCTCGCCAAGGACGGGATGTTCGTCATTATCGCGAGCGTCAACCTGAAGACCGGCAAGCTGCGCAAGTCGCCCGACATCATCAGCCGCGGCTTCGTCTATCTGCGCGAATCGCAGGATCTCTTAAACGAAGGCCGCATCTTGATCAAGAAGACGATTGAGGATTCGACTCGCAACATGAACCCGATCGACCTGGATTATGTGAAAAATAATCTCACTGACGTGATGGCCGGATTCCTCTTCGCGCGCACCAACAAAGCGCCGATGGTCATCCCCGTCCTTATCGGGATGTAAGTGAGCGAAAAACGCCGTCCGCCCCATGGCGGACGGCGTTTTTCATATGCTACACTCGAAAAATAATGCATCCGCGCGCAGTCATATTCGTCGGGAACTTCTTCTTTGCGATCTTCTCCGGACTTTCGTTCTTCGTCCTCATCCCCTTCCTCACCTCGCTCATGCCGGGAGCATACGCCGGCCTCGTCGTGGCGGCGGGCGGCCTCATCGCCGTTATTCTCTTCCCGTTCATGCCGAGCCTTGTCGCTCGGTACGGCGCCCAGCAGATGGCGCTCATCTTCGCCCTCACCGAAATGATCGCGCTCTTCGCACTTGCCGCCGCTCCGGGCGCTATCGCAGGAGCGCTTCTCGTCATCGTTGCGGTGGCGATTCAGCCTTTCATCTATTATGAGCTCGATCTCCTGCTTGAGGCAACGATTGATACTCCGAGCTCGATGGGCCGCATGCGCACCATCTTCCTCACTGCATGGAACTTCGGCGCGCTCGCCGCGCCGCTCCTCCTCGGCGTTCTGCTCGATGACGGCAACGACTACAACCGCGTCTTTATCGCGGCGGCCGCAAGCCTCGTACCCTTTGTCGTCCTCTTCGCTGCGCGAAGCCTCCCCAAAGGGGCGCCGCCGCGCCTTTCACACATGCGCGATACGCTTATCTGCATGGCGCATGATCGCGATCTCGCGGCGGTCACGTTCGCACATTTCCTGCTCTATCTTTTCTATATCTGGGCAGCGCTCTACATTCCGGTCTATCTCCACACATCGCTCGATATCTCGTGGTCGGACCTCGGCTGGATGTTCTCGGTCATGCTTATCCCGTATGCGCTTCTTGAATATCCGGCCGGATGGGTCGCCGACCAGGTACTCGGCGATAAGGAGCTGATGTTCGCCGGCTTTATCATCTCGGGCGGTGCGCTCGCATCCCTGGCCTTTATCACGAGCGCCTCACCGCTCGCGCTTGTCCTCCTCATCCTCGTCGCCTCCCGAATCGGCGCCGCACTCATCGAAAGCATGACTGAGGGTCACTTCTTCCGCAGAGTGTCGCAGAATGACATCAACTCGATGAGCGTCTTTCGCGGCATCTGGCCGCTGGCCAACGTTATCGGCCCGATTATAGGGAGCAGTATCCTTCTCTTTGGCTCGTTCTCGATGCTCTTCGCGCTCACCGGCGCATTCACGCTCCTCGCCGGCGCCGCGACGACGCTTCTGATACGAGATTTCCGCTGACCAGTTCCTCTCTCGTAAGCGCTTCGAGCGCCTGCTTCATTTGCGCCTTGCGCGAGGGGCCAAGTAGGCTCACCAAGCGCGCACGCGAAGTAATCCCCTTCGTATATTCGCGCAGGATCGCGCCGCGTGCTTGCCGCAGCGAGCCGGCAAACGTCGACTGCTTCGCATAGGTCTTGCTTTTTGCATTGTGCGATATGCCCGAGCGCTTCAGGTGTGCGCCGTAGTCCATTAAAGCGCTATACCACTCCCCCGACTTCGCTAAAGCTACGTCGGGCGCAGCGCGCTTTAAAACTTTCTCGATTTCTTTGTCAGAAACTTTTTTCTTCTTCGAAAAGAAGTGGTGAATGATTGCCGTGCGAATGTTTGTCTCGATGACAATGACATCGGCATTGCATGCAAAAGCAGCTACCGCTCGCGCGGTGTAGGGTCCGACGCCGGACAGCGATTCCAATTGCGAAACAAGGTTCGACCTTGAGGATTCGGATGTAAGGTCGAACCTTGTCTTCGCAAGTTCTTTTGCGGCAGAGTGGAGCATCTTGGCGCGGCGATTGTAGCCGAGCCCTTGCCACGCCTTGAGCACATCGGAGAGCGGCGCGGCGGCAAGCTTCTTCGCCGATCCGAATTGCTTGATGAACTTTGTATAAAAAGGTATGACCCGCTCCACCTGTGTCTGCTGAAGCATGATCTCCGACACGAGGATGTTATACACATCGTGTGTCTGTCGCCACGGCAGGTCGTGCCGCCCCATCTTTTTGTAATGCGCCCACACGACTCTGCGGAAACTTGCCGTGGTCATTTCGCTTTCGGCCATCGAAGCGCAGCGGGCGGCCAGAGTTTAGTGAGCGGATGCTCTGCACAGTCGTGCGGACGCGCTCGGCAGACATAGCGGCCATAAAGGACAAAGCCGTTGTTCACATACTTCCAGTCTTTTTTCGGAATGAGCACTTCCAAGTCTTTTGAAATTTTAGTCAGGTCGCTGTTATCGGTGAGGTCGAATCGCTTGGCGAAGCGCTTCACGTGCGTGTCGGTGGCGATGCCCTCCCACACATCGTGGAGCTCGCCGAGCACCACATGTGCCGTCTTATAGCCCACCCCAGGCAACGAGACCAAATCCGTCTCGTTGCGGGGCACGCGTCCGGCAAAATCTTCTTGGACCATCTTCGCTGCACCGATAATTGCCTTCGCCTTATTGTTGAAGAACGGGATAGAAGAAATCTCTTTCGTAAACGTTGCCGGCTTGGCCAAAGCGAAGTCGAGGGCCGTTTTATATTTCTTGAAGAGCGTCGCGGTGAGCCTATTCACCGCCTTATCGGTGCACTGCGCCGAGAGGATCACGGCAACGACGAATTGAAACGGCGTAGTGTGTGCGAGCTCGCTCCTTGGCTTCGGATACGCCTTCTTCAGGTACGCCACGATCTTCTTCGCGCGCGCCCTTCGTGTCTTCGACGACGCAGAGCGTACTGCGCGTTCGATACGACTCATAACAATTCAGAGGTGTGTTCCTCGTGCGGAAAAGCAAATTGAAAGAACAGCTTGAGAAGCGCGCCTGCGGTAAATATGGTCAGGAGCAGGACGACCAGGAGGCCGATGAACGGCACGAGCGCGATGAGCGAGAACGCGAGCATGCCGAGTGCTCCGTCACGCCACAAAATCGTGTCGCGATGCGCGAAACGGCGGGCAAACAGCGCTCCGATAAGAATACCTGCATACAAAAGGGAGAGGAGGACGAGCAGGACATAGAGCGTACCCAGCAAAAGAGCGAGTCCGATGCCGACGAACGTGAGCGAGAGCAAGATAAGCAAGACCGGCGTTGCGACAAGAATCGCGAAGCCCAAGAGCATCGTGAGCAGGACGCTTCGCGGCTTCGTGTATGCGCGAAACGCAATCGCTTCGGCAAGCCTCGGGAACAAGCCCGCCAAGAGTCCGGCGAGAATGAGCGCGCCGAGCACGCGCGCGAAGAGGAAGAATCCGACGCTCGCAAAGGCGAGCGTCCGTGACGTACCGACATCAGGAAGATAGGAGGCACTGGTGTACTCAATACTACCAATAATGGTCGCTGACGCCGGAATAGCCGCCGGTTCGGGCGCCTCATAAGAAAGAGATCCT
>JAQUAU010000035.1 GCA_028687085.1 Minisyncoccota bacterium | reverse complement strand
TCTCGATACGCTCCCCGGCATTGGCCCGACCTATGCGGCACGGATCATCGACTACCGCACGGCGCATGGGCCGTTTGCACGCATTGAAGACATCCAGAATGTGAGCGGCATCGGCGTGAGCACCTACGCTGATATTGCTCCCCTCATCACTATCGGAACGACGAACGTGCCTGCGTCCGCGCCAGCAGTTCAGGCGACTTCAACGCCGACAGAGAGTGTTTCGACCCCAGCACCGCCTTCGGCGCTCTCAGTACGGATAAGCGGCAGTGACGAAGCACTGGTGGGTGTGCCGCTCCGCCTCTCGGCGCGCACAAACAAAGCCTCGACTCAATTCTCGTGGAGCTTCGGTGACGGCTCTTCAGCGACCGGCAATGTAGCTGAGAAGACCTATCGCTATGCCGGGACGTATCTTGTGGTCGTGACGGCGACCGACGGTTCGGTCAGTGCTCGAGACGATCTCACGGTGGCTGTGAAGCCTGCAGTAGTGAGTGTCGCGGTCGCGACCGGAGAGGGGATCGTTATCGCAAATGACGCCGCTCTGCGCCTCGACCTCTCAGGCTGGCGGCTCCTTGTGGACGCGAGTTCGTTCCGCATCCCCGAGGGCATGATGGTCTTGCCGAAGGCGAGTGTTCTCCTGCCGTATGCGATTACTCGCTTGCCGATGTCGTCCGGGGTAGTGCTCGCGTATCCCGACGGCGTTATCGCCGCACGTTCCGCGCTCGCCGTGCCCGCCTCCGGCGGGCAACCTTCGTCCGTCTCGGCGAGTTATGAACAAGTACAGGAGGTCGAGCCGCCTGTGGTGAGCAAAGCCGAGCCGATTATCAGCACAGCGAACATTCAAGCACATGCAGAAGCAGTAGGAGCCCCCGCCGCAGTTCTTGAAGGAACTGCGGCGGGGGCGGCATTGCCTCCTCCGATCGAGGGTACGCGTCCCACCAGCCTCTTTCGCTCGCCCTGGACGCTCAGCTTTATCGGCCTCATGGCGCTTGCCGGCAGCGCATTTATCTTCCTTTAATAATCCCCAAAAAGTTATCCACAGTTTTCTGTTTAAGTCTGACTTAAACAAACCTTTTTACGATGCAAAACGAAAAAATAATATTCATAACGGGCGGCACTTCCGGTATCGGTAAAGAAACGCTTAAAAGCCTCGCGTTGACCGGAGCAACGGTCGTGTTCACTGCGCGTTCCAATGAGAAAGGAGAAGAAGTAAAAAGAGAAATACTGAGGGAGACCGGCAATGAGCATAGTGCGTATCTCGTCTGCGATCTGGCGTCACTCGCGTCTGTTCGCGCGTGTGCAGAAGAGTTCAAGAATCGCTACCCGAGGCTTGATGTCTTAATCAACAATGCCGGTGTCATGCCGCAGGAGCGGCAGGAGTCAAAAGACGGCATCGAGCTGAATCTCGCGATTAACTTCTTAGCGCCATTCCTGCTCACGACACTGCTCCTGCCGCTCCTGCGGCAGAGCGCGCCTTCGCGAATCGTGAACGTCTCTTCTTCTATGCATAAAGAAGGCGAAATCAATTTCAATGATCTAGAAAGTAAGAAAGGTTTTGATATGTATAAAGCCTACGCGCAATCAAAACTCGCAATAGTGTTGTTCACGAAGAAGTTGGCGAAAGACCTGAAGGGAAGCGGCGTGACCGTGAACGCACTCCACCCCGGCGTGGTCGGCACCGAGATGACGATGCGAAATGTCCGTGCTATGAATCCGATTCTTGCCCTTCTCTTCAAGCGCATGCTGATCACTCCGGCACAAGGGGCAGAGACGAGTGTGTATCTCGCGACGTCGCCTGAGGTCGCAGGCATAAGCGGCGAATATTTCGATAAAAAGAAGATAGTCCCTGCTTCGCCTCGCGTGTATGATATGGATGTGGCCGAGAAATTAGAGAATATTGCTAAAACCAAGGTACTGTTGTAAAAGTAAGTCTGGTACACAACAAGGAGCTAGACATGAAAGTTCTTCAGACGCAAACCATTCGGGGCATCGAGAGCACACTGACGAAAAATGACGATGAGTTCGTCATTCGCTTTAATAGCAAAAGAGCCCGTGATGCATTTGCCCGATGGTTGGTCGCTTTGCAGGCAGATGCGAAACGGTCGCCGGTGGAGCGCTTCGATGCGGTTCGTAAGCGCATGGACGCGTCAAGTCAGGATCAAGGGGCGGGCGAGTGACATTCACTCGCCCAAAAAGGCTGGGTAACCCCCGGCCTTTTCCTTTGGTTATAGGTAGTAATTACCAGGGATTTTGATACTGTAAAGCGCATACTATGAGAATTGCCTCTCCGGGTTTTGTTAGTTTTGCGATAATCGACCCTGCAAAGGAAGTAAAGGAAGAGGGGCAGTATAAGAAATTTTTTGTCTCGGAAACGGATGATTTCCAGTCAATTATTGACGATGCACGCGAGAAAAATTTCGAGATTCGATATCACTATACTGATGTAGAAAATAACGAAGGCGGCATGGTCCCGGTCAGGTTGATACTCACCGAGATACCCCCGGGACACATTCAACCTTTCCATATCCATAAAAATTGCTACGAAATAACGGTTGTTGAACGCGGGGAGGTTTCTTATATAGAGGATGATTCGTTGGATAACAAAGATGTACGAGAAATAAAAAATAGCTCAAAAGTGCTCCGAACTGGCGACATGGTATTCGACGACAACGGCAAACGCCATACCGTAGCCAATTTTTCAAATGCTTATGCGAAAGTCCTGACGACGCAGACACCAAGGCCGTACGCTCAGGCGTTCACGCCCGACTGGAACGGAGAATAATATGAAACGTATCCTCTTCTTCTCGCTCACCTATCACCCCTTCATCGGGGGCGCGGAGGTGGCGATTAAGGAGACGACAGATCGCATCTCACCGAGCGACTACGCGTTTGATATGATTACGCTCCGATTCGATTCAAGCTTGCCGAAGTTCGAGCGCGTGGGCAACATCGACGTGTTTCGCATCGGCTTCACAAAGAGGGGCGCAACGATGACCGATATGAAGAGATTCCCGCTTGCACTCAATAAATATCTCTATCCGTTTTGGGCGTTCGCCTATGCCGCAGTGTTGCATCGCCGAAAGAGGTATGACGCCGTCTGCTCAGTGATGACGAGTTATGCGTCGTTCGCACCGCTCTTTTTCAAATACCTGTTCCCGAGGGTGCCCTACATCGTCCGTGCAGACGACGGCGACCCTATCGACTACCTGAAGAAGCGCGTCGGCATCCTCTTGCCGCTCTTTACGCGCGTGTTCACCAAGGCAGATTTCGCTATCACGACCTCCACTTATCTGGAGCGATTTGTGCGCTCCATGGGCTACCGGGGTGAGCTCGCAGTGGTCCCAAACGGCGTAAACGCCATGCATTTCTCACAGACGTATCCGCGAGAAGAGCTGGACGCGCTCAAAGAGAAGCTCGGCAAGAAAGAAGGCGATATCTATCTCATAACCACGTCTCGTCTGGTGAAGAAGAACGCCGTTGACGACGTCATCCGCGCGCTCCCGCTCCTCCCTGAAAATGTTTCGTTCATCATCTACGGTATCGGGCCTGATGAGGCGATGTTGAAGTCACTCGCAAAAGAATTGGGCGTCGGGGAGAGGGCGCGCTTTATGGGACAGATCGGCCACGCAGAAATGCCGAAGTATCTCAAAGTATCCGATGTGTACATTCGCCCGTCGCTTTCTGAAGGGTTCGGTATCGTGTTCGTAGAGGCGATGGCGGCGGAGTTGCCGGTCATCGCCACACAGGAGGGCGGCATCGCAGATTTTCTCTATGACGCGAAGCGCAACCCTGACAGGGAGACGACCGGCTGGGCAGTCGATAAGGACTCTCCAGAACAGATCGCAGAGGCAGTGCGAGACATCCTCGCGCATCCTGAGCAAGTCGAGCGCGTAAAGGCGACGGCCAAGCAGATGGCGATTGAGAAATATGACTGGAATCTTATCGCGCACAAGATGAGAGAGGTCTTCGATAGTGCGGGTAAAAACCGCTAGAATAGGCGTATGAAGCTCGTTATCGCGACCCCTCTCTATCCGCCTGAAATAGGCGGCCCAGCGACCTATGCGGCACTCCTGGAGAAAGGATTGCCGGAGAAGGGTATTGAAGTCGAACTCGTGAAGTTCAGCGAGGTGCGGCACTTGCCGAAGATTATCCGGCATTACGCGTATTATCGGCGCGTGCTCAAGGCGGCACGACATGCGGACATGGTGCTCGCTCTCGATCCGGTCTCGGTTGGCCTTCCGGCGATGAAGGCGGCTCAAAAAGCAGGGAAGCCGTTTGTGGTGAAGATCGTCGGCGACTATGCGTGGGAACAAGGTCAGCAGCGGTTCGGCGTCACTCAAAACCTTGATGCGTTCGTGCAGACGAAGCAGCCGTCATGGTTCGTACGTCGCTTACAGGCAATTGAAGCTCGCGTCGCGGCAGCCGCGACGCGGGTGATCGTGCCGAGTGAATACTTGAAGGGCATCGTGACAGCGTGGGGTATTTCAAATGACAAGATAAAGGTTATATATAACAGTGTTGAAATCGTGACTCCGATTCTTCCTTCTGCTAGGCCGGCCGGCTTTCTCGTGGTCTCTTCTGGGCGGCGCGTGCCGTGGAAAGGGTTTGAAGCGATTGAACGCGTTGTGGCTCGTGAACGTGATTGGCATTGTTTCATTGCTTCTGGTCTTTCTCGTGCAGCAGCACTCGGGTGGGTAAAGAGCGCTGATGTGTTCGTCTTAAACTCTACCTATGAAGGGTTTCCGCATGCGCTTCTTGAAGCCATGATGCTCGGTACCCCCGTTATTGCCACTGATGCGGGGGGCAATGCAGAACTCGTCGAAGACGGCGTGACTGGCCTTCTTGTCCCACCGGGTGATGAAGAGGCACTGTATGCCGCTCTAAGGCACGTGAAAGATGATCCGGCTGCTGCGCGTGTGAGAGCACAGACGGCATTAGCTCGCGTTGGGAAATTTTCAACCGAAGCGATGTTCTCGCAGACTGCAGCAGTAATGCAAGAATTATGAAAGTCTTATTTGTATCCAACGACCCGACACTATTCGACGCAGAGAGCGCGACGCGAGCGCGCATGCGCTCGTATGCCGCCGCTTTAGGAGAATTGCACATCGTCTCTCTTGCTGGTCCTTATGCGCGTGATGAACAGGAGGGTAACCTATTTCTTCATCCGGTGCAGGCATGGAACATATTCCGCGTGCGTGCGCTCGCCGCTCGTGCGCACGCACTTATCCTCGAACACTCTATCGAAGTGGTATCGGCGCAGGACCCGTTTGAGCACGGGCTCGCCGCTCTCCGGGCACTCCAGGGCACTTCTGCGCGACTGCATATCCAAGTGCACACCGACTTTCTCTCGCCGTGGTTCATACGGAGCGGCAATTGGCGGTCGCCCTCGGTGCGTCAGCCGCTCCTGAATCGTTGGCGCCTCAGAGTTGCCGATCGTGTCTTGCCAGAGGCCGCCGGCATCCGCGCCGTGTCAGAGCGCGTGAAGGCGTCGCTTCTCGATCGGTACGGTTCAAAGATCGTCGACCCTTCCGTCATTCCTGTTTGGGTTGATGCGCTCGTGCCCGAGCCGGTACGTCTGCCTGCCCACCTCTTTACCTTCGCACTCGTCGCTGTAGGGCGTTTAGAGCCTGAGAAGCGCGTTGAGGACATCTTGGCGGCGCTCAAGCTCGTCATAAAGCATTATCCGATGGTTGGCCTTTTCATCGTCGGCGAGGGGAGTGAAAGGGGGAAGCTCGAGCGGATGGCGCACTCGCTCGACCTCGCGGATAAAGTCATCTTTCTCGGCAATCGTCCCAATGTACGGGGACTTATGTCGAGCGCCCAGGCCTTTATCCAAGCGAGCGCCTATGAGGGGTACAGCAGGACTCTTCTCGAAGCGGCGCTCGCCAAGGTGCCCATCATCACGACCGATGTCGGCATCGTAGGCGAAGTGTTCAAGGGCTACGAAGACGTGCTCGCCGTACCGGTGGCCGACCCGACGGCGCTTTCTCTCGGCATTGTCGGCTTCATCGAAGACAATGCCGTGCGGCAAGAGCTCCCGCGGCATGCTGAGGATACGGCGCGCACGCACCTCGCGTCAGTCGGCGATATTCCCTCGCGCATCGCGGCCGATCTCGCCCGGCTCGTGCGTTAATATAGGAATATGGAAAAAGATTTTGATGGGTGGAATGAGGGCAAAAAAAGAATCGATCGCACACTCGTCGGTCCTGGGTTTCGTGAACGCGAAATCTGGTATTGCCGCATGGGGTTGAATGTCGGGTTCGAGCAAGACGGAAAGGGGGATGACTTTCTGCGCCCAGTGTTGATTGTGAGAAAGTTCAACAACCGGATATTCTGGGCAATCCCGCTCACATCGGCGCAGAAGCATATTTCTGAACATGCGCGCGCATACTACTTCGCTTTCTCATTCCTCGGTTCAACTCCAAGCGTCGCGATTCTTTCGCAACTGCGCTTGTTGGACTCAAAAAGACTGAGTCACCTGATTGGACGCATGGCGCAAGACGACTTTATTTCTTTAAAAGAACAACTCAGGGGATTGATTCCCTGAGTTGTTCTTCTTCTTTACCTCTACCTTGCGGTAGAGTCGGCCCGAAGGCATTTGTCTAAGTATGATATACCTACCCTACAAAAAGTCAATATGAGGTTGTTGATAATCACACAGGCAGTTGATACCGAGGACCCCGTCCTCGGGTTTTTCGTGCGCTGGATCGAGGAGTTCTCGCCGAGCAGAAACCTCGGGTTCGTGGCATGAGTTTCCGTTTGTATGGAATTGGCTCAAGGCTCATGTTAAAGTCATGCAAATGACTCCTGGCGAGAGGGAGAAGCCACTCATTGGCTTCGTAGGACAGGGCTACATCGGCAAGCATTATGCCGATGATTTTGAGCATCGCGGCTACCCGGTAGTGCGGTATGCACTTGAGGAACCGCATTTGAATAACAAAGAAAAGATACAGAATTGCAACATCGTCTTTATTGCGGTTCCAACGCCGACTACACCAACAGGCTTTGATGACTCTATTGTGCGCGATGCTATCGGTCTCGTGGGGGCGGGGAAAATTGTCATAGTAAAATCAACCATTGTTCCCGGTACGACGAAATCATTCCAGTCGCACTACCCCGACCGTATCGTCTTCTATTCTCCTGAATTTCTTTCTGAAGCGACCGCGACACACGATGCGGCGCATCCCTTCTCGAACATTCTTGGCGCGGCGGCAGATGACGCCGCGCACAAGGCGGCGGCAGAACAGATTCACGCGATCCTCCCGCCTGCCCCCTTTTCACTAACGTGTGACAGTACTGAGGCAGAGCTCATTAAATATGCGCACAATGGGAGTGGTTACGTTGAGATAATCTTTTTCAATCTCATGTATGAGCTCGCACAGAAGTCGGGCGCAAATTGGACTCCAATAGAGCAGGCACTCCAAGCGGACCCATACATTGCACATCGGTATGCAAAGCCCATACACAAAACAGGCCGAGGCGCGGGTGGGCACTGCTTTATAAAAGATTTTGCGGCTCTCCGCGATCTCTATGAAAGTCGAGTAGGGAATCCTGCCGGGGTCGAGACATTTAAGTCAATCGAGAATAAAAACATCGCTCTTCTGAAGGAGAGCAAGAAGGATCTCGATCTCCTTCAGGGCGTGTATGGGAACATATGAAAAAAGTCGCTGTTACCGGGGGAGCTGGCTTTATAGGTTCCCACA
>JAQUAU010000034.1 GCA_028687085.1 Minisyncoccota bacterium | reverse complement strand
CGTAACTTCGTCAATGCCGTTCATGTCGGGATGGTTTCTGGACACGAGTGCGATGTCTGCGCCGAAGCTCGATGCTGACAGGGTCGCACCCTTCGCCACCGGGTCGAAGACGAGCGTCAGGTCGCCGAAGGTGACCTTGAAGCACTGTCCGCCGTGGTGAGTTATGACCATATAATGCTTCAATTCTAGCATAAAACCTACCCGTGCGAAAGCTAAAGGTTCGACCTTAAATCCCGAATTCCAAGGTCGAACCTTGGAATTCGGCTTTCGCACGGGTTGTGCACAGTGAAGCTCAAAAGCCGGTTGTTCACGAACGCTTTTCTGCTATAGTCGCCTGCAGACGCACCTTCAGTTTTCATCGAAGTGCGCCAATCCTGAGGCATCCGCGCCTCGCCCACGCCAACCTGAAAAGGAGCAAAATGATGAGAACCAAACGCTTCCGCCAAACGACCGCAACCGGCTACGAAGAATGGGCCTCCGAGCTGACGGCCAAGGATCGTCACCAGCTGGGCATTGCCGCGCCGGCCTACGCCAACCCGGCTACGTCAGCGCGCGCGAACAAATAGTCGGTCGCCAAGGGCAGTAGCTGAAAAGTCCGCAAAAAAGACGAGAAAAACCTGCATCACGAGCCGATGCATCCAAGTCGGCCACCAGGACCCCATCCAAAAGATGGGGTCCTAATACTTTTCTATACTGTCCCCACTCCCTTGTGCAGACAGTTGTGAAGGGAATTTTTCCTGCTATAGTCGCTCTCAGGCGTGCTTCAGCTCTTTTAGTGAAGTGCGCTTGCCGGGAGATTCCCGAGAACCAGCGTTGTTTCCATCCGAAACTTTTGCGAAGGAGAGTGCCTATGCTGAAATTCACCCCGCAACTCGGTCGCCAGGCCAATGCGCCTACCTGCATCGATCTGAAAGCGCGCGTCGCACAGATCGGGCTCGCGGTCAACGGCGACACCGTCGGCGTTCCGGCCGGCATATGAGCCACCGCGTTCACTGGCCGGGACACGCAAACGGCGCGTGAACCCTGGGCACTTTGCACAAACGACTACCTTCATAGGAGGATGCCAGATGCGCAGTGTGTTTCTGCGTTTCCGCATGACCAGAGCTGATCAGTAAGAAAAAATCGAACAAATCCCAGCGGTCCAGACCGCACTAGGTGTCGAGAGTGACACTCAAGGGTCGCCCGAGGCGACCCTTTTCATTTCCCACACTTTTTGTTATAGCCCACGAAATTAAGGGAGGTCAGACTTCTCTTACTGATAAGTAAAAGGTTGTGCACCGTGAAGCTCAAAAGCCGGTTGTTCACGAACGTTTCTCTGTTATAGTCGCTTTTAGACGTTCTGTTTGAATTGAACGTCAACACGCCACCGTCCACCACCTTACAGGAGGAAAAGCAAGGAATAACGTCCATGCCCATTCACTTGAGAATCACAGGAGGAAGACGATGAACCGTTTCTTGAGTCACCGCATGACCAAATCCGAGTCTGCTCTCTGAGAGCAGCACTTTCCCACAGTGTTCTCCGGAGGCCCGCCCCCATAGGCGGGCCTTTTTCTTTTTCTACACCGTGTGCTATAGTCCACGAGTTGCGTGCAGAGAAGTACGAATCGGCTAACCCTCGATGTCGCAAGGCGCGAGTACCGATTTTGGAAAATCAGCACTGCTATATATATGTCTGAAGAGACTAAGGTAAAGGCTATTCCGTTGCCGACCATTCACCTCCCCGAAGGCCACCCGATGGAGGGCCTTATTGACGCTATCCCGACACCGCCGTCTACCGGCGACCTTGTCGAGGGCACCATCATCGCGATGAACCGCGGCCGGGTCTACATTGACCTCCCGCCCTTTGGCACTGGCCTCATCTACGGCCGCGAATACCTCAACGCCGCTGATGTATTGCGCAAGGCGAATCCGGGCGACTCGATCAGTGCCAAGGTCATCGACCCCGCCGGCCGCGAGGGCTATATCGAGCTCTCACTCAAGGAGGCTCGTCAGGCGGCTATCTGGGGTGAAGCTGAGACGGCTATCCTCTCGCAGACTCCCTACTCGCTCATCGTCGAAGAGGCGAACAAGGGCGGACTCATCCTCTCGTGGCAGGGCATCCAAGGGTTCCTCCCCGCCTCTCAGCTCTCAAAGGACCACTATCCGCGCGTCCCCGAGGGCGATAAGGACAAGATTCTCGGCGAGCTTATGTTGCTTGTCGGCCATCCGCTCTCGGTGCGCATCATCACCGCCGACGCGAAGGAGAACAAGCTCATCTTCTCAGAACGCACCGGCAACGAGGCTGAAGAGAAGGCTTCGCTTATCGACAAATACCAGGTCGGCGACTCTGCCGAGGGTGAGGTGACCGGCATCGTCGACTTCGGCGTCTTCGTGAAGCTGGAGCCGGGCCTCGAAGGTCTCGTGCACATCAGCGAGCTCGACTGGGGCCTCGTCGAGGATCCTCATGCGCTCTTCAAGGTGAGCGACAAGGTGCGCGTGAAGGTCATCGAGATCAAGGACGGCAAGATCTCCCTCTCGGTAAAGGCGCTCAAAGAGAATCCGTGGCACACCGCCGCCGCTCGCTACACAAAGGATATGGAGGTGCCGGGTGTTGTCATCAAGTACAACAAGCACGGTGCGCTCGCTTCGATCGAAGAGGGCGTCGCCGGCCTGGTGCATGTGAGCGAGTTCGAATCGCCGGCACAGCTGCGCGAGACGCTCGAGCTCGGCAAGACCTATCCCTTCACCATCGCCCTGTTTGAACCGAAGGAACAGCGCATGACACTCACGTACGCAGGCAAAAAGAAATAAGTTGATTGACACTAAGTGTTAATCAAAAGCAAAAACACTATCATATATGATAGTGTTTTTGCTTTGCAGTTTTCTTTTTTAGCGCGTATTGGCGAACATGGTGGCAGATTCGATACCTTCGGTCGCGAAGAGGCGCGCGGCCTCCGCGGCTTTTTTGATTGACTTCTTCGCCACGGATTCCTCGGAGGGCTTCCACTTCCCTATCACGAGCTTGATAACTTTCTCTTCGTCTTTGAGCTTCTTCGCCTGCTTGCCCGCCGTAGCCTTGGCGGAGGCGGGATTCTTCAGTGGAGCAATACCGATCCTTATGCGCGCAAAGTCTTTTGTCTTGATGCTCCGCATCACGCTCTCCACACCCTTATGCCCGCCGCTGCCGCGGCCGAACACCATCTTCACCGTGCCGATCGGCAGGTCGAGATCATCGTGGATGACGAGCAGGTTTTTTGCCGCCTTCGGGCTCTTCACCAATGCCGCAACGGCCTTGCCCGAGAGATTCATCATTGTCTCCGGCAACACGAGCGTTGCATTCTCTCCCTCTATCGCCCCCTTACTCACGAGGGCATTGCTTGTTTTATTAAAAACGAATTCGTCGAAGTCATGTTGTTTCGCAACGAGCTCCACCGCGCTGCGCCCCGCGTTGTGCCGCGTCTTTTCGTACTCCTTGCCCGGGTTCCCGAGCCCTACAATGACGAGTGCCATGCGCGTATCCTAGCATAAGCAAGTCATTTCAATTTTGGAGACTCTCGGAGCCGGCGCAGCATGGTAATTGCAGCGCCGTAGGGCAGCTGCGCTGCAATTTGCGCTGGCGAGAGTGAGCGCGATGCGCCGTTGGACGCATCGACGCGTGCTCAAAAATTGAAATGACTTGCGTTGTATAAACGGACGCGTACAATGCTCCCATGTCTGACACTGGAAAGGGTCTCCTGAAGGATCTTTTCACGCTTGCACTCCTTATTGTCGTCGTCGTCATCCCCATCCGCGTCTTCGTCGTCTCCCCTTTTGTCGTCGACGGCGAGTCGATGCACCCCACCTTCGAAAATCTCGATTATCTCATCATCGACGAGTTCCTCTACAACTTCAAGGCGCCCGCGCGCGGCGAGGTGATCGTCTTCCGCTACCCCGGGAACCCTTCCATCTTCTATATCAAGCGCATCATCGGCCTGCCGGGCGAGACGGTTTCTATCAATCATGGCGCCGTTACCATCACGACCACCGACGGCGCAGAACTCAAACTCGCTGAACCTTACATCGTGAACGAAGATGCGACGTACACAAAGAATGTGTCCCTCAACCCCGGAGAATATTTTGTCATGGGTGACAATCGCCCGAACTCCTCTGACAGTCGCGTCTGGGGACCCTTGCCGAAGAAGGACATCATCGGCCGTGTCGACCTTCGGCTCCTCCCACTTAAGGAAAGTGGATTCTTCCCGGGCGCCGTTTCTTATCTTTCGCAGGACAGCACCACGACACTCATACTGCCATGATGCGCGACACGATACCGGCAGACGAACTTCTCCATAAAGCGCATGCGGTCGGTCAATACTACGGCTTCACTCCGCTTTCATCTCTGACTGCGAGGGCACGCGGGAACATGCCGAAACATACGGGGTACCCGGAGGCGCTTACCCATCTCTCGCTCGACCCGGTTGCCGAGACCGTAGTGAGCTTCTTACGGCATTGTCAGAAGGTCGAGTGCACGCCGAACCCTCGTCAACCACTCTTTCTCTGGCACACGAACATCGCGCCCGGCCGATCGGTGCAGAAGAAGGCGACCATCCAGTTCCATGCACTCGGCACCGACCGCGCGATTGCTGATGTCGTCATCATTCGCGCGCTCATCGCCCTTACGCGCGACCTCTATCACGAAGAGCCGGTCGTTCGGCTGAACTCGATGGGCGACAAGGAGACACGCGCGCGATACGCGCGCGAGCTCGGGAACTTTTTCAAAAAGCGTGCGAGCACGCTCCCGCAAGAATGCCTCGACTGCGCCAAACGCGATGCGCTCGAGGCCGCCGAACTCGCGATCCAGAGTGAATACGCCGATGACCTGCCTGCACCGACCGAACACCTTTCTGATGCGAGTCGCAAGCGCTTTGAAGATCTGCTCGAATACCTGGAGATGACCGAGACGCCCTACGAGCTCGCAAAAAATCTCATCAGCCGCGGCAATGTGTGGAACGACACCTGCTTCGAACTCACCATCGGCGGACGTCGCGTCGCCTGGGGCAGCCGCTACAGCGACCTCACCCGCCACTTCTTTCCGGGCCCTTCCCTAAGCGCGACCTGCGCTGTGCTCCAGATCGGGAGTGAAGGCATGGCGGTGAAGAAGGCCAACCCGGCGCGCCTGCGCTTCTCCTTCGTCCACATCGGCGACGAGGCGAAGCGCCTTTCCATCAAACTTGCTGAAGACTTCCGCAAGGCGCACGTCTCCTTGGCGCAGGATATCGGCGTCGAATCCCTCACTGAACAGCTCCACCTCGCCGAACGCCGTGCGAGCCCCTATCTCCTCATCATGGGGCGTAAGGAGGCGCTCGAAGGGTCAGCGATACTCCGCAACACCAAGACACAGGAGCAGACGGTCCTCCCCCTTCTCGGCCTCGCCGAACGCCTGAAGGCGTTTGTGTAGACAATCACAGCACAGATGTGCTAGAGTCGGGGAATCATGGTTGAAACAGGAGCACGAGTCGAAGTCCGCCGCGGAAAGAACGAAAGTTCTGCCGCGCTTATTCGCCGCTTCACCCGCCGCGCCCAAACCCTCGGCCTCGTGCGCGAAGTGCGAAACGGCCGCTACTTCGAGCGCACCAAGTCTAAGAACGTCGGTCACAAGCGCGCCCTTATCTCGAAGACTCGCCGCGAGAACTACAACGAGCTCGTGAAGCTCGGCAAGATCGATCCGGCCGCCAAGAAGACGCGCAAGCGCTAGCAAGGATGGGGAGTGTTTCAATACACAACAGCACCCGCCAACAGAACGTTGTGGCGGGTTTGCCTTTTGCTGAGGTAGCCAAGAAAGTAGTGCCGGGCTGGGATATCTCTCTCGCCTTCGTCGGCTCGACAAAGGCGCGCGCTTTGAATATGCAGCTGCGCAAAAAGGAGTACGTCCCGAACGTGCTGTCGTATGTGGTGGGGAACAAGAGTGCTGAGATTATTATCTGCCCCACCGAAGCCGCGAAGCAAGCCCCCGATTTCAAGCTTCCTGCCTCCAGCTTCCTGCTCCTACTCTTTATCCACGGGCTCTTGCATATAAAAGGCATGGCGCATGGTGTTACTATGGAGCAATGCGAACGAAAACTTGTGGCAACGTTTGTCACAGGTGACGCGCGCCCTTTACCTAATGAAACGACGCATCGCAACCGGAATCGACATCGGCACCTATCAGGTGAAGATGGTCGTCGTCGAAGAAGTCGCCTCTAAAGGCGGCGGGCGCCAGCTCCGTATCATCGGCACCGGCCTCGCCGAGTCAAAGGGCCTGCGCCACGGCTATATCGTCAACAAAGAAGAGGTGGCCAAGAGCATTCTCGAAGCGAAGCAACAAGCCGAGAGTGCGGCGCGCGTGCCGATTCGCACCGGCTTTCTCGCTGTGGGCGGCATCTCGCTCGACGAGGCGCGCGCAAGCGGCTCGGCTATCATCTCGCGTGCCGACCAAGAGATTACCGCCCTCGATCTCGAGAAGGCCGTGAAGGCGGCACGCGAGGCGGCGGCACCCGGATTCCTCAATCGCCACGTCCTGCATAGCATCCCGCTTGAATATCGCGTCGACGGCGTGAAGGTGCTCGGCGACCCGCTCGGCATGAAGGGCGTCCGGCTCGAGGTGGACTACCTCTTCATCACCTGTCTCGCTCAGCACGAAGAGGCGCTCGCCGCCGCAGTCGAAGAGGCCGACATCGAGATCATCGATCAGATGGCCTCTCCGCTCGCCGGCTCCTATGTGCTCCTTGAAGGCGACCAGAAGATGAAGGGCTGCGTCCTCGCGAACATCGGCGCCGAAACCATTTCCATAGTCGTCTATGACGAAAATATTCCCGTGTCGGTAAAAGTATTCCCAATGGGTTCAAGCCACATCACCGACGACATCGCACTCGGATTTCGCATCTCGCTTGAAGAAGCCGAGCGCGTGAAGCTCGGTCGCCTCTCGGGCCAGATGTATCCACGCAAGAAGGTAGACGACTTCATCGTCGGGCGCCTAAACGCGATGTTCGCACTCATCGACAAGCACCTTAAGTCGCTCGGCCGGCGCGGCCCCCTGCCTGCCGGCATCATCATCAGCGGCGGCGGCGCGGGCGTCGGCTCGATCAGCGACATCGCTCGCGGCTCCCTGAAGCTCCCGGCAAGGCTCGCCGAGTTCCGCCTCTCGGCCGACACCAAGATTCGCGACGCGACCTGGGCCGTCGCCTACGGCCTCGCCCTCTGGGGTCTCACGGGCGACACCAATGCGCCAAAGAAGAGTCTCAGTGCCTCGGTGAGCAAGTTCTTTCAGCAATTCTTGCCCTAGAACGCACAAAAGGTGCGTTTGGGCGAACATTTCGAAGAAATGTTTTAGCCTATTGTCAATATTTGCATATCCCCCGCTTCTGTTAGTATGACGAGAATTACTCAATAAGCTTTTCCTATGTCCAAGCGCATCGAACCGGAGATCGAGACATTCGCGAGGATTCGTGTGGTCGGCGTCGGCGGTTCCGGCAAGAATGCGATCAATCACATGATCGAGTCGAAGGTGCGCGGTGTCGAGTTCATCGCCGTGAACTCCGATGCACAGGACCTTCATCGCTCGCTTGCAAAGCGCAAGATCCACATCGGCAAGAATCTCACCCGCGGTCTCGGCACCGGCATGAACCCCGAGCTCGGCAAGCGTGCAGCTGAAGAGACTCGTCAAGAGATCCAAGAAGCGCTCTCGGGTAGCGACATGGTCTTCATCCCCTG
>JAQUAU010000002.1 GCA_028687085.1 Minisyncoccota bacterium | reverse complement strand
TTTGCCGAAGCCAAGGATATCCCTGTCTTTTGCGACTGGTACAACACCGAACGGCCGCATATGGGCATCGACTGCAAAACGCCCGCAGAAATGCTCAAAGCGATTCCAAGCTCTTGAACTCTATTCGGCCCCCGTAAAAACGTTGTATACTAGCCGTATATGCTCTATACCGGCAAAGGGGATGGCGGGACGACAACAGCCTTTGGTTGTAATCAGCAGAGGATTTCGAAGTCATCAGAGTTACCCGAGGCGCTCGGCTCGCTTGATGAGTTGAATGCGTTTCTGGGCTTTGTGAAGATGCGTGCCGCTGATTCTCTGAGAATCGGCGGCATAGTGCGGGACATACAAGGAACACTTTTCATTGTTCAAGCTGAAGTCGCCGGTGCGGATAAGAAGGTGGGGGAGGGGGCGGTACAAGAGGTCGAGAGAATAGTGAACGATATAGAAAAAGAGATACCGCCCTTGAAGGGGTTCTCGATCGCCGGTGGGACTGAGCTCTCCGCGCTCCTCGACGTCGCGCGCACCCTCGCACGCCGCGCCGAGCGGCGCGTGATTGCGGTCAAAGAAATGAAATTGCGCGAACTCACGAGCGAGACGCTCAGCTACCTCAACCGCCTCTCCTCGCTCCTCTTCGCGCTCGCCCGGCTGGCGAACCATCAGGCGGGCGTGGCCGAGGAGACCCCGCGTTACTAATCCTTGCGTTCGTGTTATAAAAAACTTGTGCGCATGGTGGTCGTAGCTCAATTGGTAGAGCATCTGCTTGTGGAGCAGAAGGTTGTGGGATCGTGACCCATCGACCACCCCAGTTTTTTCAAGAGTGGTAGTATGAGTGTATGAAAGGTCTCTTCCTCGGCATCGTGCTTATCATCGTCGTCGGATTCGGCGGGCTTGTCTATCGAAATGCCGTCGAACATCCGTCTCAGCCGATCGCCTGTCCGATGGATGCGCGAATGTGTCCCGACGGCACGTCGGTCGCGCGCACCGGCCTCTCTTGCACCTTCCCGGCATGCCCTTTGCCGAATGTGACACTCGCAGACATCAATGTCTCCTTTGCCCTGCCGGAAGGGTTTACGGCCGCCGAACTTCCGGACGCTTCGAGCGTCGCTGCATATGAATCGGCATCTTCCACGGCAGACATCCCACCGAGCAGTATCATCATCCGTCGGTTCGCTCTCCAGGCGTCCTCGACGGCGCTCGCGACTATTCGAGAGACCGCTATCGGCAGTCCCTCCGGCTTGCCGGTGAGCGCCACCTCCTTCACCTCGACCGTGCTCGGGACGCATCGCTTCACTATCGCTTCGATTGAGCGGTTTGAGGGAATGGTCGATACGGCCTATTATCTCGCCCGAAGCACGGATGTCCTGCGTTTTGACGCGATCGACCGTTCGGTCATGAATTGGACTGATCCGAGCCTTGATACCGCGACGCTTCCTGCCGCGGTGGCGCTCCGGAGGCTTCTTACGACCTTACAAGGAGAGTGATAGTATGAATGTCATAACAACGTAGCTATAACGTCTTTACCTTTATGAACAGCGATTCTTTCAACGCATTTTTTGGGAACGCGATGCGCACCGCGCTTATAGGCGTGTTCGCATTGCTCGCACTCTTTCTTCTCGCCGAGACGGTGAGCGTCCTTTCTGATCTCGGCCGTTCGGGCGTGCCGGCGACCGACACGATTACCGTGCAGGGTCAGGGCCAGGCAAGCATGCCGCCGGATGTCGCGCGCGTCTCGTTTACGGTAGAGAATACGAAGGCGACAGTCGCGCTCGCGCAGGCCGCGACGACGAAGCAGGCCAATGCCGCACTCGACTTTGTAAAAGAGCAGGGCGTCGCGGAGAAGGATGTGAAGACGCTCTCCTACAACATCTATCCTCAATACTCGTATCCGAACCCGTGCTCCTCGGGCTCGCTCTGTCCAACCTATGGCGGCGCGCCGAAGATAATCGGCTATCAAGTGTCTGAGACCGTACAGGTGACGCTCCGCGATCTCACGAAGGTGGGCGATCTTCTCTCAGGACTCGGCACGCTCGAGGTCCAGAACGTGAGCGGCCCCGCCTTCGCGCTCGATGATGCTACTGCCGGCAATGATGCCGCGCGCGCTGACGCTATAACGAAGGCGAAGGCTCAGGCCGACCTTCTCGCGAAACAGCTCGGTGTGAAGCTCGGTAAGATTGTGAACTTCTCTGAGTCCTCTGGCGGCTATCCGTATCCGATGATGACGTACGGCATGGGCGGCGGCGCCTCTGATTCGAAAGCCGTTGCGCCGAATGTGCCGGCTGGCGAGAACACCTATAACGCGTCGGTCTCGATTACCTACGAGATCCGCTAGTGCAAAAACAAGGTTCGACCTTGCAACAAGGTCGAACCTTGTTTTGCCGCAGTTGACGCCGCCACAGCGTCGTAGTATGCTCTCTATATCAGAGAGCCCGCAGGGCTTTTTTATTTAGTAAATGCTACCCGCATGACCTCACCATTCACGTATCTGAAGCATGTGCGCGAAGAGTTCGCACATATCGTCTGGCCGACTCCCCGGACAGCCGTTGCACATACGTTCGTCGTCATCTTCATCGCGCTCGCGATCGCACTCCTCGTCGGTCTCTTGGACTACGCCTTCGGTCTCGGGGTGAGTCGTCTCACGGGCGTCTAATTCTTCTTCTATGGACGACAACCAGAACAACACCGAGATAGAAATGGAGGACGCTGATGCGGAGGTCGGCATGGCCGACATCGCGCCGGCTGTGCGCAAAGAGATTCGCGACGAGATCGTTCCGAAAAAAGAGGATGCGCGCTGGTACACGATTCACACCTACGCCGGCTATGAGAACGCCGTCGAGCGCAATTTGAAGCAGCGCATCGAGTCTCTCGGCATGGAGGGAAAGATATTCGACGTTGTTGTGCCGACTGAGAAGAAGATAAGAGTAAAGGGCGGGAAGAGGATAGTGGAAGAAGAGAAGATCTATCCAGGCTACATCCTCGTGCGCATGATCGTCGACGACGACTCGTGGTTTGTGGTGCGCAACACCCCGCGCGTGACCGGCTTCGTCGGAAGTGGCAATACGCCAGTTCCGATGGAGGAGTCTGAAGTTACGACGCTGATGAAGCGCATGACCGCTGAAGCGCCGAAGCACCGCATCGACCTCGTGAAGGACGATCCGATCGTCATTAGTGACGGCCCGTTCAAGGATCTCGAGGGCAAGGTGGGCGATATCGACGAAGATCGCGGCAAGGTGAAGGTTATGGTCTCGATGTTCGGTCGCGAGACGCCGGTCGAGCTCGATTTCCTCCAGATTCGGAAACTCTAGGAATTTTATAGATAATAAGGTAATCTCTCACAACGTATGGCTACAGTCGTAAAAAAGATAAAGCTTCAGATCCCGGGCGGGGCGGCTACCCCTGCGCCGCCAGTCGGTACCGCGCTCGGTCCTGCGGGCGTGAACATCGGCCAGTTCGTGACCCAGTTTAATGAAGCGACCAAGGACAAACGAGGTACGATCATCCCGATCGAGCTTTTGGTCATGGATGACCGCACCTTCACCTTCACCATGAAGAATCCGCCGGCTTCACGCCTTATCCTTAAGGCGGCCGGTCTGGAGAAGGGTTCGGGTAAGGCTCCCTTGGTGAAGGCAGGCTCGATTACGAAGGCGCAGATCGCCGAGATCGTCGCCGAGAAGATCCCCGACATGAACGCGAGCTCGCCCGAGGCAGCCGCCCGCACGATCGCAGGTACGGCACGGAGCATGGGCATCGACGTGAAATAAGAAACGTCGATGAGCCGGAGGCCGACGGGCCGAGGTGGGCCCGCGCAAATTTTCAGCAGAAAATTATGCGTGGGCCGACGTGAAATAGACGTCAAATAGTTTTTCTTTCGAGTATGAGGAAATGGTGTGGGGGCAACCCCACGCCATTTTCGTTTTCAATTACTGAAAAATCTTTTTCGTATTGCGGGAAGAAGGTGTCAGCATCGGCTTCAGCATCGACGAGCGTGAGATAGAGGCGGTCCGCAAAGGGGAGTGCGGCAGCATATACCATGCCACCTCCGACAATGAAAACTTCGTCTCCGCCAGATGCTTTTCGTGCCTCGGCGAACCCTTCCTGAAGCGAATGAGCAATTAGTGCGCCACTCGCGGTAAAGGTCGACCGATCCGAGAGCACAATGTTCGTCCGTCCGGGGAGCGGACGAAATTTCTCGGGAAGCGATTCCCACGTACGCTGTCCCATAATGACCGGATGTCCAAGCGTGATGCGCTTGAAATGTTGGAGATCGTCGGGCAGATAAAAGAGGAGTTTCCCGCCCTTTCCGAGCCCCCGGTTCTTCCCGATGGCGGCAATGAGTGAAATACGGTTTGTTTTCATGCGCGTGTCAATATCTTTCATTTCAGTCATGGGTAGTATACTAGCAGGATGTCAGTTATCGGCATCAAAGAAGTGGTCCGGAGGATCGAAGAAGACAATCTCATCACCGGACTTGGGGGCCGTGACTTTTCTAATCCTGAAGGGACCGGTATTGATCTGCGACTTGGTGCGGTCCATAAGATTGTTGAAGGCGGAGCATACATTGAGGCCGATGGTGCCGCTGGTCTCGGCAAGCGTCGTGGCGTGAAGACCGAAGAACTCTATGCTCTCAAAGAAGGCGATGTGCAAGACGAGCTCATCATACGGCCCGGCGAGTACTATCTCGTGCAAACTGCCGAGACGATCTCGGCGCCGCTCGACCTTATGCCGATGGTCTATCCTCGGAGCTCTCTCTTTCGCGCTGGGCTCCTCCTGCTCGCGACGAAGACCGATCCGGGCTACACCGGTCCGCTCACCTTCGGTCTCACGAACCTGAGTCCGTTTGAGGTGAAGCTCCAGCTCGGCGCGCGCTTCTGCAACATCGTGTTTTATAAAATTGAAGGCGAGGTTGTCGGCTACCGCGGACAGCATCAGGGCGGCCGCGTCAGCCACGGCGAAGAAACCCAAGTCTAGATATGTTTCTCTCCGACGTTGATATCAAGAAGGGGATTAAGGACGGTAGCATCGTTATTCGTCCATTCGACACGAAGAAGTTGCAGCCAGTGAGTTATGACGTCACGCTCGGGAATGAATTTGAGGTGACCGACCAACACTCGACAAACTTCGTTGATCCCGCGAACAAGATCTATCCACATACGCGTACGGTAAAGGTGAAAGATGGAGAACAATTCGTCCTACATCCGGGCGAAAGCGTTCTTGGGAAACAACGCGAATTTATCGGTGTCGATGAGCAACATCTCATCCTGCTCTCCGGCAAGTCGTCGCTTGCTCGCGCTGGACTCGTCGTGCACAACACCGCGATGCTTTTCAATCCGTGTCACTATTTCTATCCGACCTTCGAACTCGTGAATACGAGTAATGTTCCGCTTATCCTCCGGCCCGGCATGACTATCGCACAGCTCCTTTTCGCTCGGCTCTCGAGTCCAGTCGAGCGTACCTACAAAGAGACGGGGCGTTATGGCGCAAAGAATTCAAACCACTTTACCGAAGAACGGAAGATCGTCCCTAAGAAGAAACGAGTGGTAAAAAAGAAAAAATAACTTCACCACCATGAAAACGCGGCACCCCGAATACCAATACCTTGAACTTTTGCAGGATATCTTGAAGAACGGTGTCGAAAAGAAAGAATTCAATACGGGTATTGCTATCAAGAGCGTATTCGGTCGGATGATGCGGTACGACCTTTCAAAAGGATTTCCGCTCCTCACCACCAAAAAAGTGTTCATAAAAGGTATCATCCACGAGCTCTTGTGGTTCTTGCGCGGAGAAACGAATATCCGCTCGCTGGTACAACAAGGTGTGCATATCTGGGACGATTGGCCGTACAAAGAATACAAGAAGAAGATGGAAGCGGGCAAAGTGCCGAAGATGACGCAAGAAGAATTCATCGCGAAGATTGTTGCGAATAAAAAGTTCGCAAAAGAATGGGGCGAGCTCGGACCAGTGTATGGGCGTCAGTGGCGTAAATGGCCTGCGGCTGAGGGGCGCGAGATAGATCAGCTTGCGTGGGCGATATGGAAGACGAAAAACTATCCCGATCGGAAACATGTGGTCGTTTCAGCATGGAATCCCGAATATGTGTATGAGATGTCGAAGCCGGGTACTTCGATGGCGATACCGCCGTGCCACACGATGTTCAATTTGAATGTCTCCGACGGAAAGCTCTCCCTTGCGCTGTATCAACGTTCAGCCGACACATTCCTTGGCGTACCATTCAATATCGCGTCCTATGCGCTCCTCACGATGATTCTCGCGCAGGTGACGGGTTATAAGCCGGGAGAGTTCGTACATTTCCTCGGTGATACGCATCTGTATGGCAATCATTACAAGCAGGCGAAAGAACAGATCAAGCGAAAGCCACGACCATTCCCGCGTATGAAGATCAATCCGAAGAAAAAGGAGATAGATAGTTTTGTGTATGAAGATTTTATGCTTGAAAAGTATAATCCGCACCCGCCTATCAAGGGCGATATCACGGTCGTAGGAGGATTTAACGAGAAAGATCGCAAGGCAATAAAAAAGAAAAAATAGCATGTATACATTCATCAAAAAACAGGATCCGAAGATCGAAGAAATATTGCGCGGAGAAGAGAAGCGGCAGAGGGAGGGGCTCGAGCTCATCCCGAGCGAGAACTACGTCTCGCGCGCGGTGAAGGAGGCAATGGCCTCGTCCTTGACCAACAAGTATTCAGAAGGGTACCCGGGCCGACGTTACTACGGCGGCCAAGAATTCACCGACCAAGTCGAGACGCTCGCTATCGAGCGCGCGAAGAAGCTGTTTGGAGCGAAGTATGCGAATGTCCAGCCGCTTGGTGGCGCGAATGCGAATATCGCGATGTACTTCGCCTTGCTCGAGCCTGGCGACACCGTGCTCGGTATGGACCTCTCGCACGGCGGGCACCTCACGCACGGCCATCCGGTTACCTATATCACTAAGATCTTCAATTTCATCCGGTACAAGATGAAAGATGTGGAGACGGGCGAAATCGACTATGCGGAGATGCGCAAGGTCGCGAAGAAGATAAAGCCGAAAATCATTCTCGCCGGCTTCTCGGCGTATCCGCGCGAGCTCAACTACAAAAAGTTCGTCTCTATCGCGCGCGAGGTCGGTGCATTGGCGGTCATGGACGCGGCGCATATCGCCGGGCTCATCGCCGGCAAGGCGGCGAAGAACCCTTTCGACTACGGCTTCGACATCATCACCACCACGACGCACAAGACGCTCCGGGGTCCTCGTGGCGGGTTGATCCTTATTCGTAAGGATGAGGAGCTCGCAAAGAAGATAAATAAGGCCGTATTTCCTGGGTTCCAGGGCGGCCCGCACATGCACCAGATCGCGGCCAAGGCGGTGGCCTTTGGCGAGGCGCTTCGCCCATCCTTTAAGAAGTACGCGAAGCAAATCATCAAGAATACGCATGCGATGGAGAAAGTCTTCAAGGGTCACAAGGCGCGCATGCTCACGGGCGGCTCTGACAACCATCTCATCCTGCTCGATGGGTGGAAGTCGTTCGGTGTCTCAGGCGGCGAGGCAGAGAAGCTTCTCGATCGCGCGGGCATCACCCTGAACAAAAATGCGATTGCCGACGATACGCGCAAGCCGATGGATCCTTCCGGCATCCGCTTCGGCACGCCGGCGATGACCACGCGCGGATTCAAAGAGAAGGAGGTTGCGCGCGTTGCCGAGATCATGATCGAGGTGCTCACTGCGCGCACCGATGCGGCCGTTGCAAAGGCAAAAAAGGAGATCAAGAAGCTTGCACTCTCGCATCCCATTCCCGAATCATTCAAATAAATAATCTGGTACACTCGTTTGTAATGGAAGAGCGAATACGGAAGGCGGTTGAGGAGGCGCTCACGAAAGCGGGAGCGTCGGGTGTTGCGTTCACTGTCGAGCGGCCCGGAGAGGTTGCGCACGGTGATTATGCGACGAATGCCGCGATGGCGGCCGCGAAGATGCTCGGCAGGAATCCGCGCGAGCTCGCGGACTCGCTCGCTGAGCACCTTACCGAAACGCTCGGTGCAGTCGTGAGTCATGTCGCGGTGGCGGGTCCTGGTTTCGTGAACATTACGCTTGCGCGCGAGGCGGTCGCGCTTGCGGTCGCCGAGGCAGATGCGCAAGGGTCGGAGTGGGGGAAGGCTAAAACCGCCGAAGGCGGTTCGCCCGACGCTTCGCAAAGCGAAGCGTTTAGGGGGAAACGCATCATCATCGAATACTCGAATCCGAACGCGTTTAAGGAGATGCATATTGGCCACTTGGTCGGCACCGTGGTCGGCGAGGCGGTGTCGCGCCTCATCGAGAATGCCGGGGCGGTAGTGAAGCGCGATACCTTCGGCGGTGATATCGGTCCGAATGTCGCCAAGGCGCTCTGGGGTCTGCAGAAGAAGGGCATCAGTGAGCCGACGACTGCGGGCGAGATCGGCGCCGCCTACACTGAAGGGTCGAATGCCTACGAGAGCGATCCGAGCGCAAAAGCAGAGATAGACGCGCTGAATCAGGCGATATACGCCGGCACCGATGCCGAGCTGATGGGGCTTTGGCGTAAGGGGCGCGACGTCTCGGTCGAAGAATTCCGCCGCATCTGGGGATTGCTCGGCACGCATTTCGATTTTGAATTCTTCGACAGCGACACGACCGAGGCAGGACTGCGTATTGTGCGCGACGGACTCAAGAAGGGAGTCTTCGAGATGAGCGATGGCGCAGTTATCTATAATGGCGAAGCGAAGGGTGTGCATACGATGGTCTTTATCACCTCGCATGACACGCCTACCTATGAGGCAAAGGATATCGGTCTCGCCTTTCTCAAGGAGGAACGATGGCCGTCGGATAGGAGCATCGTCATCACCGGCAATGAACAGACAGGTCGCTTCAAGACCGTGCTCGCGGCGCTCGCCGACGTCGCGCCGCTTCTCTCCAAGAAAACCGTGCATCTCGCGACCGGCTTCTTGAAGCTCTCGTCAGGGAAGATGTCGTCGCGCGAAGGGAATGTCATCACGACTGCAGATTTTATTACCAGTGTCATCGAGCGAGCGAGCGAGAAGAATGCCGATGCGCTTATCGCCGAGCAAGTCGCAATCGGTGCGATTAAGTTTATGATCCTGCGCCAAGCGCCGGGCTCCGATATTATGTTCGACGAAGAGAAATCGCTTTCGCTTGAAGGCGACTCAGGGCCCTATCTGCAATATGCGCTCGTGCGCGCGAAGAAGATCCTCGCGTATGGCGCAAATGGGGAGGGGGGTTCAGAAGAGCCTGCCGAGGCGTATCCTATCGAACGGCTCATCCTGCATTATCCTGAGGTAGTCGCGCGTGCCGCGCGCGAACTCGCACCGAATCTCTTGGTCAATTATCTCACCGAGCTCGCGGGGGAGTGGAATTCTTTTTATGCAAAAGAGCAGGTGCTCGGCTCGCCTGAGGAGGCCTATAAACAGCGCGTCGCGCGCGCTTTTGCGGACACGATGATAAACGGCCTCACGCTCCTCGGTATCCCCACACCGGAGCGGATGTGAGTTGCATACGGCTGTTCTGCGCGCTAGATTCAATCGCAGATGCACGTCGTGCGTCGATAACAAAAGGAGGCTTCTGATGGCCCACAGGAAAGGAAATTGCTACAACGAAAAAGATGCCGTTGCGGATGCGATAGCGCAGATGAAATGGACTGCGAAGAAGTTTTTTGCTCACGCGAAGACCTTCACGGGCATAAACGGCTTTGATGCGACAGAAGCGGCGAAGGGTTTCGAAGAAGAACAGGCTGACCCTCCGCCACCGGTAGTCGCATTTGCCAACTGGGTGCTCACCAAGAACCCAAGGACGTACACGCCAGGTTTAACTAGAAAAAATCAGTGCGCCGAGCGCACACCTCGATCGGCCGCAGATTATTCTGCGGCCGTTTCCATTTTTGGCTTCTAAACGTTACGATAGGCGGATATGGCCGATATGCCCGAGAAGAGTGAGGTGGCGAAGCGCGAAGAAGCGACGCTCGCGTTCTGGACGCAAGAGAAGATATTTGAGAAGTCGCTCGCCAAGAAGTCGCCCAAGGGCGAGTATGTCTTCTATGACGGGCCGCCCTTTGCGACCGGCACACCGCATTACGGCCACATCGTCGCGAGCATCATCAAGGATGCTATTCCACGCTACTTCACGATGCAGGGATATCATGTGCCGCGCAAGTGGGGCTGGGACTGTCACGGCCTGCCGATCGAGAATATCGTCGAGAAAGAGCTGGGCTTCAAGCACAAGAAAGACATCAAGGAGTACGGCGTCGCCAAGTTCAATGAGCGCTGTCGCGAGCAGGTGCTGACCTACGTCGATTATTGGAAGACGTTCATCCCAAGGATTGGCCGCTGGGCGGACATGGAGCATGCCTACGTCACGATGGATAGGCCCTTCATGGAGAGCGTGTGGTGGGTCTTTAAGACAATCTACGACAAGGGGCTTGTCTATGAGGATTATCGCGCGATGCATATCTGCCCGCGCTGCGAGACGACGCTCTCGCAAGCAGAAGTCGCCGAGGGCTATAAGGATGTGAAAGATATCGCGGTGACAGTGAAGTTTAAATTGAAACATCCTGAAAAAATCGGATTGAAGGGCGAGGTCTCTATGCTCGCGTGGACGACGACGCCATGGACGCTTCCCGGCAACGTTGCGCTCGCGGTTGGCAAGGACATTATGTATGGCGTCGAAGAAATACACGGGGAGAACGTCATTCAGAAAAACGAACAGGGGAAATTCCGCGGCAGTGACCTCGTCGGTCTCGAATACGAACCGCCGTTTGACTACTACGTAAACGACAAAAGCTTGAAGAACCGCGAGAACGGGTGGAAGGTATATGCGGCCGACTTCGTCACGACCGACACGGGCACCGGCATCGCACATGAGGCACCGGCCTTTGGCGCCGATGATTGGGAGCTCTCGAAGAAAGTGCATTTGCCGTTCATAGAGCACGTGCACATGGACGGCACGATGAAGAGCGAGGTGACCGATTTTGCGGGGATGGAAGTGAAGCCGCGCTCTGACGACGATTCGGTGCGGCTCGGTACCGATATCGCCGTATTGAAATATCTCCAGGAACACGGGACTCTTTTTTCAAAAGAAAACATCACGCACTCATATCCGCACTGCTGGCGTTGCGATTCGCCGCTCCTCAACTATGCGACCTCTTCATGGTTTGTGTCCGTCACGAAGCTGAAAGGAAATCTGCTGAAAAATGCAAAGAGCATCAGCTGGGCGCCCGCGCATATCAAAGAGGGTCGCTGGGGCAAGTGGCTCCTGGGTGCGCGCGATTGGTCGATCTCTCGCCAGCGTTTCTGGGCGAGCGTCATCCCGCTCTGGGTTTGCGAAACCTGCAAGAAGCAGCGTGTCTTTGGTTCTGTGGCAGAACTCGAAAAGGCGAGCGGGAAGAAGGTAGATGACCTACATAAGCATATTGTGGATGAGATTACTGTGCCCTGTTCCTGCGGCGGCGAGATGCACCGTATTCCCGACGTGCTCGATACGTGGTTCGATTCCGGCTCGATGCCGTATGGGCAAGAGCACTATCCCTTTGAGCACAAAAAAGAATTTGATGCAGCATTTCCTGCGCAGTTCATCGCAGAAGGTCTCGACCAGACGCGCGCCTGGTTCTATTATCTGCATGTGCTCGGCGGCGCGCTTTTCAAAAAGAACGCATTTCAAAACGTTATCGTAAACGGCATCGTCTTGGCTGAAGACGGCAAGAAGATGTCGAAGCGACTTCAGAATTATCCTGATCCGATGGAGATTGTCGAGAAATACGGTGCCGATGCGCTCCGCCTCTACTTGCTCTCGTCGCCGGTCATGCAAGCCGAGAATCTCGCGTTTTCTGAAGCGGGCGTTGACGAGGTTGCAAAGAAGAACATTGGACGCCTCGGCAATGTGCTCGCTTTTTATAAACTCTATGCCGATGGAACGGACTGTGCGGATACGAGCTCTCAGGTACTCGATCGATGGATTCTTGCGCGCCTGAAAGAGCTCCTGCAAGAGACGAGTGAGGGATACGAGCGATATGAGCTCGATCGGGCGATGCGGCCGCTTGCTCCCTTCATCGATGATCTCTCGACCTGGTATGTTCGTCGCTCCCGTGACCGTTTTAAAGAAGAGAGCGCTGACAAGAGAGATGCTCTCGCGACGTTGCGGTACGTACTCCGCACACTCTCTATCGTCATTGCGCCGGCAGTGCCTTTTATCGCCGAAGAGGTCTTCCGAGGTGTACGAGGCGGAGGCGACCCAGAGAGCGTGCATCTCTGCGACTGGCCCCGTTCCGCGAAGGTCTTGAAGAGCAAGTCAACAAAGCTCTTCGCACATGTACAGAAATTGCTCTCTGGCAATGGAGATATGGCGCTCATCGATGAAATAGCGCGGGTGCGCGCGCTCGCCTCTGATGCACTTCAGCTGCGCCAGAAGGCGGGGATCAAGGTGCGTCAGCCGCTCGCGAAACTCTCGATACCTGACGCGCTCTCAAAAGAGCTTCTACAGATTCTCGCTGATGAAGTGAACGTGAAGCATGTCTCGACCGGCCACGCGACGGTCGAGCTTGATACGATGCTTACGCCGGAACTCATCCGTGAGGGCGACGAACGAGAGATGGCGCGCGCTATCGCTGAGGCGCGTAAGACCGAGGGATTCTCTCCGCACGATGCAGCGCATGCGAAAGTTGATGCAGAGGGAACATACTCAGCGGTGCTCTCGACCGGCACAACACGCTTCAATCTCGTTCGCGACCTGTCCCGAGAGGATTCGAGAGATGCGGCATAAGTACGACACGCGCGGCATCGTGCTCTCACGGTCGCCGATCGGAGAGTCGAGTTCATTTGTGACCCTACTTACGCCCGAGCTCGGTCTCGTGCGCGCGCTCGCACAGAGCGTGCGGAAATCGAATGCGAAGCTCGCCTCCTCTCTCGTCACGTTTGCAGAGAGTTCAGTCGTGCTGGTGCGTGGGAGAGACGGCTGGAGGATCGCCGGTGCGGTGCTCGAAGAAAATTGGTTCGCGCGGGTGACGCGTGCTCGCGCGCGAGAGGCGGCAGTGCGCGTGTCAGGCCTCTTGCTCCGCTTGGTCGCCGGCGAAGCGCAGGAGGCCGAACTGTTTCCCATTATGAGAGGCTTTCTCGAAGCGCTCGCAACTCTGCCCCAAAGCGAAGATGAGTCGCTCGAAGCGCTCGCTGCGCTCCGCGTGCTCGCCGCACTCGGGCTCGATGCGGGAGAGATACCGGGAGAGAAATCCGCATTCACGCCGACAGTCCTCGACACTATCAAGCATGGCCGAGCAGACTACATCGCACGCATTAATCGCGGTATTGAAGCCTCCGGGCTTTGATATACTAAGCGCGATGCCCTACGCTCCTGAAGACGATACCAGCTCACTCGAGCTCGCTCGCAAACGGCTCTATAGCTCTGCCGGCGTGCCGCGCTCTCGGCGTGCCGCGCTCTCGGCTCCCGACGAGCACGCGCTCCCGCACGCTTGGGAAGAGCCGGTGCTCTCTCGTACCCCGCATCAGGGAGAGCGGCACGTGCGTTTCGCGGGGGTCTTTTTTATCGGCGCGGTCACCTTTTTCTTCTTGGCACTCGGCATCGCCGGCTACTTCTTTTATTTCGGCGGGAATGCTGTCTCGGTAGATAAAGTTTCGATTGATATCCAGGGACCGACGACCATCGCCGGAGGCGACACGGTGCCGCTTCTTATAACCATCACGAATAAAAATCCGGTCGCAATCGAGAACGCGACAATCGAGATCGATTTCCCGAACGGCACACGAGATGCTACGAACGTCTCAAAAACATATCCGCATTACGTCGAGAATCTAGGAGAGCTCGCAAGCGGAGCGACCATCACCCGCTCGGTCAAGGCAGTACTCTTCGGCGGAGAAGGGCAGAGTCTCGCGCTCCCGATCTCCTTTTCTTACGGTACGACCGGCAGCAATGCTGTCTTCGTAAAGAAATCGTCCTATGCGCTTACGATTTCGACGACGCCGCTCTCGGTATCGGTGGATACGCTTTCTGAAACTGTCTCGAACAAGCCGCTCACGCTTACGCTTACGGTCCGCAACAATGCGACAATCTCGATCAACAATGTCGTTGTCGCGGGCGCTTTCCCCTTCGGCTTCTTGGTAACGTCGTCATCGCTCCCGCTGAATAATTCAAGCTTCCTCGTCGGTTCGCTGAAGCCGGGTGCGAGCAAAGTGATAACACTGACCGGCATCCTCTCGGGGCAGAACAAGGAACTGCGCGTGTTCCACTTTACCGTCGGCACCGCAGATGCCTCAAGCAATCAGTCGCTCGCCGTCTCGTATATGACGCAAGACGTGACCGTAACTATCGCCGCGCCCTTTATCGATACGATCCTCGCGATGAATGGCGATGCGTCGGGGAATACCATCATCGCTCCTGGGAGTTACCAGAACGTCACCGTCGCCTACACAAATACGCTCGCGACCGTCGTTCAGAACGTCACGGTCTCGATTGCACTCTCCGGTTCGGCCGTCGATTACAACAGCATTCGGACCACGAGTGGCTTCTATAATTCTGCGACGCGCACGATTCTCTTCAGTCGGGACACCGATCCTGCGCTCGCGACGCTCTCGCCCGGCGCTTCAGGCATCGGCGCCTTCACCTTCGCGACCTTGCCGGCCGGAACTTCAGCGACCGGGCCGCTCGTGAATCTCACGATCTCGGTAGCAGGCACGCGCCTCGGGCAGACGAATGTGCCCGAGAACGTGAACTCCTCGATAACAAAGACCTTTAAGGTCGCGACGGCCGTCGCCCTCTCCGCTTCTTCATCGCACCAGGGCACGAGCGGCCCCGTCCCGCCGCGCGCCGAGGTGGCGACGACGTATACGCTGCGATGGAGCGCGCAGAATAAAGGGAGTGCGATAGCGGGCAGTACCATGACAGCGGCTCTGCCGAGCTATGTCTCGTATGCCGCGCAGACCGCGGGCTCGGGTTCATTCTCATATGACGAAAAGTCCCGCGTCGTAACCTGGACGATAGGCGACCTCGCCCAGGGCGCGAGTGCGCAGGGCTCCTTCCAGGTGTCGCTCACGCCCTCGACCTCGCAGAAGGGGAGCGCGCCTCAGCTTACCGGCCCGGTGGCGTTCTCTGGGTATGACCGCTTCGCCGGTGTGCAGGTCTCTGCGACGGCAGACCCGATAACGACCGAGACGGTTGGCGACCCGGGATATGTCCCAACCAACGCCGTTGTGCAATAGCGGCTCTCTTAGAGTAAAGTAGTCCTATGAATGAATCGAACCTGATGGAAAAGATTGTCTCACTCGCCAAGCGCCGCGGGTTCGTGTTCCCGGGTTCTGAGATATACGGCGGCCTCGCCGGCACCTTCGACTACGGCCCCTACGGCGTCGTGCTGAAGGAGAATGTGGAACGCCTGTGGCTCTCTATGTTCCGAGATTCTCGTGACGACATGTACGGTGTGGATGCGGCGATTTTGATGAATCCCAAGATTTGGGAAGCCTCCGGCCACGTCGCCGGATTTGCCGATCCGCTCGTCGAATGCGAAAAGTGTAAGAGACGTTTCCGCGCGGACCATCTTGACGATGCGACGAAGTGTCCGGAGTGTGCCGGTGCACTTGGTGAAGCGCGACAGTTCAATATGATGTTCAAGACGCACTCGGGCGCGATGGAAGATGATTCCGCGACGGTCTATCTGCGCCCTGAGACGGCCGGCGGGATCTTCACGAACTACAAGAACGTCGTGGATGCGCTTCACCCGAAGCTCCCCTTCGGCATTGCCCAAGTAGGGAAGGCCTTTAGGAACGAGATCGCTCCGCGCGACTTCGTCTTTCGTTCGCGCGAGTTCTCACAGATGGAGATAGAATATTTTGTACCTTCAGGCGAATGGGAACAGGCGTTTGAGGAGTGGAGAAAGATGATGCACCTCTTCGCGACAGCTATCGGATTGCCGCACGACAGTGTGCACGAACTTGAAGTCGAGGCGAAAGATCGCGCGCACTACAGCAAGCGCACTATCGATTTTGAATTCGATTATCCGTTCGGACGCAAAGAGCTCTGGGGGCTCGCCTATCGCGGCGACTTCGATCTCTCAGCTCATGCGCAGGCATCGAGCATTGAACTTGCATACCTCGATGAAGAGAGTAAAGAGAAATTCATCCCGCATGTTATCGAGCCGTCATTCGGCGTTGATCGCACGATCCTCGCAATCCTCGCGAGTGCCTATAAGGAAGATGTAATGGGAGAGGAGACGCGCGCGTATCTCGCACTTGCGCCGAAGATTGCACCGGTGAAGGCGATGGTCTCGCCACTCTTAAAGAATAAGCCCGAGCTCGTGGAGAAGGCTCGTGAGGTGCGCGCAGAATTGCAGAAGATTCACCCAGCTATCGCGTGGGACGACAACGGTAACATCGGCAAGCGCTACCGACGCCAGGATGAGATCGGCACGCCGTTCTGCATCACCATCGACTTCGACACGCTCGGCGAAACGCCAGACCTCAAGGATACGGTGACGCTACGCCATCGCGACTCGGGCACTCAAGAGCGTCTCTCGATTGCTGAAGTCGCCGAGCGTATCCGCTCCGCAATCCAATAACAAGGTCGAACCTTGTAAAAATTTGCGCCGTATATACGGGCTCGTTTGGCGACTCTCGTTAGAAACTTGACTATAGACATAATTAGTGTATACTAGACTTTAGTTTTTGGTTCATTCATCATATTCGCCACAGCAGAAAGCGGTCTTACCTAGGCAATTTTCTGCTGTGGCGAAACTCAACTATTCGGTTGGGGCTATTAGCATAGGAGAAAACGTCATGACAATGACGAAAACCTACGATGGGCAAACAGCGAGATTCCTCGCCACCGTGGCGACTTGCATGCCGCCGCTTTCGGGCGAAAGTATGCAGCACTGGATCAATGATCCGACTGCTCTCAAGAGCTTCTTGAGAGATCTTGAGCCAACGACGGCTGCGATAAAGAAGTCCATAAAAGTTGGCCGCCAGAGCCCGGAAGATGCTGTCTTTAATGCGGCAGAAAAATTCCGTGAGGACGGAAGAATCGGAAGAGAAATAACTATAGATGGTGTGAGAATTGTGTATCTTGGTTTTGATTTCAAGGATATCTTCCTTGGCAAAACAAAAGCTAGCATTGCTTCTGCCACACTACACATCCTTGAGAAAGGGCATGCGCCAATTCTCGCTCCGGTCGGTGGTGCTTCAGAAACAACATTGGCTCATCTGTGGGAACGACTGAAGCGACAAGGCGCGGGGCAAGAAGGAGAACTTCTTGTAAAAGGTTCTAAGAACATTGCCTATATTCGAGATGCGAACGGCCGTCTCTGGGCCGTGGATGTACATTGGAGTGGCGGTCATCCGGGCTGGTGTTTTGAAACCCACCCGGTTGATATTCCGGGGGATTGGGACTCACGCGATAAGATTGTCCCTCCTGGTTTTTGAGTACCGGTTCAACTTCGGCGGCGCGGCTCGTGAGAGCACGCGCCGCTTTTGTTTTGGGCTAGGAATGCTAGGATTTCCCTAATGAACAAGGAATTCAGGGTTTCTATCACGTCAGGTACCGTTTTTGCCGCCCTCTTTATTATCGCCGGGGCATATCTCTTCTGGCTTCTGCGCGACCTCGCCCTCCTCGTGCTTACCGCTATTGTCATCGCCTCGGCTATCGAACCGGGCGTGGCCTTCTTTATCCGTCATCGCCTCCCGCGCTTCGTGGCCGCACTCCTTGTCTATGTGCTTGTCTTCGGTTCGGTCTTCGGCCTGCTCTACTTCCTCTTCCCGCCGATTATTGCCGACGCCGCCGGCTTCCTCTCTGCGATGCCGAAATATCTCGATTCGATAAACTCGGTGTCGCCCTTTTCAAACTCGTCGAGTCTCGTGGGCGGGGGTTCGTCGTTCATGCAAACGCTACTCTCGCTGCAGTCGGTCTTTACCGCGACTTCGGGCGGCGTGATACAGCTCCTGGTCACCTTCTTCGGCGGCATCTTCTCGCTCGTGCTTGTCATCGTGCTCTCGTTCTACTTCGCGCTTCAAGACACGGGCGTGGACGACTTCCTCCGCATGGTGATGCCGGTTGCCTATGAGGACTACTCAGTCGATCTCTGGAAGCGGTCACAGAAGAAGATCGGGCTCTGGATGCAGGGGCAGATACTGCTCTCGGTCATTGTCGCCATCCTCGTCTATCTCGGCCTTCTTATCATCGGCATCCCGTACGCGCTCCTGCTCGCCGTCTTTACGGCAGTTGCGGAGATTATTCCTGTATTTGGCTCGCTTATCGCAGGGACGGCGGCGGCTATCGTCGGCTACAGTAACGGCGGCGTTTCGCTCGGCGTCATCGTCGCCGGCCTCTATATCGTCGTGAACCAGTTCGAGGCCAATCTCATCTATCCGCTTATCGTAAAGAAGATTGTCGGCCTCCCGCCTCTTCTCGTTATCGTCGCGCTCATCGCCGGCTACACGCTTGCCGGATTCCTCGGCGTCCTGCTCTCGGTGCCGGTCGCGGCAGTCATTCTCGAACTTATTACCGACTTTGATAAGCGAAAACGCCGCGCCGCGCGCGGCTAATCCTCTATGAGTGCGCGCTACCTTACTACCACACTCCCGTATGTAAATGCGGATCCGCATATCGGATTCGCGCTTGAGGCCGTACAGGCTGACGTTCTCGCCCGCGTCTGGAGAGCGGCCGGAGACGAGGTGTTCTTCTCGATGGGGACAGACGAGCATGGGCAAAAGATTCTTGAAGCTGCGCAAAAGGCAGGGCAAGAGCCGCAGGCATACGTCGATCACTATGCCGCCGAGTTTCATAAATTGAAGGATGCGCTCAATCTGACGAATGATCGTTTTATTCGCACGACCGACCCTGAGCACCTGGAGGCCGCGCAAGAGATGTGGCGTCGCTGTGCGGCAAAAGGGGATGTCTATAAGAAGACCTATACTGGCCTCTACTGTGTCGGATGCGAGGCGTTCAAGACCGAGAAGGAGCTTGTCGACGGGACGTGCCCGCTCCATCCGAACGGCGAGCTTACCGAAGTGTCCGAAGAGAATTACTTCTTTCGATTTTCGAAATATGAAAAAGAGCTTCTCGCCTATCTCGAACGGCCGGAGGTCCTCATTCCAGAGTGGCGCCGCATCGAGGCAATCAATTTTGTAAAGGGGGGGCTCGAAGATTTCAGCATCTCGCGCGAAGCGTCGCGAGCATCGTGGGGCATTCCCGTCCCAGACGATGATTCGCAGGTGATGTATGTGTGGTTCGACGCGCTCACCAACTACATCTCTACGCTCGGCTGGCCCGAAGATACCGAAGGGAATTTCAAGAAATTCTGGGAGGAGGGTACGACGCTGCAGATAGCAGGGAAGGATCAATTGCGCTTTCAGTCTTTGATGTGGCAGGCGATGCTTATGTCGGCTGAGATTAAGAATACCGATTCTGTCTTCTATCATGGGTTCATCACTTCTGGCGGAGCTAAGATGAGCAAGTCAATCGGGAATGTCATCAATCCGCTCGATTTGGTGGAGCAGTACGGCACGGATGCGGTGCGGTATCTCCTTTTGCGACACGTGAGCCCGGTTGAAGATTCTGACCTCACGCTTGAGGCGATCCACGACCACTACACCGCACACCTCACCAACGGCCTCGGCAACCTCGTCGCGCGGGTGATGCAGCTTGCAGAAACCTATCTCCAGAATCCGGTCAGTGCTGATGCGGCGACTCCTGAACCGATTGTCGGTTTCAAGTTCAACGAAGCGATGGATGCGATGTGGGCGCGTATTAGCGCCGCCGATCTGCGTATTACTGCAGAGAGGCCCTTTGTGGTAGTGAAGGAAAATCCGGAAGAAGGGAAGCGCGTCATTACTGAGCTTGTCCAAGAACTGTATCGAATTGGAGCAAGCCTGCGTCCGTATATGCCCGCCACAGCCGAGAAGATACTCCAGGCTGTGCAGGAGAACAAAAAGCCCGAGAATCTCTTTCCACGTCTTTGACAATATAGGTTCTATAGCACATAATATTCCTCGGAACTCACGCGCCGCGCGAGCCATATACAGGGGGAGTTATGGACATTTTAGGGAAGTGGGGAGCCTACCTGACGATTCCTCAGGTGGTGCTAGGACTGCTGGTAGTCTTGATAATGGGAAGTCACGATAATACGAGTGCTCTCGATGCTGCTATCGGGGGACTTGCTACGGCTGGACTCGTGGCGTCGGTGTTCATCATCATTACCATCTTTTTTATGCACCCGATTGCCGTTGTTATCGGAACTTCATCGCTCTCGATCGTACTCGCTGTTCTTTCTGGCCTGTCTGGAGCAATTTTCTCTGTATGGATCTTCGGCTTCTTCGGGATCGCCTTAGCCTTCGCGGCTACGATGCTTGTCACACCGATGAAATCGACAGATGGAAAGATCACGCACTACCTCAGTGCTCTCCCGGCAATTGGCGGACTCCTGTATCTGGCTCGCGAGTCGTCCAAGGGTCGAGGAAGGGTCGGTGAATGATGAAAGCAAAACGGCGAATGCCGCGGGCGACTCGATGTTTCGAGTCGCCCGATTTTTTTATGCTACGCTCGTTTTATGCAGATTAAATACATCGACGCGCACTGCCACGTGCAGTTCGACGACTATGACGCCGACAGCGTCGCGCTTATCGAGCGGATGAAAGAAGAAGGCGTCGCGGGCATCGTGGTCGGCGTCGATCGAGAATCGTCAGAGAAGGCCGTGGCGCTTGCAGAAAAACATGAGCACCTCTTTGCCTCGGTCGGCCTTCACCCAAACCATACCAGCGAGCTATTTGATATCGAAGTATTTCGTGCCCTCGCCACGCACTCGAAGGTCGTTGCGATAGGGGAGTGCGGGTTGGATTATTTTCGACCCGTCGAGGTAGATAATGAAGTGAAGGAAAAGCAGAAAGAAGTGTTACAGAAACATATCGAGCTTGCGGCCGAACTCGACAAGCCGCTTATCCTGCATCCACGGCCGAGCAAGGGTACGATGGACGCCTACACCGATCTCATAGACATACTTACAGAAGCAAAGGCGCTGTATCCAAACTTGCGGGGAGATGCTCACTTCTTCGTGGGCGGCATCGCGGAGGCCGACGCGCTTCGCGAACTCGGCTTCACAGTCTCCTTTACTGCCGTCATCACGTTTGCTCGCGACTATGATGCCGTTATCAGGGCAGTCCCGCTCGCGAGCATCCTTTCAGAGACTGATGCTCCGTATGTCGCGCCGGCGAGCCGCCGCGGTAAGCGCAATGACCCACTCGCCGTTATCGAGGTCGTCGCCAAAATAGCGGAGATACGGGGCGAGGACTCTGAGATGGTCCGCACGGCCCTTCTCGCAAATGCGTGCCGCCTCTTTTCGCTCCCTTGCGAGGGGTGAAAACCCGTGCTAGGATGCGGGAATTATGGCTAAGAATCAGGATGAAGAAGTGATTGTCGACGAACTCGAAACTATGGGTTCTGAACCCCGTGTCTACGAGCTCGGCTTTCATCTCGACCCGGAACTTCCGGTCGAGGAGGTAAAGAAGGCGTACCAGGCGATTCGCGACCTTGTCGGAGGGAAGGGAACTCTCGTCGCCGAGGGCGAACCCGAGAAGATCCAGCTCGCCTACACGATTTCTCGCCAGGAGGTGGCTGGTCGCCGCGACTTCGACTCGGCCTACTTCGCCTGGATCGCCTATGAGATGACAGCTCCTGATCACGCGGAGATCCTGTCTGCGATGAATGCAAACAAGCAGGTTGTTCGTTTCATCGACCTGCTCACGACGAAGGATGCCGCTCGCCACGCGGTCGAGATGCGCGAGCTGTCGGCCAAGATGCCGGAGCGCGAGGTTGATGCAGAGGCTGCTGTCGGTGCAGAACTCGACGCCGCACTCGAGAACGTTGTTATATAATACGGACATGTACCTCAACAAAGTATTCCTCTACGGCAATCTTACTCGCGACCCGGAGTTGAAGGCGCTCCCTTCGGGGAGCAATGTAGTGAACTTCGGTCTCGCAACAAACCGCACCTACAAGGACAAGAGTGGCGCGAAGCAGGAGGCAACCGAGTTCCACAACATCGTCGCCTTCGGCCGCACCGCCGAGGTTATCGCGCAGTACGTGAAGAAAGGCCGCCCCATCTTCGTCGAGGGTCGCATCACGACGCGCTCATGGGAGGGTAAGGAGGACGGCAAGAAGCAGTACCGCACCGAGATTATCGTCGAGAACTTCCAGTTCGGCGCTGATGCGAAGGGCGGTGCGCCCTCTGCAGGTTCAGATCAGTCAGCTTCGCACGAACAGCCAGCACCGAGCGAGGGCGAGGCGATTAAGTATCCCGACGAAGAAATAAATCCCGAAGACATCCCGTTTTAGTGTTTGAAAATTGAAAATTAGAAATTGAAAATTATTTACGATATGGCCTATCAAGCTGAACGAGAGGAAATAGAGATCAAGAAATTTATCGACTACAAGGATGTCGCGTATCTGAAGCTCTTTACCAATGCACACGCAAAGATGCTCTCGAAGAAGCGCACGGGTATCCCGGCCAACAAGCAGCGCGACATTATGCAGGCGGTGAAGCGTGCCCGCTACATGGCGCTCCTCCCCTACATCGCCGCCTAACGAGTTTTCAAGAAAACAAAAACCGCTTTCATATAGAAAGCGGTTTTTGTTTTAGCCCCACATCGCGCTTATGCCTTCTCGACGCGTTCGGTGTACTCTCCGGTGTCCGTGTTAATGCGGATGATGTCGCCCGAGTTGATGAAGAGCGGGACATTTACCTTCGCACCGGTCGAGAGGATCGCGAGCTTGCTGCCGCCGCTCACCGTATTGCCCTTGACTGCCGGCGGCGCATCCTTCACCTCCAGCTCCACCTTGATGTCGATCTTTATCGTCATCGGCTTCTCTTCATAGGTGAGTACTTCGACTGAGGAGTTTTGCGAGAGCCACTGCACCTTGTCGTGTACGGAGTCTTCGGGGAAGGAGAAGCGATTTTTCGCATTTCCTTCTTCGGCGAACCAGCTCTCACCCTTGTTGGTGTAGAGGTACTGCGCCTGCATTTTGCCGGTATCTGCTTCAGTGACCGTCTCGTTCTGATGAAAGGCGATTTCGAGAACCTTGCCGCCCACGAGCTGACGGAGCTTCGTCTGGTTGACCGGCTTCCTCTGCTGCATGCGGAAAATATGTGCTGACAGCACTTCATACGGCTCATTATTGTAGTTAATGATGCACTTCGGAAGGATTTCGTTATACGACAGTACGGCCATAAGAGTAGTAAGCAGTTAGCAGAAAGCAGTAGGCAGTTGAAACCAGAAATGCATTCTGACCGTTATAAAAAGTACCGCCCACGGCGGATTGGTGTATGCTAGCAGACATTATGAGTTTTTCAACCACCGAGCTCGCTGCGCTCACGGACGCAGAGGTACTTGCGCGTTCAAAGGCGCATCCCGATCTCTTTGCGGTCCTCGTCCATCGCTATGAAGCCGCGCTTCTGCGCCGTGCTCGGGCGATACTCCGAAGCCCTGAAGATGCCGAGGAGGTGGTGCAAGACGCCTTCACCAAGATGTATCTCTATGCAGATAAGTATCATGCGCAAGAGGGGGCGAGCTTCTCTTCGTGGGCCTACACCATCCTCAATCGCGTCGCGTATACCAAGTATGCCGCGCGGCGCAAAGAATGGGAGAAGACGGCCGAGCTCGAACCCGAGCACTACGAATCATTGCCAGACGCGCGGGCAGAATTCCTTGAGGATCTTTCGATACGTGACGAAGTTATCGCAGCACTTTCGAAGCTACCCGAGGCTGCGGCAAAATTGCTCCGGCTCCAGTTTATCGAGGGCAAGACGCAAGAAGAGATCGCCGACTCTGAACGGCTCTCGATACCGGCAGTGAAAACGCGCGTGCACCGGGCGAAAAAGCTCTTCAAACAAGCCTATGATGAACAACACTATGACTGAATACACTGAACAATCCGATATCGAACGCATTGTGATGCGCCGCGTGCAGCTTATCCGCGTCTTGCGGCTCATCATCTCGACGGTCGTGCTCGCTGCGCTTACCGCCATTGCCGCACTCTGGGGCATTGGGAGGGAAGTGTGGGTTGCGCGCGTGCTCGAGAATGCGCCGCCGAATCTCGACGATCTGCTCAATTTCTATATCGCCGCCTTCACCAACACAAACCTCGCCGTACAGGTACTCACGCTCCTCACGCTCGCATCGCTTATCTACCTCGCTTTTGAAATAGCGCGGCTCATAATCGACATTGCGAGGTCGTATCGCTCCTAGCTCGCAGTCAGTTTTTCTTTGATCTGCTTCAGCAGCTCTTTAGAGATCGATTTGTTGTCGCGCAGGAAGGTGCGCGAGGCGTCGTAGCCGACGCCGAGTTTCGTCTCTCCCATCTTGTAGGTATTGCCGGACTTTGTGACAAGGTCATATTTCTCACCGAGTGCGATAAGCTCGCCCTCCCGACTGATGCCCTCATTGTAGAGAAGGTCGAACTCAGTCGTCTTGAAGGGCGCGGCGACCTTATTTTTCACTACCTTCACGCGCACGCGACCGCCGACCACTTCTTCACCCTTCTTGATCGAGGCGATACGGCGGATATCGAGGCGCACTGAGGTATAAAACTTGAGCGCCTTGCCGCCCGGTGTCGTCTCAGGGTTGCCGAACATGACGCCTATCTGCATGCGGATCTGGTTGATGAAGATGACGATGGTTTTAGAGCGTGCAGCTATGGCGGTGAGCTTCCGAAGCGCTTGGCTCATGAGTCGCGCTTGCTTGCCCATGTGTTGCTGGCCCATCTCGCCCTCGATCTCGTCTTTAGGGGTGAGCGCCGCGACCGAGTCCACAACGATGACATCCACATTTCCGCTCCGCACCAGGCTCTCCACAATATCGAGCGCCTGTTCGCCGGTGTCCGGCTGGCTGATAAGGAGCTCAGGCAGCTTCACGCCGATGCGGCGTGCATACTCTGGATCAAGTGCGTGTTCTGCGTCGACGAATGCCGCAATGCCGCCGGCATCTTGTGCTTGTGCAATGACGTGGAGCGCGAGCGTCGTCTTGCCGCTTGATTCGGGGCCGAAGATCTCGATGATGCGTCCGCGGGGGAGACCGCCTATACCGAGAGCGGCATCGAGCCCGATCGAACCGGTCGATATCGCCGGTATCTTCTGCGGCGTGCCTGCGCCGTAGGTGGTGATGGCTTCATCGCCAAACTTGGTGCGGATCTCTTTGAGCGCCTGCTCGATTGATTTCTGCCGCTCAGTTGTGTCGGTAGCGGTCGCCGTAACCGACTTCAGCACTTTTTCTTTTTTTGGTTTTCCAAAGGCCATGTTGTTAGTAATTTACAATTTCTAATTATCAATTTTCAAAAGGGACGAAAATGGAACGTGTCTCGGTTATCTTTCTGCCAAAGCGATCTTGCGCTTCAAACCTAAGTATAGACCCTCCGCGCGGGAAGGTAAGGGCTGAAGAGAACCGACCGTTTTCTTCATACAGGAGCGGCGCGCCGTTGAGCGTGAGGCGCGCGGCGCGCGGCGCCCTCCCCTCAATGGGGACAATGCCGCCCGGGAAGGAGGCGTTATCGAGAGGAGACGTGATAGAGAGCGAAGGGCCGTAGAGAAGCGGCCAGGCCTCGATGCCCCCGTATACGGCGAGGATGCACAGAACCGAGATGATGAGGCGCTTAACCATGTCTTCAGCTAGAAGACATCATCGCTGGCGCTCTCTCCGCCGTGTGATGGGGCAGCGTCACGCCGGTTTAGCACCTCGCGCGGCTTAGAGCCGTCGGCGCCGCCGATGATGCCCTTGGCTTCGAGGACGTCCATGAGCCGCGCCGCGCGGGAGTAACCGATCTTCAGCTTGCGCTGGAGGTAGGAGGTTGAGGCGCGACCAGCCTCTTCGACCGCCGTGCGAGCGTCTTCATAGAGGTCGTCGTCGCTGTCGTCATCGAAGTTTCCGTTTATGAGGCCGATGACATCATTGGCTTCTGCCGGCGTGCCGGTGCCGCTCCCGCCGAAGTCGATCGAGGATAGGTCGCCGACGTTGTGGCTCTTGATATAGCTCACCACCTTCTTCACCTCACCTTCGCTGATGAAGGCGGTCTGGAGACGCACCGGCTTCTGCATGTCGCTCGAGAGATAGAGCATGTCGCCCGCGCCGAGCAGGGTCTCGGCGCCCGAGCCGTCGAGGATAGTCCGTGAATCGATCTGAGAGGCGACCTGGAGCGCCATGCGCGTCGGCACGTTCGCCTTGATAAGACCGGTGATGACGTTGACCGACGGACGCTGGGTAGAGATGACGAGATGGATGCCGACAGCGCGCGACATCTGTGCAAGGCGGACGATGGACGCCTCGAGCTCGCGCGGGTAGCTCTGCATAATGTCGGCGAGCTCGTCGATGACGATGACGATGTAGGGAAGGGCTTCGGGCAGGTCGTCACCGCCTTTCTTCTTTGCGGGTTCGAAGATAGAGGCGTGATACGAGCCGATGTCACGCACGCGTTCTGTCTCGAGGATGTTGTAGCGGCGTTCCATCTCCTTGGCGGCCCACTTGAGCGAGAAGATGGCCTTCTTGGGGTCGGTGATGACGGGCGTGAGGAGGTGGGGGATGCCGTTGTAGGCGGTGAGTTCGACGCGCTTCGGGTCGATCATGATGAAGCGCAGCTGGTTGGGGCCGTTGCGGTAGAGGAGCGAGGTGATGATCGCGTGTATCGCGACCGACTTGCCCGAGCCGGTCGCACCGGCGACGAGTCCGTGGGGCATCTTAGCGATGTTCACATAGTGCGGTGTACCGGTGATATCTCGGCCGAGTGCGGAGAGAAGCGGCTTGTCGCTGTCGCTCCACTCGGGAGCGCCGAGGAGTCCGCCGAGGCCGACCATCGCCTTGACCGTGTTCGGCACCTCGATGCCGACGAGCGACTTACCCGGGATCGGCGCCTCGATGCGCACCGGATGTGCGGCGAGCGCGAGCTCGAGATTGTTTGCGAGAGAGACTATCTTAGAGAGACGCACGCCCTCGGCCGGCTTCACCGCGTAGCGCGTGACAGTCGGGCCGACGGACACTTCGTCCATCTCGAGGTTGATGCCGAAGTTCTGGAAGGTGCGCTTGATGATGTTCGCGTTCGCCTTGATGTCGCCCACACCCGGCTTGCCGCGGTCAGCACCGAGGATCGAAAGGGGAGGCGCCTCGTACTCGGCGTCGAAGTTCACGATGCCGGTCCCCAGGGCAGAGGGGCGATTGAAGACGGTTACCACCGGCTCGCGTTCAGGATCGGTGGGAGAGGAATCAGCCTCTTCTTCATAGTCCTCGTCTTCAGGGACGCCGACGACCGAGAGCGCTTCAGGGTCTGTTGATTCGTCAAGAGAACTGCGTGAGCGCATGCGCCCCCAGATCGAGACAACGTTTTCGCTGAGGAGCGCACCGAGCGCTTCGAGGTCGCTTATGATGGCGATGCCGATGCTGATCAGTGCGACAAGGAGAACGAGCGAACCCCAAAATCCGAAGAAGCCGGTGAGGAGCGATCCCTCCCAGCTCCCGAGCAGGCCGCCCACGTCGGTAGAAGGGAAGAGACCGGCGAAGGCCAGGATAGAGGCTGAGAGAAGGAGGAGACCGGAGGCGGTCAAGGGTGCAATCGTCGGCCGGCCGAAGCCCGCATAGAGACCGACAGCGATAAGAGCGATAGGGAGGAGGAAGGCTCCCACGCCGACAACGGTATAGCTCGCCGTGAAGACCGCTGCGCCTACCGGGCCCGCTGCTCCGAATATCCCGAGGACAAGCAGGATGCCTGCGGCAAAGAGGACGATGGCCGATGCCCAGCGGATAAGCATGTCATATTCCTTAACCGTCTCCTCGCGCGCGCGACCCCGCCGACTGCCATTTCCATTTTTACGAGCCATATATGTGTGTATTGTATCACTAAGGACGCGTGCCCCGTACCAACTCCACTCTTCATTTTAAGTACTAGCTCACGTTGAATACCAGGCTCTCTTGCACGAGAGTTGGTGCGGGGTATACTGTCTCATATCGTATGGGACAAGATAAAGATGATAAAGGTCATATGTCCGAAATAAGGCATCTTCCGATTAAAAATAAGGAAGGGTACAATGACGATTTCGTCCTAGAGAAAAGCATATTTAATAACGTGTTTGAAAAGGACATTCGAAGGGTCTTTATCTACAAGAAGGCCGAGCGCCTCGCCAAAGCCGTCCATCTTATCGCCCCGGCCTTCGCCGGATCGGTGTCGCTTCGAAATCGCATCGACGCTATCGCACTCGGTCTTGTCGATGCGGCCATCCTGCCCTCAGGCGTGGTGCGCACCGCGCTTGCTCGCGAATTGCTCGCCCTCTCGAGCGTGCTCTCCATCGCTCGCACCGGCGGACTGCTCTCTGCGATGAATGCAGAGATGATCGCTCACGAAGCCCATCTCCTGCTTCAAGAAGTGGCCGCCTATGAGGAGCCGCGTCTCTTTATCGACGAGGCGCCGACGCTTTCCAGTATCGCTAAGAAAGCGCTTGCGCACGAACCGCTTCGGCACGCGAACACACCGGTCGTGAAGCAGGGTGGCAACTCTCGCGCTACCGCACTCTCGACACCGACAGGGAAGCCGCGCGTAAAAGACATAAAGGACATTTCTGACGGCCGTATAAAGGACAGACAGGAGACTATTATGTCCGTTATACGTAATAAACGACAGGCAAGCATTAAGGACCTCTCTACCGTAATCCGTGGAATCTCAGAGAAGACCATTCAGCGCGAGCTTCTCGCGCTTATCGCGGCCGGGAGGGTAGAGAAGCGGGGAGAGAGGCGTTGGAGCACCTATTCCCTTGCCTCATAGGTAAGTTTTGACTCTTTTTGCCGTCTTTGGTAGTATGACGACCGTGGTAGCGACTAGGACATAGGGCGTTAGAAAGGCCGGAAACGGCCTCTTTTCTGCACCTATTTCCTAGCCGTTATCCACACGTCAGTTCCGGGAAGGCTTGTCCTCGCTATATACTAGCGATAGTCCTTGCGGGGACTTCTTTTCCCGTTAGGGCGTACTTTGAAAACTAAATAGTGGCCCTCGAAAGCCACCTCAACCCTTGCCAGCTAACCCATGGCGCACTGGTCGATACCGTGCGCTGTGGGGTAGTGTGAAAGTGAACGTGCGACCAAGAAAACAAGAAGTGTAATCACGACTATGTTTTCTGAAGTACTCTCGTGGTACACCTCAACTTGATTATTATGTGCTCCCTAAATACTTAACAATTGTTTATGAAAACGGTAACTACAAAAGCGATCGCGAAGGTCGCAGCAGTGGCGACCGGACTCGCAATGGCGACGTCAATGCTCTCGCTCGCGCCTATCGCGCACGCGGCAGCTCTGACCTCCTCGCAGGTCCAGTCGATTCTCTCGCTCCTCTCTTCGTTCGGTGCTGATAGCACCACGATTGCAAACGTCCAGGCTTCCCTCACGGGCAGCACACCGGTTACAACCGGCACTGGCTCAACCTCGTCTGCTACCTTCACGCGCGACCTCACGGTCGGCTCGACTGGTACAGATGTGACAGCGCTCCAGAACGCGCTTAAGGCAGGCGGCTACATGACAGCCAATGCGACGGGCTACTTCGGTGCCCTCACCAAGGCTGGCGTGATCGCCTGGCAGACAGCTAAGGGCGTCAGCCCGGCTGCCGGCTACTTCGGTCCTAAGAGTCGTGCAGTCTTCGGCGGCACGACAACGACCGACACGACGGGCGGTACGGTGAATGCCGGCACGGGCACAGGCCTCAAGGTCTCGCTCGCGTCCGACTCGCCGAACGGCGTCGCGCTCGTTCAGGGTCAGGCAGCCGCAGAGCTCGCGAAGTTCACCTTCGCGAACCCGACGGCAACCGCGATCAAGGTCACGAACCTTGCGTTCAATCGTATCGGTGTCAGCAATGACTCGACGATGACGAACGTCTACCTCTACACTGGTGCGGTCCGCTTGACGGACTCGGCCGGCGTATCGAGCGGCGCGTACAGCTTCCAGAACTCTGAGGGTGTCTTCACAGTTCCGGCCGGCGGCGTCTACACGGTCTCCGTTCGCTCGGATATCGCAGGCTCCACGTCGGGTCAGCAGATCGGTGCCAAGCTCGTGTCGGTCGCTTCGAACGGCACGCTCGATGGCTCGGTCAGCTTCCCGATCTCGGGTGGTCTCCAGTCGGTCTCTGCGGCGACGCTCGCCAACGTAGACCTCGGCACGGCGACTTCTCCGACATCGAACACAGTTGATCCTCAGGCTGACTACACGGTCTGGCAGAACACGGTTACTGTCGGTACACGCGCGGTACTCATGAAGTCCCTCGCGCTCCGCAATATCGGTTCGGTCCAGAGTGGTGATGTCACGAACTACCGCCTCTATGTCGACGGCGTCCGCGCCGGTGATGCAGTGGCGAAGTTCGACACCAATAACATGGTCACCTTCGACCTCTCGGCGAGCCCGGTTCGCCTCGAGACAGGCGGTCGTGTTATCAAGGTCGTCGCCGATATCGTGGGCGGTGCATCCCGCACCTTCCAGCTGTCGCTCCGCTATGCGGCCGACGCGATCTTCTACGACACCGATCTTAATCAGCCGATCTTGGTCCGCGGCGATGCTTCAGCTATCACGAATAGCTTCGCAGCGCACTCGGCCACTTCGGCAACGATCAACTCGGTCTCGACTTCGGCTCCGTCAATCACTCGTTCGACTGACTCGCCGACGGCGGCAGTTGCAAACGGCCAGAGCAACGTCAAGTGGGCAACCTTCAAGATCATCGCCAACGGCGAAGATATCAAGGTTGATAACTTGAATGTCTCAGCTGACACTTCGTCGAGTGGTGTAGGTCTCGACAACGGCAAAGTCTTCCTCAACGGTATCCAGGTGGGCTCCACTAAGGATGTTGCTGAATTCGGCGGTGCGACTACCAACTACACGTTCGGTTCGTCCTTCATTGTGAAGGTCGGCACGACCGCAGTGGTTGATGTCTACGCTGATGCGAAGACTTCGGCCTCGGCGAACCTTACCGCCAATGAGACGGTCAGGATTTACCTCGGTGTTGGTTCTTCGAACGCCCAAGGACAGGTATCGCTCTCGAGCATAAATGTCCCGGCATCAGAAGTGACCGGCAATGCCATTACGGTATCCGCGAGCTCGCTCTCGGCTAACAAGGCTTCGTATTACGGCAACCAGACCGTAATCGCCGGTGCACAGAACGTGAAGGTTGGTGCCTTCACGCTCTCGACCGGTGCAACTGAAGGCGCGAGCGTTAACACCATCGAGATCGGATTCGCTTCGGCAGTCCTCTCGACGTTGAGCGATCTCGTCATCAAGGATCATGACTCTGGTGTAGCGTTCGGCACGAGCAAGGCGACGGTTGGCACAGCCAACTCGTTCTCAGGCAGTGTGTCGATTGCGGCTTCCGGCACAAAGACGTTCGATATCTATGCGAACGTCAAGTCCGGTGCAAACGCAGGCGCTATCCCGGTGACAACCGTTACGACCAACACAACAGGCACTGGTGCTATCACCGGTTCCACTGTGTCGGTCGCTTCGGCGCCGACGCTCCAGACGATAACCGTCGGTCCTGCGAATCTTATAGTCGCGTTGAACGCTGGTTCTACGCCTGATAAGACGAACATTATCGCCGGTAGTGCAATGGTGAAGGTCGGCTCGTTCCGCTTCACTACGCAGTACTCGCCGTACACGGTTGACCAGATCAAGGTGAAGGTCTTGGCAGAAGCCTCGACTGCCGTCTCGTCTGTGGTCCTCCAGTACAAGGATGCTGCAGGTGCAACACAGACAGCGACACAGTCTCTCGCGCTCTCTTCGGGAGCTCAGACTCACTCGACTGCTACGTTCACCGGCCTCACCTTCTTCGTCCCGGCAGACAGCAACCGTGATCTCGACGTGTATGTAAATACACCGACAGTCGCGTCTGCTCCGTCGGCTTCGGGCAAGGCAATCTCGGTGATACTGGACTACAACGAGGGCTTCAACGCCACCGACTCGTCCGGTACAGCTGACATCCTTCTCACTGCCAGTGCCGACATCGCATCGACTGATGCGACCGGTAAGGGCGCGATGGTCGTCCGCAAGTCGATCGCGACAATCGCGGCCGGCACAGCGCCGAGCACGACGCTCAACACTGGTGCTGACCAGGTTCTCGGTACCTTCAACGTTACTGCGGATGCCGCAGGCGACATTGACTGGGGCCAGACGGTCTTCACGGTGAGCAAGACCGCTGCTCTTACCATCGGTGCAACCACCACCCTCGCGGTGTGGGATGTCACGAGTGGTTCGACACGCGTCACGGGTTCGTTTGCGACGACAACGGGCAACCTCCTCGGCGGCCTTGATGCGCTCGCGGGCAACACCTCAGGCTTGCTGCACTTCCGCCCGGACACGGTACAGACCGTTGCCGCTGGCGCGACGCGCAAGTATGAGCTCCGTGGTACGGTTGGCGGCACTGCTGCTGGTGCGAACAACATCAGCGTGAGCATCGCCAACCCGAGCTCGACGACGGTAACGACTGCTGCCTTCTTGACGGTAGCCGGAGCCACGCTTGCAAGCGCGACTACGAACCCGTCCTTCGTATGGTCTGACTGGTCTGACGCGACAAATCACGCGACGACTGCGACGACTGCTACGGACTGGACGAGCGACTACCTCGTGAAGACGCTTCCGCTTACCATCGGTAACCGGTCGCTCAACTTCTAACCAACGGCTCGCAAGAGCTCTAGCTAGAACTTCGGTCTAGCAAACACAAAAACCACCCTTCGGGGTGGTTTTTGTGTTTATGTCTTATCCACAGTTTTCTGTTTAAGTCTGACTTAAACAATCGAGCATTTGGTAATCTCGCCTTATGAGAGTTGAACCTTTTTCTGTAGGATCCATCATCCATGTTACTAAACGTGGTACACGCGGTATGGATATTGTCCGAGACAATGCTGATCGTTATCGTTTTGTAAAATCACTTTTCCTTTTGAATGATACCTACATATCTGAGAATTGGCATAGAGAAACGGCCGAACTACCTCTTTTCGAACGGCCTGACTATTGGCCACTGCGCGAGCCGCTCGTACATATTCTTGCGTGGACGCTTCTGTCGAACCATTTTCACTTGCTCCTGCAGGAGATCAGAGAAGGTGGAACGGCGAAATTCATGGAGAGATTTGGCGGGAGTCTCTCCCTTCGTTTTAATCTAAAGTACAAAGAAAGGGGAAGTATCTTCCAAAGTTCGTATCACGCAAGAGCGGTGAACGAGACCTCGCATTTGAACTATCTTGCTTTTTACATTCTCGTAAAAAACGTATTAGAAATGTATCCGGGCGGACTCGCCGCCGCGTATAAGGATTTTGATACCGCATGGGGATGGGCGAAGAATTACCGTTTCTCCAGTTTTAAAGACTGCATTTCCGGCACGCCATCTCCGCTTGTCGACGATCCCGATGGCCTTGTCGCAGAACTCCTCACAAAAGGAGATTCATCAAAACAAGAAATGAAAGAACTACTCGCGTTGCATATGGATTCTCGAGGAGAAGAATACAAGGAGCTCGCGCTCGAACCTTGGTAGCTCATTCGTTATCCACAGTTTTTTGTTTAAGTCTGACTTAAACACAGGATTCGGGACAAGAAGGGACGATTTTTATGCATGTGGTATTCTTTTCGCATATGCAGATAACAAAAACACATTGGATTGTTGTGGGCAGCGGGCTCCTTGTCGCAGTCGCCATTGCGCTCGGGTGGTCGAACTTCGCGAAGGCTCCGGCGGTCGCGCCAGAGCCTGCTGGCCTTGAAGCCGCCTCCTCTACGCCGGTCGCTGCACCAGCAAAAGAAAAGCCGATTGTCCGCAATTCACCGTTCTCGGTGAATCCGTCTGACACGATCGTCTCGTGGAGCTTCAAGAGCGCACATACGGGAGACGTGGCGCTTATGGCACAGTCAAATGCCGAGATAGCGCGGCTCGCCGGTCTTCTCGGTACCGGGCAGTACACGGACTACATCCTCTATGTGAGTATCGCCAACCAATACGACTTGCAGGGCGATGGTAGAAGCGAGGTCGCCTATCTGCAAAATGCGCTCGCGCTCGACTCGACTAAAACCGGTCTCGCCTGGTACAACGCCGGTCAACTCTTCACGCGTCTCGGCGCTTACCGGACAGCGCGCACGGCATTTGAGCGCGCGGCCGTCGCTGAGCCGATCCCACAATATATCCAGGCACTTGCTGATTTCAATGCAACGCATCCGAAAGGCCAATAACCTATGAAGCGCATCGCGACCTGGTACGAGTGGGTGCTCTTCGTACCGGCCATCTTGCCGCTCTTCTATGTGCAGGGGATGATGTATCCCTTGCTCTCCCCGAAGACGTTTGCGCTCCGAGCGCTCGGGCTCATCGCTCTCGCGCTCTTCTCGTATCTCGTAATGAGCAGCAGGCCGTTTTTCTGGAGTCGGCTCCGCGCGCGTGGGGTGTGGATACCCGCCGCGCTCCTCGCTCTCGCCTATGTCGCATCTCTTTTCGGCATCGACTTCTATCGCAGTTTCTGGTCGACCTTTGAGCGCGGCGACGGACTCCTCACGCTCACCGTCTGCGTCGGCTATTTCTATCTCTTGCTCCTCTCCGCCGAGGCTTCGTGGATGCCGCGCCTCTTCAGTATCGTCGCGTGGGTCGGCTCCTTGGCCGCCGTATATCTGGTGCTTCAGTGGATCGTCGTGTCGACCGGAGTGAACCTGCCCTTTATCGTGGAGCCAAATGGCCGCATCGGCGGTACACTCGGGAACGCGGCCTTCCTCGCTGCGTATCTCGGCATGACGTTCTTCGCGACGCTTGCGGCGGTAGGAGGATATCTCGATTGGCGGCGGACGATGCTTCGATGGGGCGCGGGGCTCCAGCTCTTTGCGATACTGCTCACTGCGACGCGCGGGACCCAGCTCGCGCTCCTCATCGTCGGCACCATCGCCTTGCTTGCGGTCGCCGTGAAGGGTAGGGGAACGGCGCGGAGATATGCGCGCGGCACGCTCGTGCTTCTCATTGCACTCGCAGGGTTGTTCATCGCCTTTCGCACAGAGCTCGCGCGCGTTCCGTTTGAGCCGATACACCGCCTCGCTTCTCTGTCGCTTACCGATCCGACCGTCTCGAGCCGCCTCTTTATCTGGCGGACAGTCTCGCAAGAAGCAATGAATCGGCCGCTTCTCGGCTACGGCGCCGAACACGTGAGCACGCCCTTTGATCGC
>JAQUAU010000033.1 GCA_028687085.1 Minisyncoccota bacterium | reverse complement strand
TATCCGCCGAATCCCGTATCGCATAGATAATCTCTCCCATCTACACGAACGATCACCACCATGTGCGTTTTAGGTCGGCGCATAGGGTAAAACATCGGACGTGCCCCCGCGAAATACCACTCGAAACCTATAGCAGTGAGTGCCATCGCAAACACACCGTTGATCTCGTAACAGTAACCTCCGCGCCCATGCAATAGCACTTTGTTCACAATATCTTCGGGAACCATAGAGGGGATTCTCCCCGCCTGAACCTCAGTATTTTCAAACGGGATGCTTCGTAGTTGCTTTTGTACGAGTTGAGTGAGTGTTGCGACATCGGGACGCACTTCCCCCTCGTAGCCAATACGCGCTAAGTACTCTGAGAGATTAAAATTCGTAGCTTTCATTATTTTCCTTTTAATTCTTATTCTCTCAAAAACGCCAATTCAGCTACTGTCATCGTCGGAGTAAATTCAGTGATCTCATACTCTGCTGCACCGTTCCGATAAAGCGGATCAAGGGTGATAATGGTCTCAACCTCTTCGAGAGCTTTGATATAGCTAAGTGAGATTATAAACATTGTTACGGCTCTTTATCTTGGGTAGTCTGTACAATTCATACTCATTTATAATATCGACCTATGCATTCTACAATATCGATTCTTATGACTGCCGTACCGTTAATCATAGGAACTGGCAACTCTTTTTCCATCAGATGCGGTGTAAATTTCTCTACTATCTTGGATAACGATTCTCTCTTTTCATCAAAATCATCCACAATACTGGCAATTCCATAAAGGATAATACTGTTAAACTCGGTGTTAACGTCACAAGGATCTTCAATCCCTTCACAGAGCAATGAAATCATTTCATCAATCTCAAAACATACTTTTGGATTTGCCTTTATGTTGTCTATTTTTTGCCCTTTAGGTAAACCGTGCAAGTATATTTTACTATTGACGTATACAAAGTGCATCGGTAAAACATAGGGGTAACCGTCTTTATTCAACGTCGCTATTCTCCCGACTTCGGCTCTTTTAAACAACGCTTCTATCTGCTCTTGTGTCAGCAGATGGTTCTTGGTTCTGTGTCTCATGCTTCATCCTTTTTTTTGGTGAATTCTAGTTAAAAAATAATCAAAAACAATCCAAAAATTGCTCATTTCTCCCTCTATTTCAGCAAGATTTGGATTGCCAATATCTACTCAGAGAGATAAACTTTGACGAACCATTCAAAAAGGGGACGCGATGAGTTTTATACGTGAAGAGAGTTTATCGGTTGCGGATTCGGAAGTTTTCGCCATTATTGAAAATGAGTTCGACCGACAGTCAACACATCTGGAAATGATCGCGAGTGAGAACTTTACCTCACCTGCTGTTATGGAGGCAATGGGTAGTATTTTTACCAACAAATACGCAGAGGGGTATCCGAACAAACGATACTACGGCGGATGTCAATTTGCCGATCAGGTAGAACAGCTAGCAAAAGATCGACTTTGCGAAATTTTCGACTGCCGCTATGCGAATGTACAGCCCCATTCGGGCAGTCAGGCAAACGGAGCCGTCTATGCGGCGTTACTGAATGCCGGAGATAAAATATTGGGGATGGATTTACGCCACGGAGGACATTTGACGCACGGTGCGAAACCCAACTTTTCGGGGAAAAACTATCATTCTTTTACCTACGGTGTAACGTCTAACGGTCGTATCGATTATGATAATGTCTTAGAAATCGCAAAAATAGTTCAGCCAAAAATTATCGTGTGCGGGGCTTCTGCCTATGCTCGCGAAATTGATTTTGCCCTATTCCGAGAAATCGCCGATACCGTCGGAGCGATTTTGTTTGCCGATATCGCCCATATTGCCGGATTGGTCGCGGCGGGAGAACACATGAGCCCGTTTCCCTACGCTGACGTCGTCACCTCCACGACTCACAAAACACTCAGAGGTCCGCGCGGCGGTATCATAATGAGCAACAACGAAGAGATCGCTAAAAAAATCGACAGCGCCATCTTCCCCGGAACACAAGGAGGACCGCTGGTGCATGTCATAGCCGCAAAAGCGGTAGCGTTTGGAGAAGTTTTGCACCCCTCGTGGAAGGAATATGCCAAAGCGGTCAAATCCAATGCAAAAGTTTTAGCCGATGTGTTGATCCAACGAGGCTATGAGCTCATCAGCGGAGGAACTGATAACCATCTGGTACTCATATCACTGATCAACAAAGATTTTTCCGGCGAAGAAGCAAGTGTGGCATTAGAAAATGCCGGTATCACCGTCAACAAAAATTCTATTCCATCAGATCCCCGCCCTGCTTCGTCTACGTCAGGAGTACGCCTAGGCTCTGCGGCGTTGAGTACATTGGGGATGAAGGAAAAAGAGTTTAGCCTGATCGCGCATAAAATATGCGATGTTTTGGACGACATTAAAAACATCCCCCTTCAAGTGCAGATCAAAAATGAGCTCAAAACTCTTTTAAAGGGTTTTAAAGTCTATAATAATGCAACCTATTAAAGGTGATCGTATGCAAGATATCGAGATATTAAATCAGAATTATCAGCTTATTGCCAAAGCCATTACCTATATCGACACCCATTTCAAAGATCAGCCCTCGATCGATGAGATAGCTCGAAACATAGGGATGAGCAAATACCATTTTATGCGGGTGTTTAAAGAGTATGTCGGAGTAACGCCTAAACAGTTTCTCCACTCAGTGACGCTGAACTACGCCAAAGAGCATATCAAAGAGTCCAAATCTCTGTTGGACAGTACTCTGGATATCGGATTATCCAGTTCCAGCAGACTGCATGAACTTTTTGTCAATCTCATAGGAGTTACCCCAAAAGAGTGGCGCGAAAAAGGGAAAGACGTCACCATCACCTACGGTTTCGGTCTCACTCCTTTCGGTGAAGCACTGATCGCCTATACTGACAAAGGGGTCTGCTATTTGGGATTTATCGACAACAACAAAGAGTCGATCTATAAACGTTTTTGTGAGCTTTGGGAAAATGCCAATCTGGTGCATGATGATCTAAAAGCCCGTACCTATCTGGAAAACATTTTTATCAAAAACAAAAAATACAATCTCTTGGTCAAGGGGACAAACCTACAGATCAATGTCTGGAAAGCGCTTATCAACCTCCCTAACGGCGGCATCACGACCTATCAGGATGTCGCGAACTTTATCGACAGGCCAAAAGCCGTTCGTGCCGTCGCCAACGCCATCGGGGAGAACCACATCGGCTATCTCATCCCCTGCCATCGCGTCATCGCCAAAAGCGGTGCTATGAGCGGCTACCGATGGGGCATTGAACGCAAAAAAATCCTTATCGCCTACGAATCCGCCTCCAAAGAGACCCCTATCACCTACCGCACAGCAACTATAGAAGACATCCCGATCCTTTGTAAACTTTTACATCAGCTCTTTTCGAAAGAGGTCGAATTTACCCCCGATAGCACGCATCAGACGAAGGGACTGAAAATGATCATCGAGGATGAGCGGATCGGTGAGATATACGTCGCATCAATAGATAACGAGATTGTAGGGATGGTTAATATCTTGTACACCGTCTCAACGGCACTGGGAAAGAGAGTCGCCCTGCTCGAAGATATGGTCATCGATGAGAAACACCGTGGAGAGGATATCGGCTCATCCTTGCTCGAATATGTCCTCACATGCAGTAAAGAAAAAGGGATTCGAAGAGTTACTCTCCTCACCGATGCGGATAATCTCTCGGCACACCGATTTTACGAAAGTATGGGATTTTCAAAATCAGCAATGATCCCCTTTCGGATTCAACTCTAACATTAACACCGCAGGAGTTATCATGACCATCTGGCAACATGTACCTTTTGAAAATGAAGCGGCCATCGGCGAGTGGGCGCGTATGCGAGCCATCCCTTACCGCATCATCCGATGTTGGGAAAATGAACCGTTGGAAGCAGACGATCTTTTGATCGTATTAGGTGGATCGATGAGTGCGTACGACGATCTGGATTTTATCCGAAACGAGATCGAGTTTCTACGCCAACGCATCCGTGAGAGTGGCAAAGTATTCGGTATCTGTTTAGGGGCACAGCTCATCGCAAGCGCAATGGGTGCATCCGTCTACCCATCGCATACACGCGAAGCCGGATGGCGCGATATCGAGATTTTACCTCATCCGCTCACCCTAGATTTAGCACCGAGAATGACCGTGTTTCATTGGCACGGCGATACATTCGATCTTCCCGAGGGGACGATACGTATAGCATCCAATGATGCCTTTAAAAATCAGGCATTCGCCACCCCTGATGGACGTATTATCGCAACGCAGTTTCATTTTGAAACAACTCAAGAGAGTATGAACGGACTCTTAAATGCCGATAGTGCTTATCTCGATTTTGATTCACCGTATATTACTAATGCCGATACGATTCGAGCTGAAGCGCATCACATTCCCACAGCCAATACAGCACTGTTTGAGCTGTTAGATCGGTGGAATAAAGTTTAATAGAACCTGCCGTTAAAGCGTTTGCAGAAATTATTTTAAGACAAACAGCGTAAAATGTTTAAAAATATGTTGATATGTAAAATTCTGCTTGGATCTTTTTGATATTAGGACATTTTGAATGTCCGAGTATCTAGTGAATTTCTAGCAAAATGGTACATTTTGAGTATGAATAAATAGTTAGAGGATCAAGAAAATAATGACTGAATATTTGTCCACTTTTGCCAATTCAGCAAAAGATTTGTCTCGAAATCCGTTAGGAATAATTGCACTATTTATCGTATTAGTATATGGATTTGTTTGTTTATTATTTGGCTTTTCAGCAGATTCATTGCAAAGCGAAGAAAGAACTCCTCTTGTTTGGTTTGTAGTTCTTTTTCCGGTTTTAGTCTTATTACTTTTTGGTTGGCTCGTTTCTCGCCACCATGATAAATTATATGCACCAAGCGATTATCGAGACGACAAATCATTTCTTGCAACGCTGCAGCAAGCAACATTGAACAAAGCGCAAGGCTTCAGTGATAATGAAAAAAATGTCAATGAATTAATGGAATATGGAAAGGACTTTGAAATCATTGCCGACCAAGAAAGACGGATAGAAGCAGATTTATCGGCAAAAAATATGAATTTTTCTGGCGATACTTCAAAAGTGTTAATCCGTCATCTGGCAGCCGCTCAAGTAATAAATTGGTTTGAAACGAACTACAACACAATTTTTGGAAGTCAGATTGCCTTGTTACGTAAACTACAAGGCAGTGAAGAAGGCATTAACTTGGAAGATATCGATAAATACTTTAACGACGTTAAAGCCGAGTATCCAGAAATTTATAAAACATGGGACACTAAACAGTATCTTGCCTATTTAAAAGATACTAGAGTTATTGAAGAAATAAAACAAAGAATAAAGATCACAAGAATTGGTGTAGAGTTTTTAAAACTCCTTTCTGCATCTGGGTACACAGAAAGGAAAGCGTTGTAGCTCTAAACAAATCAGTGGAGCTAATCAACGGATATAGGGGTCAGGTGATACCTATAACCTCCAAATACTCTTTAACTACTCAAAAATAATGCGCCGCTGCTTTCACCACTTTCCCATTCTCGTCGAAAAAGAAAACCTCTACCGCCTTTTTATCCAACACCGACGTATACGTGAGGGCAATCGAATCCGCCCCGACAAATACACTATCCAGTACGAAATGCAGATCGCTAAATTTCTCCAATGCTTCCGCCCAATACTGAGAAACCGCCTCTTTTCCTCTCAACGTCCCGCCCGATTCAGGACTAAACACGATGATAAACGGCGAACTCATCTCGAAATCATCACTGTAATGCGATAAAACCGCTTCCAAATCATGACGATTCCACGCCTCTACCCACTCATGGGCGAAGCGCTCGGCGAATGCTGTATCAATCATTTATTTTCCCCTCTTCTTTCTAATTGCCACTTTTTTGATATAGGTTATCGTTGAATATTCAGCTTTTTGCTCTATATTCATCGGTTAGTATGCCGCCAAATCCCCAGTTTTCTAACTCGATTTCTTCTATAACGATATGCGTGTGTTCAGGATTCTTTCCTAATACACGTACTAATGTATCGGTAATTTCAGCAACTATCTGAGCTTTTTGCTCTCTCGTTGTTCCATCTTTAGTTATTTTTATATTCACAAACGGCATAGACTTCCCTTTTCCTTTTTCTCAAAATTTTGTAAATCAATATTTAAAAATATAGATCAGGTTGTTGACCCGATCTTGACCTAGATTTCAGAATCTTTGTCATCTTTGATCGTAAAGTTCGCAAATGCACCTTCGACGCTCATTGTATTTTTATACTTTGTTGCCGTTAATCTCACCGCTTTTGTTTCCAAATTACAAACCGCGATACGAAAATTCGATCCCATAAAAGGTTCCACAATACAGACAATATTCCCCTCTACTTCGCGTGTTGCATGTATTATCCCTTGTAAATTATGAAAAAAATACTTAGGATAGCTCAGAGGAGTGATTTCGACGACATCAGAATATCTTTTCTTATCCAATGTACTCGCAATGGTGGCAGCATCCTCAAAATTATCAAACTGTACGCACCAATCATCAAAAACTTTATTAAAATGATTCAGATCTTCATCCAAAAACCCACCTGCTGGAGATTGCAAAGCATAAATACTCACATAGCTCCTTTCGCTTTTCTCAAATTAAACAAGATCACCGCCGCAAATGCCATCAAACATCCGAACAGTGTCGAGATTGCCAACGTCTCACCGTACACGACCCAGCTCGACACGATAGCCCCAACGGGGACGATAAACATAAATACACCCGTCCGATGCGCCCCCACTTTCCCAGCCGAGATGAAATAGAGCGCCGTACTAAACGTCCCCGGAATCACCCCGATAAAGAGGATCGTCCACCAGAACACCGCATCATACGCGCCAAAATCAAAAGGGCGGTGCGGCAGAGCAAAGAGCATATTGATAAACGTCGTGATCCCGAAAACGACCAATGTATAAAACATCAGATGCGCACGCGCCGCCGCTTTTTGTGAGACCACCGTCACCAACGCCCACACAACCGCACATCCCAGAAAATAGGCACTATCGACATTCAAAAACGCAAACCCGTCAAACGGCACGCGAAGCAATATCAACGCTCCGAAAATACCGATGGAGAGTGCCCCGATTTGGCGCATGGAGACCTTGGTTCCCAAAAATGAGATAGAGAGGATATAGGTGATGATCGGAGCGAGTGATGTCACCATCGTCCCGCCATAACCCGCATCGCCATGCGAAAGTCCCGCGAAAAAGAGATAATTAAAAAGCGACGTCAAAACCCCAGCGATCACCATATAGATCAACCCTGTTCTATCGGTTTTAAGGGGTGTTTTCAAATACCAAATAATGGGAATGATGCTGATAAATGAGATCGCATAACGCCAAAAAGCGGCGACTTCGGCATTAGAGTGTTCCGCCGCCACTTTCCCCGCCGTCCACGCAAACCCCCAAAAGAGCATCGCAACGATCATACCGATCAGATAGATATTTGTTGATTCTTTTTTCATGGCGTGATTGTGCGACTTTTTGGCTTTGAGGTGGATGAAATAGATTAAACTTGACATTGTTATTAACTTGGCGTATATTTTAGAACTAAAACCTATCTTTAAAAAGGTCTCCTCATGTCACCTAACATCCATCGTGCCGATGAGCGCGGTATCTCAGAACTTGGATGGCTCTCTAGCCGTTTTAGCTTTTCGTTCGCCGAATACCATAACCGTGCACGAATGGGCTTCGGTACCTTACGGGTGATTAATGATGATCGTATCAATGCGGGAGCAGGTTTTGGAATGCATCCTCACCGCGATATGGAGATCATAAC
>JAQUAU010000032.1 GCA_028687085.1 Minisyncoccota bacterium | reverse complement strand
TGTTTGATTATATGCTTTCTTATATGCTTTCTGATATGCTTTATACTTATCTGTTTGATTATATGCTTTCTGATATGCTTTATACTTATCTGTTTTCTTATATGCTTTCTGATATGCTTTATATTTATCTGTTTGATTATATGCTTTCTTATATGCTTTCTTATATTCAGGTTGGTATGATTTTGCTTTTGGGTTCATTTCTTTTCCTCCTGTTTTTCTTGGGGTTTCATTTTCCTAATATAAATATCAAAGGAACTTTTCCTTCAAAGTTACAATTAATACTTCCATTGTTTAAACTAAGATTATTCATTGAACCATTGTAATAAAAACTAACTCCCGTTACCTCACAATTCACTTTTCCTTCTACTTCCATTGTAAGAAATGCAAATAAGAAAATCAAAAATATACTTATCAATGTTATAATTGCTAATCTTATGTAATAGTTAATTTCTTTTTTCATGCCTTTTCCTCCTGATTTTGTTTTTCTTTTCCTCTTGACTTTTCTGCTAAAACCATAAGTTCATCGGCTGATACATTAAGCCATTTACATTTTCTTCTATCAAAAACTCTCATCTTAGAACTTAAAACTTCTCCCGAATGTATTAACAAAGCACATATAATCGCTCTTTCTCTATCATTAAATTCACTTTTCATGCCTTAATTTTCCTCCTTTTCTTCAAGTTAAACTTAGTAAAATCTGGTCTTTTAATGCAATTCCAACAATATATTTTCCCTCCAACTATCACTCCTTCTTGAATATTATAAGTTCCACAAATCTCACATTCTAAACTAAATTCATCTTTCATTTCTTCTCCTCGGGCAATAAATCTGCTCCAAGATGTTTTTTAATTATTTCTTTTATCTCGTTTATACCATCTCCTGAAATATCATCTCCATCACTATTGATATAAGAAGTAATTATATCCAAACCATCATTAATTGGTTTCAAAATCCTGCCACAGAACTTACACCACATTTTTGGCGTTTGAGGTTCTGACTTTGTAAAGAAGTAACTAATGCTTTGCTGTAACTTCTTACATCTCTTGCAATAGAAATTAAGTGATGGTTGGGGTTTCATTTGTCAAAGTCCTCCAAGATTGCTCTTGCTTCTTCTTCACTTATTTCAGGGTTATCATTTATTTTAGACGATTTATACGCATCTTTTTCTATATACATAGGATATTTACAATTGTGAATATTAGACGTATGATTTATAGAAGTGTCTAAATCGTCTAATCCCTTATTTTTTTTAGACGTATCTCCTATCTCATTCAAAATTCGGGCGACTGAGGATTTTTGCTGTTTCTTATCCGCTATTCTTTGTCCGTGAACTCCCTGAACACATCCGTTAAGATACAATTCTTCAAATAAAGGACGATAAATCTCAATTAACCCATCCTTATCTCCCTTATCTTTACAACCTTGAATTGTTCCGTCTATTATTGCTTTAAAAGTTTTAGTTTTCCTAAACCCATCTTTTAGATATTGAGCATTCTTCGTAATCCATTCATCATCTGAAAGGGGTTCGTTTGTCATATTAACTCTTCTCCTGCGAGGGTGTCTATTTTCTCTTTAATTAATTCTACTTGGGGTAAGTAAATCTCACTTCCAGAATAAACTAACTTCTCCATTTCTTCTTTCAATCTCCTCAAAAATTCTTCAAAAATCTTCTGGGCTTCTTGGAATGTCAAGTTAATAGCCAAATCCCAACTTTCTCCAATTTCCCAAGAAATATTAATATCTGTCCCCCTACCTATTCCACTATCTTTCTCATATTGAACCTTTACCTTTTCTCTAATCTCTTTCTTCAATTCATCAATCTTGTCAGAGAGCTTGAAGTCCTGATTATCTAATTCAGGATAAGCATAACCATAAGGTATTTCTCCTTTTTCTGCAAGTTCTTTTCTTGTTTGTTTTTTCATTTTCTTTCCTTTTTCTGTTTAATTTCTTTCCAAAAAACATAATCAGATAAACCACTCTCTATTACTTTCTTTCTCCACTTCTCTTTATTTTTATTAAAACAAAAAATCCCCATAAAATCATAATAAGGCAAACAGATTTTAAATTGTTCATAAGATAAATCATCCCAATATCTTTGTCTATACAACTTTCCTCTTCTTTTTTCTATTCTCCATTTCTTTGTCATTTTCTCACTTCCTCCTCTGCTCTTTCTTTGGCTTCTTCCCAGTTTGATTTAATCCAATATAGTATAATACCTATGAAAACCATAGTAGCACATATTGGTAAAATTATAATTAAAAGTCTATTAAGCCCATTATTATTATAATCCCAAAAAGTAATGCAAGGAGCATCCTTATAAACTGCATCTTTTATTAATGTTGAATTTGATATATTAACTTGTGTTGTGCATTCCCCTATATGTCCTAACCAATATGGAAGTAGAAGAAATAAGAACCCAAATCCAATTATAAATAGTAAAATTCCCCCCAATTCTTTTATCTTTTGCTTCTTAAAATACTTCCATGTTAAATCATCTATCTTGTCTTGTTTCCTCATCTTCCCATCTCCTTGCAATTCTCTTTTAAATCCCTTGAAGTATAACTCTCTCCCTGTTGCATTGTAAAATTGCATATATATCTATCACTTGTTTGTGTTTCGTAACTTATTAAAGTTACATCTTTATTTGCAGTTATGTTCAATATTCCACATTGTTCTTTTAGTTGAGTGTCTTCTAACATTAACTTCAAAATACTAGAACCATTCAGAAGAGCAATAATTAAGATTATAAAAGATATGAAAAAAAGACATATAGATAGTTTATAATAATAATCTCTTTCTCTTTCAAGTTCTTTTCTCTCGTTTTTAGATGTTTGTTTTGTCATTTTATTATCCCCATTTTAATAATATTAAAATTGTTGTTAATATTGCAATTACATTCCAAGGTTTAAATATCTCCCTTACAATCCCTAATCTATCGCTTGTTTGTGTTTCATAACCTTTTAGAGTTACATTCTTATTTGCAGTAATATCTGTTAACTCGCATTCTTCTCTTAGTTGAGTGTTTTCTTGCTGTAAATCTTTTGCATCACTAAAAAACTTATCAGAACCTATAAGTGCAACTAAAACCATAGTAAATGTAGAACCAATTATCATTCCACAAATTACAATAAATATTATCCATTCAGTTCTATTTTCTTCAAGTTCTTTTCTTGTTTGTTTTGTCATCTTAAATCTTTTTCAAGCCCTCCTTTTCGCAAACAACATTCCCATTATCAATTAAAGTTATTTTATAACCTAACTTCTTAATTGCTTGACATATTTCATTCAAGTCATCATAATCCATTTGGTCTATTGCCATTAACTTTACTCCGTATTTTGCCATTATAAATCCTTTAACCTCCTTAACAAATCGTCTCTAAACTTCTCGTTATAACATTTTAAACAAACTTTATGCCCTTGAATATCAATCAAATAATGTTTCTTATGACTTCTTTGTCCTTTCCACAAATTCTTAATCATCTTTTCAACTGCTTTTTTAGTTTTTCGTCTGCCTTTTGAATATCCATAATCATAAATCTGCATCTGAAACTCATCTCCCATATCAAAGTCTTCTGGTTCTTCAATTTCTCTCTCTAATTTGATTTCTGTTTCGGTTTTCATTTTATAACAACCACCAAATTAGATTTATACTAATTGCTAAAGCAAAAATTAGCAAAAATTCTACATCTTCATAACTTCTCATTCTTGCTTCAATCTCTCTCTCTAATTTTATTTCTGTTTCGGTTTTCATTTAAATATTAACCATAAAAATGTTATGCCTCCTGCTAAACATATTAAAGCCACACCTAAAAAGCCCAAATCAAAATTAGGTGTCTTAAATAAAATTCTCCCAATCTCTTTCTCTAATTTTATTTCTGTTTCGGTTTTCATTTTATTTGTATATCTAATATTTTAAATGCTAATAAAAATAATAAAGCTAAAAACATATTCTTCCAAACATTAAATCCTGTGATAAAGAAAATACCTAATAAAATTGAAGTAGATAATAAACACTTAATAAGTCCATTATAGATTATCTTCTCATTTCTAAGTTCTTTTCTCTCGTCTTTTTTAGATGTTTGTTTTGTCATTTTACTTTATTGTGAGTATGACGAGAGGACTTTATTAGTTATCTCCCCATCCTCTCGTCGTTGTATAAGGGGAGTATGAAGCCCCTCTAAATAAAAGGGGCGAAGTAATTTATTTATGCTTCCTCCACAATTGTATATCTTGTGTCAGATTGAGTTCCTGTTGTTGAAACCTTGAACTCTTTTTGTCCAGCCTTTCCTCTTTTGCAAATCTCTGAATAAAGAGGGTTCTGCACATTCAACCAAAGGTTCTTCTTTTCGCCTTTTTGAGTTACAGGAATAATTGCTTTTGTAACTTTCTTCTTTCCACTTTCACCTGTCCACTTATTAAAAGGTATTGAAAAATCAACAGTAAAAGTTGTTATTTTTCCGACTTCTAATTTCAATGTTGGCAGTTTTTCTCCTGTAAATTCAGTCTGTGTGTTTTTTATCTCTTCATCAAGCCAGTTTGTTGGTTCTGTCATTTTTGTTTAGTTCCTCCTTTATTATTCTTAAATGTCATCTTTATCTATCGAACATAATTTACAACATCCATATCTATCAAAAGAGTGTTTGCACATTTCTTGTTTTACTCTCTTCTTTGCTTCTTCCCAATTTGACTTTCTCAAGCACCAAATTCCATATAATATCCACCAAGATGTTGTAATAATTCCAGTATATAACATCCAATAAGGAAGACTTGGTTCATAAGGAACATTACATGCCGTTGCTGGGCATTTACTTCCAGTAAATAAACCACCACAATCTTTCATTTCTCCAATTCCATGTTCTTTACATTGCCAACCTATTTGAACTAATAATCCTGCAAGAGATAGAATAATAAATAATATTAGAGCAATGTTTGATAGTTCTTCTATCTTTTGTTCCCAAAAGTATTTCCATACTTTTTCCTTATTTATCTGTTTCATAATTCTCTTAATCCCTTTTTAATTTTGTTTAATATGTTGTTATATTTATGATTAACTTTATTTGAATAAACCGAATAAGTCTTATTAATTAAACTAAGAAATAATTCAATATCCTGATTATGCCTTGTTAATTCAATTGTTCTTTCATAAACAATTAAAATATCCTGTTGTAATTTTGCATTCATAATTTGTTCTTCTAATTTCTTGCTTGTTTTTGTTTTTATATTTTCTATTGCCATTTTATAATTTACTCTGATTTGGATGTTTTCTTGCAATTTCTAATGCATAATATTCATCAGCACAGGAATTGCAAACATTTAATCCTTTTCTAATTTCTATTAGTTCTTCTTCATTTACTAATTTATCGCAGTTGTCACAATTTATTGTAGTCATATAAATGTCGGCAGGATACCCAACGCATTTATGCTTGGGAGGAATGCCGACCGCTTCCTAAGTTTAGTTGTTTGAATGTTCATCCGAAAAAATCTCCTAATTTTAATTGACCCTTCAGTTCTTCAGGACATTCATAAATATCGTATTCAAAAACTTTCTTTCCTTCTTGTTCCTGAATATATCTCTTAACACTTTCTTGGCTTACGTGTCCTGCACTTCCGCAATAATAACCATCAGCCCATAGACTATCAAAACCATTTCCATAATGATTTTTAAAACCCAAGAATTTTAAATCGTCAAATATTCTTCTTAATTGTCTTGATGTGTTTCCCTTTAACTGATTGACAATTCTAAAAGGTGTAGCTGTTGGTTTTGCTCCTACAAAGATATGAACGTGGTCTGGCATAATTTCCAAAGCTAAAAGATTGCACTGCAAATCTTCACACTGACCTGTAATAATTGTCATTAAGATTTCTTTAAGTTTATCTCCTGTAAGAATTGCCTTTCTGTATTTTGGAATAAAGACTATGTGATAATTAATGTTATGCTTTGAATGGCTTGAAACTCTGACTTTCGCTATCTTAACATTAATCTTATGTTCATCTGGATTAAAATGTGGATATTTGCTTTTAGCCATTTTTACAATTCACCCCTATTAATCGCTTTCATCATATCTTCAGTAGTCATCTCGTTAAGTTTCTTTAATTTTCTGTGAGTTTCCGTATCTTCTTTGTAATGTTCATTCTCTTGATAAGGCAAATAATATCTTTTACAAAACTTACATTTAGTTCTTTCTACCATTATCTTTTAAGGGAAAAGTGAGAAGAAAGAATAAATAAAATAAAATTGTTCAAGCTTCTCTTTTGCTTTTCTGCCTCCTTCTCTAATTTAGTTCTTAGGGCTTTCTCGGGATAAATAGTTATCCCGTCTTTTCTCTTAGGCATTTTTCTCTGCCTCCGCATAAGCAAGGATTTCTTTCAGGTCTTCAACAGATAAACTCACACTTGCAACCATCTGTTTATTAATCCCTCCTTGCTTAGTTGGTTTGTAGGTTCTTATCTGAAAGGTGAACACATTAGGATACATCGTGCAATATACCCTTATTGTGTTTTCTTGTTTTTCCTTTCCAACTTCTTTTATGTCTGCGGTCTCTGTCTTCAGGTATAAATCCTTCTGAACCATTTTAGTAATCCTCCGCACTAACTAATTCGCCGTTTCTTTCCTGATAGTACATCAAAGTTCCATCAGCTTCAGCTAAGTCATAAAAACTTGGCTGGTTATCTTCCCAACTTTCTTCTTGCATTTCTGTTAATCCGATGCTCTCGGTTGCAGTCTCTCCTGCTGTCTGTGTTGTGTTTTCCATACATAAGTAAGGTATTATACCTTTATATACCTTTCTATTCCATAAGGATACTCCGCCCTTTAGGGCGTGAGAGGATGTCATTTTTTAAACTCCAAATTTTCTTTACTTAAAAGATAATCCATTGTATCTTCATAACTTAAATCTTCTCTTTTTGCTTTTAAGATTTTTAATTTAGCAACAGTAGTTTTCTTTAATCTAATGTTTGTATAAATTGTTTCTTTTGCCATTGTTTTAAATTCCTATCCCAAGAACATCAATAAAGTTTATTTTTGAATATTCCTTATAATTATTTTTTTGTCTTTCAATTTGTTCTTTTGTGTATTTCATTTTAAAACTTCTTTTATATTTCCAATTAATTTATTATCTTTGTAACAGCCATCAAAAACATCATATCCACATTTTAAACAAATTGCAGTTTCAATACTACCTTTCCACTTATGGTTTTTTCCTATCTTACACTTAGGCACTTTTTGATTACTCCATTTTGTTTTTATCTGTTCTTCGTTTATCATTTTATAAATTTCTCCATTTTTCACTGGCAACCCAATTAGATGCCGATATTTGCATATTATCCAATCCTTCTTTTACTCTTTTAATTTTATTTCTTAATGAATTAAGTTCTTCTTCTGACTTTAAAACATAAACTCTATTTTTTGAAATTATTATGAAACATTCCTTTCTTGAAAGGTGTATCAATTTTTTTAATATACTCCAGTAAAATAATCTTTTGTAAATGTTGAATTCTTTAATGTCTTTTTTATACACTTTTTTGAATAATTCTGAAACAGAGATGGCATTTTCATATCCTATATGATTTTTCATAGTATTTAATATATTCTCTGAAAGCATTTCAAGTGTTTTTTCAATTCTTTCATTTCCATCTGTAACTAATAACATTTTCTTCTTTCTTCTTTTTTGAAATTCGAGTATTTCTTTTTCTGTGTCCATTTTATTTTATATTAAATTTAGCTCTTTTATAATACAGGGCTTTACTAAATGCATTTCTATCATAAATTATACCTATATCATCATATAACTTTGATAATTCATCATCTTTATGTTCATAAAACAATTTTGTCATTTTTTCAGTATCTTCTTTATTCTTCATTAATTGTGTAAATCTTACCCTACTTCTTTTTCTATGTTGAAGTTCTTTATTGTCATTTTGAGTAATTACATCAAAATTATTTACTTCAAGAAGCTTCCGAATAACCTTCAATCTTTCTATAAATCCATTTAAAGTGGGCATATC
>JAQUAU010000031.1 GCA_028687085.1 Minisyncoccota bacterium | reverse complement strand
GCAAACGATTAAAGGCGGTGCTCATCACCGAGGAGATCGGCGGACAATCAAGCGTATCCGAAGGCATCGAGAACTGGATCGGCACGCCGCGTATCAGCGGTGCGGATCTCGCCAAGAGTTTTAAAACCCACCTTGAGGCAGTACAGGGCGACCTGGTCGAACTCGCGCTCGGCGAGCGCGTAGTGGCGCTCGCACCCATTGGCGGTTGGACCGCCACGACAAAGAACGGCAAAGCGTTCACGGCAAAGGCAGTGCTCATCGCCTCGGGCGCCGGTCGACGCAAGCTCGACGTCCCAGGCGCAGCAAAGTTTGAGAACAAGGGCGTCACCTACTGCGCCTCCTGCGACGGCCCCCTCTTCAGCGGCATGGATGTCGCCGTGGTCGGCGGCGGCAATGCCGGCTTCGAAACCGCACTCCAACTCCTCGCGTATGCAAAGTCCGTCACCCTGCTCCACCGCCACAAAGAGTTTAAGGCAGACGCGGTGACGGTCGAGAAGGCCCGATCGCATCCGAACATGCGCATCATCGCGCATGCTGAGCCGACAGAGGTCTCAGGTGAACAATTCGTGACTGGCCTCACGTATCTCGACAAGGATTCGAACGAAACGAGAGAACTTCCGGTCTCTGGGATCTTCGTCGAGGCGGGCGTCGTGCCGAACACCGGCTTCGCCGAGGGGCTTGTCGAGTTTGACGCGGTGAAGCGCATCAAGACCGACCCGAAGAGTCAGCGCACGAGTGTCGAGGGCATCTGGGCCGCCGGTGATGCGACCGACGAGCTCTATCACCAGAACAATATCGCCGCTGGCGACGGTGTGAAGGCGATCGAGGATATGTACCTCTGGATCAAGAAGAATTAAATCTATGCCCGCTATTTCTATAATCATCCCGACGCTCCGCGAGGAGCAGTTTCTGGAGCGCACACTCAAAAATCTGGATGCGCTCCGGATGCCGCATGAGATCATCATTACCGACGGAGGCAGTACCGATGCGACACTCGACATCGCGCGGGCACACGGCGCGAAGATTACTCTCTGGAGCGAACCGCGGCGACAGACCTTCGGTGAAGCGAAGAACGCCGGCGCTAAGCTTGCGACCGGCGAGTACCTCGTGTTCATCGACGCGGATGTGCTCATCCCAGAGCCGAACGCGTTTTTTGAAGAAATGGTGGCGGCATTTACCAAGAATCCGAAATTGGCCGGAATGACCGTGCCGCTTCTGCCCTGGCCAGAGAATCGTTCGTGGGTAGACGCCTTCATGAGCGCGCCCTTGAATTGGTTTTATGTCGTTTCAAATAATGTGTTCCACTCGGGTAATTCTTCCGGCGAATTCCAGATGATGCGCGCCGACATTTTCAAAAAGATTGGCGGATTCGGCGAGCACTTGGCCGCCGGAGAAGACAATGAGATGTTCCGCCGGCTCGCCGCTCACGGCCGTACGCTCTCATACAGGAAGCTCTGCGTACGCCACTCGCTCCGTCGCCCGCACAAGCTCGGCTGGCTCCGCACCTACGGCATCTGGATTAAGAACGGCATCTCCGTCGCCTTGCGCGGAAAAGCCGCCTACAAGGAGTGGTCGGTGGTGCGTTAATCCCGACGCTTCGGTCGGGACCCCGACTGTAACGTCAGGGAAAGAGAAACCGCCGAATGAGAAAACGTTCGGCGTTTTCTCATTCGGCGGCCGGCTAGTCAGGGGCATCCGCTTTATTTCTGGGAAGCACCACGACCATGAACAAAATGAAATTCCCTACTGGTACGAGCACCCGGCGATAGCACAACCTGGCTATCCATACGATCCAGACGATGCCGTTCCCATACTGCATCATCTGCTGACTCAGCTCGGAGATATCCGCCATGAAGTTGTCGTTCGCCTCGTCACCGATGACCATCAGCGCGGGGGCAACCCCTATGACGAGAGTTCCCGAGAGCCAGACGCCGATAAAACCGTGAAGCATCCCCGGCTGGATCCCATATACCTTCGCCATCAGATACAGGAGCAGTACCAAGATGGTCAAAAAGGTCAGCCATACACTGAAAAACCAGTGCAACGACACCCTCAAGTCATTATTCATGATTCTTCTTCTCCTTTGGTAGGTGCCCTTCAAACCTCAAAGAGCAATGGTGAATTGACCAGCCTTTATATATACCAGGATTATTAAAATAATCAAGTCCTAGCGGATGGGGACAAGATTTTTTATGAACGCGTCAGTTGAATGCTCCCAAGAATACTGCTCGGCCTTCGCGCGGCAGTCGGCGGGAGAGAGCTCGAGGCACGCAAGCGCAGCTTCTTTTAAATCATCGCTGAGGTAGCCGTCCTTCCCTTCCTCAACGATGTCGCGCGGACCCATCACATCGTGCGCAGCGACCGGCAGACCGCAGGCAAGCGCCTCGACGACGACCAGACCGAACGTCTCGGTCCGTGACGGAAAGATGAGGACGTCGGCGAGCGACAACCAGTCCACTAACTCTTGCCCATGCTTGTATCCGACAAATTTATTTTTCTTCCCGTACTTTTTCTCCAGTCTCGTCCTATCGGGACCGTCGCCTATCACGAGCTTCGTCCCCGGCACATCGAGTGTTAAAAATTCTTCAGGATTTTTCTCCGGCGCGAGACGGCTGAAGTATGCAAAGACCGGCTTCGGCAGGGGCGGCAGGGGCGGCGTCGCGGTGCGTTTGAAGAGATCGACGTCCACTCCAAGCGGCACGACGACGACATGTGTGTAGCCGGCCGACTCCAGCTCTCGCTTAAGGCTCTCCGTAGAAACGATAGTGCGCTCTGCCTTCGCATGGAATCGCCTCAAGAGAGCCAGTACGGGGCTAAGGAGCCCGCGCAGGCGCATGTCTATGTAGAGCTGGAAGTGGCTGTGGTACCAGGTGGTGAAGGGTATGCCGCGCTTTCTGCACACCGAGCGCGCCGCCCAGCCGAGCGGCCCCTCGGTCATGATGTGTATCGCATCCGGATGAAAGGCGTCAATCATCTTTGCGATACGGCGGCGCGGGAAGAGCGCAAAGCGGATTTCAGGATACCAAGGCATCGGCATCGTCATGAACTGATTCGGCTCGATCGTCTTGATGTCATAGCCGCGCGCGCCAAGAAGCGGAAGGTAGGCGTTCTGCACGCGCACGACGCCGTTGACCTGCGGCGCCCACGCATCCGTCACGAACAGTATTTTTTTCATACCAGCGAATCCTCGACCGACGTCTTCTCAATCTCTTTTTCTTCTTTGAGGAACTTTCCGCGCAGGTACCAGGTCAAGAGATAATAGCCAGAGATGACGATAGCGGCGAAGGCGATCGCGTATTGCACATTATTGATGATATTTGCGACATTCCCTCCGAAGCTTGCGCCGAGATAAAAGCCGAGAAAAAGGAGCGTACCGTATTGCAGAACGGCGACAAGCGAACCGTAGGCGAAGAACCTGCCGAGCGGCATCTTCACCATGCCGGCGACGACGATGAAGGCCGAGGCGATGCCGTAGGAGAGCTTGCCGATAAACATGGTCCAGCCGGGGCGTTTCGCCCAGAGGATACGCACCTCCTCGAGGTGGTCATCGGTGACCCCAATCTTCTGGAGCATCTTCCGTGCGAAGCGGGTGCGCCCGCCGAAGTGGCCGATAGCGTAATAGACGCCGTCGAGCCCCACATCGCGGATGAAGAAGAGCGCCGCGAGGAAATACATATTGAAATAGCCGACTGAAGCAAGTGTTCCGGCGACAAAGGCGACTACCGGGCCTTCGATAAGCGACAGTGGAATAAGTATCCAGTAGCGATACTGCAAAATGACCTGAGTGATGAAATCGACCGACATATGCTGTCAGTATACCCCGCGCGTCATATCACTCCTCGGATACCTGTAGCGCGAGCCTCAGAGCGGCGTTCTGATAGACCTGGGGAATCTTTTCACAAATCTCTTTTACGGTGCGTTCGAGCTTCGCTTCTACTGCCGGACGGTTGTGCAGGTGGTCGGGCACGTCGTCTGCGATATCCCAGATAGACGTCATCTCGCCGAGCGCGAGATCGTTGAATAAGAGGCCGCGCGCGTAGCCGAACTCAGACTTCATATAGTCGATATGATTCTCCGCCATGCCGACGACGATGTCGTAGCGGTCGAGCATCTCGCGGGTGAGCTTCTTCTGTTCGTGCGCAGAAGCATCTATGCCGAGCTCGCGCAGGGTCTCAAGCACCTTCGGGTCAATAGCCTCCGGCAAGGCCTCGATGCCGGCAGAGCCGACATTCCACCCCTCAATGCCGTTATCAGAAAGATACTTCTTGAAAGATGTTTCTGCCGCAACGCTCCGGAATACGTTCCCCGTGCAGACGAATAAGATGCTTTTTTGTTTTTCCATATGCGGTGACCCCACGGGGAATCGAACCCCGATTTACGCCGTGAAAGGGCGCTGTCCTAACCGTTAGACGATAGGGCCGTGTTACTTGCACACGGCCATACACTCTTCGCCTCTCTCGGAACAGATGAAACTCCATCTGTTCTCTCGTTCAGCTTGATTGTAGGGCCTTACTTGAAACCTTATCATTTTTGCCTCGAAATGCTAGAATCGCTCCATTGGAGACGTGGCAGAGTGGTCGAATGCGCTAGTTTCGAAAACTAGTATGTGGGAAACCGCATCGGAGGTTCGAATCCTCCCGTCTCCGCCGAGATTTTTAAGGAGCAAAGCGACTATAAAAATCCAAGTGGGGTTGTGTAATCGCAAGCCCCCGCAGATTGTATTTAGTGAGACAATAAGTTATAATACCGACACAAAAGGACCAGTGGTGGTCTTTTTGTATTTTGATCTTTAACCGAAAAGAAAAAGGGGTACGAAAGGATGTTGAATCAAAAAGCTGTTGCCAATCTCACCGAACCGCTCAGAGAGGCCATAGAGGCCGCGACGAGAGGCGAAGATATGCGCTACCGCCACGAGCCATTCGGCTGGGCGAGAGTCATGCTTGAAGAGGGCGAAGAACCCCGCCCATAACATCAAGCGACACTGCGCACCCTCCGGGGTGCGCGCTTCTTTTTTAGAAAGTCATGGTGTGGTATAGTCCCCCAATGCGCCGTTAGCTCAGCCCCGACGCCCTGCAGCAGGGGTCGGGGAGCCGACCGAAGCGTCGGCTTTGGTAGAAAGTAATATGCGCGGTTAGCTCAGTTGGTAGAGCGCCTCGTTGACGTCGAGGAGGTCGTAGGTTCGATCCCTACACCGCGCACATGCGACCAAAACGAAAGACAGCCCCCGGGCGAGAAAAAGTCTATATCTACGGCAAACACGCGCTCATGGAGGCGCTCTCGAACACGCCCAAGGTCATCCGCAAGGTCTTCCTGGCGAATGATCTGAAGGATGCCGATCTGCGCGCACTTCTCGAGAAGAACAAGATCCCCGTCGCCGCACTCGCAGCCGGCAAAGGCAAAGAGCTCGTCGGCCGCGACACGGCGCATCAGGGCGTCATCGCCATCATGGACCCTGCTGCCCTGCTCGTCTCCTTTGATACTTTCCTCGCGACGCTCGACGTGAAACAGAACCCGGCCATCGCTGTCCTCGGCGAGGTGCAAGACCCGCACAATGTCGGCGCCATCATCCGTAGCGCCGCCGCCTTCGGCCTCTCGGGCGTTCTCATCCCCGAACACAATCAGGCGGGCATCACCGGCACGGTCGTGAAGACCTCTGCCGGCATGGCCTTCCGCATCCCGCTCGTCTCGATTGGCAACGTGAATCATGCGCTCGGCGTACTGAAAGAAAAAGGATTCTGGACCTACGGTCTCGCGATGAAGGGATCACAGCCGCTCGGCACTGACACCTTTAATGCACCCATTGCATTCGTCATCGGAAACGAGGGCGCTGGCATCCGCGAAAAGACGCTTGCCGCCTGCGATGTGACGCTCTCGATCCCCATGCATCCGCGCACCGAATCCTTAAATGCCGCGGTCTCTGCCGCCGTCGTCTTCTATGAGTGGAGCAAGAAGCACCCCGAAGCCTTATGACGCACGACCAACATCTTATCGCAAAGTCGTGTGGTGACTATGAACTTCTTGATTCGGGCGATAATGAGAAGCTGGAGCGCTTCGGGACGGTCATCATTCGCCGTCCCGAGACGCAGGCATTATGGAAGAAGCAGAGACCAGAACTGTGGGACGGTGCGCATGCAACGTTCGCTTTTCATGATAAGAAGGGTTCGTGGCAGATACAGAAGCCGGTCCCTGACTCATGGACCGTCGTACGCACCGGCCTCCCCCTCATCGCGCGCCTCACGGGCTTCAAGCACACCGGTATCTTTCCCGAGCAGGCGCCGAACTGGGAGTGGCTTACTCGAGTTGTCCGTCCCGAGATGAAGGTGCTGAATCTCTTCGGTTATACAGGCGCAGCGACCGTGACTGCCGCGCTCGCCGGCGCCTCGATCACGCACGTCGACGCCTCGAAGCAATCCCTCGATTGGGCGCACGAGAATGCGCGGCTCTCCGGCGTCGGCGAAGAGAGCATCCGCTGGATGCTCGACGACGCACTCGCCTTCGCGAAGCGCGAGACACGTCGCGGCGCAACCTACGACGGCATTATCCTCGACCCGCCGGCCTTCGGTCGCGGCGCCAAGGGCGAGGTATGGAGGATCGAAGAGGATCTCCCTGCACTACTCGACACTCTGAAAGAAATATTTTCTGACAAGCCGGGCTCCTTCTTTCTTATAAATGGCTACGCCGCCGGCTATGCGTCGCGCTCGTTCACCCAGGCGGTCGAGAGCACGTTTGGTGAGGTGGGTGGCGAGGCGGGTGAACTTTTCATACAAGAATCTTCATCAACTCGCGTCGTCCCCGCCGGCATCTATGTGCGCTTTGTGCGATAATCGGACGATGACTGACAAACCGATTGTTGTGCTCTATCACGGGAAGTGTCCAGACGGCTTCGGCGGCGCCTATGCCGCTTGGAAGAAGTTCGGCGATTCGGCCGACTATGTCGCTGTGGATCACGGGGACGCGCCGCCTGAAGGGCTTGAAGGCAAGGAGGTGTATCTTGTCGACTTCAGCTACGAAACGGCCGAGCAGATGGACGCACTCATCAAGACGACGAAACGTTTCGTCGTACTCGACCACCACGAGAGTGCTAAGGCATTCGTCGAGCAAGCTCCTGAGCATGTCTATGACGGCACACGTTCCGGTGCGACCATTGCGTGGAACTACTTTCACCCGGAGACCCCGCTGCCGCGTCTCATGCAGTATTTAGAAGACGGTGACCTCTACCACTACGCTCTATCCGAGACTCGCGACATCTTTTCCTATCTTCTGGTCCTACCGTTTGACTTTCGCTCCTGGGATGAGCTCGCTCTCGGACTCGAAGACGATGCAAAGCGCACCGAAATATTGAAGAAAGCGGCGGCGTATACCGAGTTCTTCGAAACACTTGCACAATCATCGGTTGAGCGCGCAAAAAAAGTCAGCTTTGAGGGCTACGAGGTGTACTTCGTCGCAACGCATCCGAACATCACGATGAAGTCCTATGTGGGCCACGAACTCTACGAAAAACTGCCTCCTTTTGCGCTTATCGTGACCGCACATCCGAACGGCTTCGGTGTTTCTATCCGCGGCGACGGTTCGGTGGATGTTGCCAAGATAGCGGGCAAATACGGCGGCGGCGGCCATCCGGGCTCTGCAGGTTTTTTTATACCGAACGGAAGCGACATGCCGTGGAAAGAAATCGAGGAATGAAGATTCTCGCTATTGAGACCAGCTGCGACGAAACCGCGATAGCGATACTCGAATGCAGTGGCAACCCCTCGAACGGACTCGGGGCAGGTGAACACAACGCGACGTTTACGGTGCTCGGGAACGCGCTCCTCTCGCAGATAGAGATACATAAGGAGTACGGAGGCGTCTTCCCTGCTCTCGCGAAGCGCGAGCACGCGAAGAATCTCGTGCCCATTCTCGAATCAGCGCTTGAAGAAGCTGAACTCCTGCACGAAGACACTCAAGCGATATCTGATGAGACTCGCACTACCATTGCGAAGATTCTCGAACGCGAGCCAGGTCTCACTGAAACATTTCTTGAATTCGTTTCCGAGTGCGAGGTGCCGGCGATAGACGCGATTGCTGTCACGGCCGGTCCTGGTCTCGAGCCCGCGCTCTGGGTCGGCATCAACTTCGCCAAGGCGCTCGCGCTCCTCTGGGACTTGCCGCTTATCGCCGTGAACCACATGGAAGGACATATCCTCGCCGCACTCGCATCCGAAAGGTCCGACCTTAATGCAAGTTCCCAAGGTCGGACCTTAGAAATCAAAGACGTTCAATTTCCAATACTTGCGTTGCTTATTTCTGGCGGACATACCGAGCTGGTGCTGATGAAAGAGTGGCTCCGCTATAAGCTTATCGGGCAGACGCGCGACGACGC
>JAQUAU010000001.1 GCA_028687085.1 Minisyncoccota bacterium | reverse complement strand
AGAGCACAGAGCTTATACCTCTGCGGTTCCTGGTTCGAGTCCAGGGGGACGGACTAGAAATTGAAAATACCGATGCAAAATGCTATCGTGCAGTCTGTTGTTGTAGTACGCTGTTGTTTTTTTAACTAACCGTAGGTAGGAGAGGAAATGGCTAAGGAGCTGTATCGGCAAGACCGGCACTTGAATCAACGCGGCACGCTCGGCCCGAGGACAGAAACGGGCGGAGCCGGTTATTTCGGTTGGATTGCGCAGTACGAGAGACCTCTTCTCGTGCGCAACCAACGTGTGCTGGTAAAAGAAGAAGAACCTAAGAAAAAGTGAGGAAAAGGCCTCACAAAAAGCCCCAGGCAGTGCCCGGGGTTTTTCATTTTTTAAATGTGCGGCGGAGTAATGGTGATACCCTCTTCTTCCTTCTTCTTCGGCGTAATGCCGTTTGCGATGAGGAGCTTTTCGAACTCGGTGCGCTCGATTGTCTCCTTCTCGATAAGCTCCTTCGCAATCGCATCGAGCGCGCTGCGGTGCTCCTCGAGGACCTTCTTCGCACGCCCCTTCGCATCGTCGATGATATGCGAAACTTCGGCATCAATCTCGGCCGCAACCTTTTCTGAATACGGTTCATTGCCGAGAGCGCGCTCGCCGAAGGCGACCGGTCCCAGCTTCTTACTCATCCCGAAGCGCGTGACCATGTCGCGTGCAAGCGCAGTGATGACCATCAGATCGTTACTGGGCCCGGTCGTCACATCGTCGAAGAGCATCTCCTCAGCGACATAGCCGCCAAGCGTCGCCGCGATATCGTCGAGAAACTGCTTCTTCGACTGCATCTTGCGGTCCTCGAACGGGAGCTTCAAGGTATAGCCGGCTGCGCGGCCACGGCTAATGATGGATATCTTGTGCACCGGATCGGCGTACTCGAGGATCGACGAGACGAGCGCGTGGCCGGCCTCGTGATAGGCCGTGAGCTCCTTCTCCTTCTTGCTGAGCAAGTGGCTCTTTCGCTCAGGGCCGAGCATCACCTTCTCAATCGAACGTATTAAATCGTATTGCGTCACCTCGGTGCGGCTCTCGCGCGCGGCGAGGATTGCGCCCTCGTTCATGAGCGAGTAGAGCTCGGCACCCGAGAAGCCCGGTGTGCGCTCGGCGATCACGGCGAGCGCCACATCAGGACCCAAGGGCTTCTTGCGCGCATGGATCTGGAGTATCTCTTCGCGATCGCGACGATCCGGCAGGTCGATGGTCACGCGGCGGTCGAAGCGTCCGGGGCGAAGTAAGGCGGGGTCGAGCACGTCGGGCCGGTTCGTCGCCGCCATCACCACCACCTTTTCAGTAGGCTCGAAGCCGTCCATCTCAACGAGGATCTGGTTCAGTGTCTGCTCGCGCTCGTCGTTGCCGCCACCGACTCCGGTGCCGCGCACGCGCCCCACCGCGTCGATCTCGTCAACGAAGATGATCGCGGGCGCGGCCTTCTTCGCCATCTGAAAGAGGTCGCGCACGCGAGAGGCACCGACGCCGACAAACATCTCAACGAACTCTGAACCCGAAATCGAGAAGAAGGGCACGCCCGCTTCGCCCGCCACCGCGCGAGCAAGCAACGTCTTACCGGTACCCGGCGCGCCCATGAGGATGATGCCCTTTGGGATGCGCGCGCCGATATCGAGGAACTTCTTCGGACTCTTGAGAAAGTCGACGATCTCGAGGAGCTCTTCCTTGGCCTCGCGCGCACCTGCGACGTCCGCGAAGGTGACGCGCTGAGAGAGATCGGCCGGGTCAATGACGCGCGCCTTAGACTGGCCAAATGAAAATGCCTGCATCCCCGCGCCCTTCACCTGGCGCGAGAGAAACCAGAAGAGAAACCCGAAGAAGATAAACGTGAGTAGCGTCGGCGCGAGGGTGAGAAACCAGAATTGGAATCCCGACTGCCCCTGCATAGTGATCGAGACCTTGCTGAGTTCTGCAGGCGTGACGCCATAGGTCGCCAAGGTTTCGGGGAGCCCCGCGGCCGGATCCTTGCGCGAGATCTTCTTCGATCCGTCTGCGTAAGTGAGATCGAGCGCGTCGCCGCTCACGATAATCGTGCTCACCTTGCCTGCCGCAACATCAGCGGCGACGACCGAGAGCGGTTCGCTATTGTTCGGCTCTATGAAGCCCGAGATGAGCGAGTACGCGCTCATGAGGAGCAAGAAGATGAGTACCGTCGTTATGAGGTTGCCGAAGAATGACGGGCCGCCGAGCGCCGCTTTCAAACCGCGACGAGGAGCGGCCTTTTTTTGTTTCTGCTTTTTTGGAGTGAGAGGCGCCATGAAAGGCAGTATACTCTCTACATGCGAGAAGAAAAAGTCGCGATTGTCACGAGCGGCGGCGGGATGAAGTGCGCCTATGCTGCCGGCGCACTCGGCGCGCTCACCAAGAGGCTCGGCATCACTGAGCCGGACATCTTCATTTCTGCTTCGGGATCAGTCGGCGCGATGTTCTATTATCTCGCGAAGCAGTACGACCACATCGAGAAGATCTGGCTCCGCTATCTCCCTTCGAAAGAGGTTGTGCACCGCTTCCCGCCGCGCCTCGAGCTCGACTACATCATCGACGACATTATGCGCCAAGAGCTCCCGCTCGACGAGCACGCCTTCAGTACAACAAAGACGCGCTGGTTCGTCCCGGTCACCGACCTCGACACTGGCCGCGCCGAGTTCATCAGTAACAACACGTGGTTCAACCCCTACGAGGTGATGCGTGCGGCAAAGGCGATCCCCTTTCTCTACGGCGGCGCCGTGCGGCTCGGCTCCCGTTCTTTCATCGACGGTGATCTGAACATGAACATGACCAATCTCATCCGCAAAGCGCGCAAAGAGGGTGCGACAAAGATACTCGTCATCACCAACACCATCGCTCTGACGAGCCTGCAGAAGTGGTTCCTCCGCATCTATGCCTTCTTCGTAAGCCCCATTATCCGCCAACTCGCGCTCTATGACCTCAAGCGCACCCACTTCGATCATCTCCCCTCTGATGTCGAGATACTGGTCGTCGGCCCCTCCTTCCCGCTCCCGGCCGGTCTCTTCACTCGGAACAGACGCGCCGTGACCGAGTCGTATCAGATGGGCTGGGACGACCTGCTTGCAAAGCGCACAGAAATAGAGAGACTATTCACATGACCCTCATCGCCAACAAAAAGGCCCATTTGAAGTACGCCCCGCTTGAGAACTTCTCGGCGGGTATCGAGCTGTTGGGCACCGAGGTAAAAGCGCTCCGCGCTAAGCTCGGCTCCTTGGATGGCGCACGCGTGGTGATTCGCGGTGGCGAGGCGTTTATCATCGGGATGACCATTCCCCCCTACCAGGCGGCCAATGCGCCCAAGAGCTATGACCCAGAGCGCGCTCGCCGGCTCCTCTTAGACAAGAAAGAGATCGCGACACTCCTCGCTGCAGAATCGAAAAAAGGGTTGACAATCATACCCTTTGAGGTGTATAATAGTAAGAGGTTCGTGAAGGCGCGTGTCTCAATCGTCCGCGGCAAGGGTAAGTCTGACCGCCGCGAAGACTTGAAGAAGCGCGACGCCGAGCGCGAAACCGGTAGAATACTAAAGAATCGGTAGTCCCGAAAAGTTCAGAAGGATTTCCTGCTAACTGCCTTCTGCAAACTGCTTTCTGAATTCCTCGGGGGTGACCGGCTTTGACGGTCTGTACCTTGAAAGACGTGCGACGCAGTGCACGCTCGTATGACACTCACAATCCAACGAGCAACCAAACTTGCCAAGAACACTCTTGCAAGCGTGAAGTCCCCGTACTTCGGTGCTAAGGACTTCACGTTCGCGTACGCGGTCGCCTAACGGCCACTCGCCTCGCGACGTTCATCCTCCCCGGCTTCTACAGCGAGAGGAATGGGCGGAATGGTCTGTAGAATCGGCGCCTCTGCTCCCGGAGAGTGCGCTTAAATAAGGGATCGGATAGGAGTGGTTTCGTCTGCGTTCCTCGCACCCTACTCTAAATCTAACGCTGACTATGCGTCGTAGACTCGCTTTCTTGGCCAGATTCGGACGCGGATTCAATTTCCGCCACCTCCACTCGATTCGTCCCTCGACGGACTCGGGACTCACTCGCGGCAAGCCACCTAAAATGTTCGACTAGGTAGTTTGTTTATACGAATCGAGTGCCCTGAGCGAAGTCGAAGGGCTGTGGTAAACCACCTCGAAACAGCAAGCGCACAAACACCTCGCAAGGGGTGTTTTGTGTATAGGCGAGTCGAGTGTCCCGAGCATCGTCGAGGGACTGTTTATTCCGAGTAACAACGAGGAATGTATAATTTCGTTTATGTATTTCATCTACATGATTCGAAACTCATACGGCGATTTATATACAGGTATCACCGACAATCCCGAACACCGCCTTACATATCACAACGAAAAACGCGGCGCACTATTCACGAAACGTGATTCTAAATTTGAAATCATATTTCTTGAACAACATAGGACATTAGTCGAAGCACGGAAGCGAGAAATCCAAATCAAAAAATGGCGCCGCGACAAGAAAGAAGTTCTTATAGATAGGTTCCAAAAAGGTCTCCCCACAAAACAGTAATCATCTTTAGCCTTTCGTGTATGGCTTGAGCGGGTTCTAATAAAAAGGGCCGCCTCGGTGAGGCGGCCCTTTTTTGCTTTGCGGGTTAGAAGGTTCCGCGCAGTATCGTCAATTGAACGGGATTCCGCGCAGTATCGTTATCTGCGGATCTTCGTCCAATTCCCTCTTGGGATTCACTTCGTCCATGGGGAATAGAAAGACCCCGAACGAAGCGACTATCCCGCCGAAAATTCTTTTTAAGAGCTCCATGCTGTCCTCCTTCATTGCGTTGTGAACGGGCCTATATACAAGAATACCAACGAGTACGAACAATGGAGACCTTATGCACCGTCCTGTTGACTTTGCAAGCAATTATACGTAATGTAACTCCTGTAATTAGCCGGGTGTCCGGATGTGGTTCGACGTTCTTCAATCGAAGAGGAGATCGAGATGCAATGCACGAGATGTAGGAACGGCCGTGTCTTCATCCAAACGGGAGTTGTTCAGGGACAAGACTATGGCCCAGAGGTCGAGGGCTCCTATGAGACCTGCACGCAGTGCGGGGGATCAGGTGAAATTCCCGCGCAGAACGAAACGATGAGCCAAACGGAGATTGATCTGGCGCGGCTCGCCGTGGTGCCGAACCTGTGATTCTACAGACGTGTCCCACGCGTATTCAAAAGGGCTGCAACCAAGGTTGCGGCTCTCTTCTTTTTCCAAAATCAGCGTACGCTCGTATAGCCGCCCGGGACGCCGTTTTTAGAGAGGACGATCTGCCAGAGCTGTGACTCGCGTGCGCGAAAAACGCCCGCGCAGGTGAGCAGATAATACTTCCACATCCGATAAAACCGCTCTCCATATTTCTCTTTCAACTTCGGCCATGCGACGTCAAAGTTCTTAAACCACGCAAGCAGCGTTTTGTCATAGTCAGTGCCGAAGTTGTGCAAATCTTCGACGAGGAAGAGCCCCTCGATCGCCTTCCCTATCTGTGCGATGGATGGGAGCACGCCGCCCGGGAAGATGTACTTGTTTATCCACGGGTCGCTGGTGAGCTGCGAAAACTTATACCCGATAGTGTGGAGAAGAAAGAGTCCGTCCTCTTTAAGACATCGGTTCGCAACTTTGAAATACTTGCGATAATTCTTCACCCCCACGTGCTCGAACATTCCCAAAGAGACGATACGATTGAACTGCTCGCCTGCCCCGAGCGGAGTCGAGGGGTCCACGTCGCGATAATCTTGAACGCGGATTTCAACTGGTAATCCCTTGCAGAGCTCGCGCGCGAGCGTTGCTTGTTCTTTTGAAATGGTAATGCCGACGACCGACGCTCCATACTTTTCAGCAGCAAACTTCGCGAAGCTGCCCCACCCGCAGCCGATATCGAGCACACGGTCGCCTTTTTTGAGTCCTATTTTCTTGCAGACAAGGTCGAGCTTCGCCTCTTGTGCCTGATCAAGTGTCGTAGCATCTTTCCAGTATCCGCAGGTATACACCATCCGCGAATCGAGCATCGCCTCGTAGAGATCATTCCCCAGATCGTAATGCACCTCGCCGACCTTAAAAGCGCGATTACTGGTCTGTAGATTAAGAAGGAAAGCTCTCGCAACGGTAAAAGCGGACGCAAAGTTAATCCTGATTTCTTTTTCAAGATGCGCGGTGAGCACCTGATGAATGAACACATCGAGCGCCTTACAATCCCACCAGCCTTCCATATACGCTTCGCCGAGGCCGAGTGTGCCGTAGCGAATCACGCGATTAAAAAGCCGCTCGTCGTGTACCTGAATATCTTGCGGGCGACTCCCGCCGATCTCAATATCAGCTTTCCTTAGAAGCTCCGTCACGAATGCCCGTGCAGACGCCATAAACCGCACTATAGCAAGACCCCTATAAGGTTCAACTTGGTTAGCGACGGGCTTTGGCGCGATCGTTTTCGGTGAGGTACTGCTTGCGCAGGCGCACCGAGAGCGGAGTGATCTCCAGATATTCGTCGTCAGACATGATCTCCATCGCGCGTTCGATGGTGAGGTCGAATATCGGCACCAGCGTGAGCGCCTCATCCATGCCCGAGGAGCGGACATTTGACTGATTCTTGCCCTTGGTTGGATTCGCCATCATCTCTTCGCCCTTAGAGGTATTGCCGATCACCATACCCTCATAGACCTCGGTCGCCGGCTTGATGTAGAGCTGACCGCGATCCTGCAGATACCAGAGCGAGTAGCCGAGCGCCTTGCCCGTCGCCATCGAGATCATCGAACCCACGATGCGGTGACGTATCTCACCTGCGTATGGCTGGAAGCCGAGCACGCGCGACGAGAGGATGCCCTCACCCTTCGTATCAATGATGAAAATGTTGCGGTAGCCGAGGAGTCCGCGCGTCGGGCCGACGAGTGTGAGGCGCACGATATTGCCGTGCTGAGCAAGGTTCTGGAGCACGAAGGCGCGCTGACCCAGCTTCTCGATGATGGCGCCTTGAAACTCAGACGGTGTGTCGATAATAACCTCTTCAAAGGGCTCGAGCTTCACGCCATTCTCCTCGCGGATAATGACGTGCGGCTGAGAGACCTGCATCTCGTAGCCCTCGCGACGCATGTTCTCAAGCAGAATAGCGATGTGGAGCTCGCCGCGACCGCTCACATGGAACACTTCAGTTTTATCGAAATCGACTTTGAGCCCGACGTTCACCTCGAGCTCCTTCTCGAGGCGGTCGCGGATCTGGCGGCTGGTCACATACTTCCCTTCTCGGCCGGCAAAGGGCGAGTTGTTCACCAAGAAGTTGAGCGCAATGGTCGGCTCGTCCACGGCGATGGCCGGCAAGGGAGCGGCCGACTCGTTCGTCGTCACTGTCTCGCCGATGTAAATGTCGGGCAATCCGGCGATGAGCGCGATGTCGCCGGCGCTCGCCTCGGGAGTCTCAACGCGCTCGAGACCCTTAAAGGTGAATATCTTTGTCGTGCGGCCGGTGCGCGTTGTGCCGTCTGGCTTCTTGATGAAGACCGTTTGGTTGGGGCGAACGGTACCCTCGTAGATGCGGCCCACGGCGAGTCGGCCCATGAAGTTGTCGTAGGCGAGGTTAAACGGCTGGAGCATAAGGGGCGCTTCAGCCGATGCGTTTTCGTTTGCCGGCGGGACCTTCTCGAGGATAAGGTCGAGAAGCGGTGAGAGATCCTTTTCATCACCCATCAACAGATCATCGGGACTAAGTGACGCACGGCCGTCGCGGCCGATTGCATACACCACCGGGAAGTCGCACTGCTCGTCTGAAGCGCCGAGCTCCATAAAGAGTTCGAGCACCTGATCATGCGAACGCGCCGGGTCGGCGGCCGGCTTGTCGATCTTATTGAGGACGACGATGGGCTTCAGCCCGAGGTCGAGCGACTTCTTCAAGACGAAGCGCGTCTGCGGCATCGGCCCTTCTTGTGCATCAACGACGAGCAAGACCGAGTCGATCGAGCGCAAGACGCGCTCGACCTCGCTGCCGAAGTCGGCGTGACCTGGCGTGTCGACGATATTGATCTTGGTGCCCTTGTACTCCACCGCCGCGTTCTTGGCGTAGATAGTGATGCCGCGCTCGAGCTCGAGCGCGTTAGAGTCCATCGTCGTCCCCTCCTTCACCGCTCCTGTCTGCTTGAGGATGGCGTCGGTAAGGGCCGTCTTACCGTGGTCGACGTGCGCGATGATAGCGATGTTCCTGATTTCCATAAAAATAAAAAATGCCCGTGGGCTATGCGTTCAATATACAACAATTACGTCTTATGTGCAACGTTTCATTGGCGCAGGCCGAGGCCGGTGCGGATGAGGTACCAGGCGATGCCGAAGAAGACGAGTGCGAAGGCGGCGAGGACGCCGAAAGAGAGAAGGAGTGGGACATCCGAGGTGCCGAGGAAGCCGTAGCGGAAGCCGTTGATGACGTAGAAGACCGGGTCGAATTTGGTAATCGTGCCCCAGATGCCCGGCAAGGCATCGGCCGAGTAGAACACCCCGCCCAGGTACACGAGCGGCGTGAGGACGAAGGTCGGGACGATGTTGATGCCGTCAATCGATTTCGCGTAGACGCCGTTGACCAGCCCGGCGAGCGCGAAGACGATACTCGTGAGGACGAGGAACGCGACGACGACAAACAGGCTGTGAATCGTGAGGTGAGTGAAAAAGAGCGACACCGAGAGGACGATGAGCCCGATAAGTACGCCGCGGATGACGCCGCCCGCGACGTATCCGGAGACGAGCACCCACGGCGGCGTCGGCGAGACGAGGATCTCGTCGATGTTGCGCCCGAAGAACTTCGCAGAGAACATCACGAACGAGGTGTTCGCATATGCATTGGTAATGACTGCGAGCATTACGAGACCCGGCACGACGAACATCACGTACGGTACGCCCTGTACCTCCCCTATCTTAGAACCGAGAAACGCGCCGAACACGAGAAAGTAGAGCGCTGAGGTCACGACCGACGGAAGGAATGTCTGCGCCCAGATACGGAACATGCGCAAGACGTCTTTGCGGACGATGGTGTAGAACGAAATCCATTTTTGGTAGTATGTCATGTCGGATTCTGCGTGAGCTTCAAGAACACTTCCTCCAATTTACCCCCTCGGTACTTTCCCTCATCGCCTGCCCCGAGCGGAGTCGAGGGGTGCTTCGCGAGCACTTCTTCCATCGTCCCCTGCTCCACGATGTCTCCTTTGTTGATTATCGCCACGTGTTTGGCGAGCTGTTCCGCCTCTTCGAGGTAGTGCGTCGTGAGGATAATGGTGACACCCTTCTTCGTGAGCCCGGTGAGGTAGTCCCACATGCTCCGGCGCAGTTCCACATCTACACCAGCCGTCGGCTCGTCCAGAATCAGCAGTTTCGGCTCGTGGATGATGCCGCGCGCAATCATAAGCCGGCGCTTCATCCCGCCCGAGAGCTGAGAAGAAGGCATACCGCCTTTGTCGTGGAGCCCGAGGTCTTTCAGTATCTGCTTGGCGCGCGGGACGGCGACCGCGCGCGAGATGCCGTAGTAGCCCGCCTGATTGACGAGAATATCGAGCGGCTTTTCAAACGGATTCACGTTGACCTCTTGCGGCACGAGGCCGATAGTCGCCCGCGATTGCTCCGGGGAGCGGGCGGCGTCGATGCCGAATACCGAGACTGTCCCTGCGGTCGAGTTCACGAGTCCGGTCACGATGCCGATGAGCGTCGTCTTCCCCGCCCCGTTGGGGCCAAGCAGGGCGAAGAAGTCGCCTTGCGGTACGGCAAGTGAGACACCATTCAGCGCCCGTGTACCGCCGGCATACGTCTTCTCGAGATTATTAATTTCAAGTGCGAGGTCAGTCATGTAAATAGAGGTGGATTGTAGCACGTCGCAGATACAGTACACTGTACGAAATGAAAACGAAGAGACGGAACAACGGCGAGAACCACATTCTGCAGGACATCGGTCTTGTGGTGCTCAGCGTGCTCATCGCCGTGCTCCTGGTGCGCACCAGTGCGCTCAGCGGCCTCCTTGCGGCCTCAGGAGAGAAAGGGATCTGGGGCGCCTTCATCGCCGGCTCATTCTTCACCTCCATCTTCACGACAGCCCCCGCCATCGCAGCTCTCGGAGAGATATCGCTCCTGCAGGGCATCTGGAGCACGGCGCTCTTCGGAGCGGTGGGAGCGGTGATCGGCGACCTTATCATCTTTCGATTCGTCCGCGACCGCTTCTCGGAGCATGTGTCCGAGATATTGATGCACGAGAGCATCTGGCGGCGCTTTCATCTCTTGTTCAAGCGCCGCTTCTTCAGGTGGATTACGTTCTTCGTCGGCGGATTCATCCTCGCCTCTCCCTTGCCCGACGAACTCGGCATCGCCGTCCTCGGCTTCTCGAAGATGCGCGTGCGCTTCTTCGCCCTGCTCTCGTTTGTCTTCAACTTTCTCGGTATCGTCGCGATCGGCCTCATCGCACGATCATTCTGATTCTCGGACCTTATTTTTCTAGATCGAGTATCTCGTCAATGCGTATCTGCGCCACAAATTCCGGTGCGAGCAGTGGGAATAATTCACGCTGCTCATTGGGGATATTTGATATTCTGACCTTTATACTAATGTTATTGTTCTAGCAATATGAAACTTTGGACACGGGCAAATACCCTTTGGCTGATTGCAACCGTCCTTATTGTAGTCGCCCTCAGACTTAACCAACCTCTCCAAATAATACTTCTGATTATTGCTGGCTGCGTGGGAGGAGCGGCAACTCATCAACGATTTCGAAACGAATTTCCAGCGCCTGGCCAAGAGACGATCATAGACCGGTTAATGGGAGCTGTTTTGGTGTTCTTTATTGTTATGGTTTTGATTATGTTTTCTTCGATTCCATTCTTTGAGTTGATGTTTAACAACACATTCACTCCAACATTATTCGTAATTATTATGCTCTGTTTTGCTGCAATTGGAGCCCTTCTTCAATTTTTCTATGGAACGGGTAAAAATGCCTCTGGTGGTCTTTCTAAATCTTTTATAATTGTTGTGACACTGTTATTGACCCTGGGTGTTTTGTACGCAACTCCATTGATCCTTCAAAAAAGGTAGGTCGTTCATTTCTCCAAGTCGAGGATCTCGTCGATACGGATTTGGGCGACGAATTCGGGCACGTGCGAGACGAGGATCATCGCCCCGGCATACTGGTCGAGCGCTGTGGCGATGCTCGGCAGATGACGAAAGTTGATGTGGTTGGTCGGCTCGTCGAGGATCAGGAGCCCGGGCCGCTCCAAGACGAGCGAGGCAAAGGCAACCAAGCCCTTCTGCCCTTCTGAGAGGCTGCCGATCTTCATATAGATCGTGTCGCCTGTGATAAGGAAGCTCGCGGCCACCGAGCGCAATCGCTTCTCATCTGGTTGTCCCATAACGTTCATGAGCGCATCAAAGACCGTCTGTTCGAAGTCGAGCGTCGAGAAGTCTTGGCGATAGTACCCGACCTTCACTCCCTCGCTTATCGTCGCCCCCTCGGCGACCCCTTTCGCGATCGCCTCCAGGAGTGTGCTCTTGCCGATACCGTTTGGACCTTTAAGCAAGAGGTGCTCGTTTTTGCGCAGCGAGACGCGCGCCTTCTTTACTAAAGGCTTCTTACCGTGCGGGATTGTGTAGGAGCTGAGCTCGAAGAGGACACCACTTAACTCTTCTTGTGCGGGGATGATGAAGGGGCGGATAGTCTTATCCTCTTTGCGCACATCCACCTTCGCCTCCTCCATCTCCTCGACCTCGGTGCGCATCTTCTTGGCGACGAGGCGCATCTTGCCGCCCTTCTGCGCAAAGAAGTTCGCCTTGTCTTTATTTTCTTGAATCTTCTTCTCGAGCTGGGCGTTCTTGCGGTTCTCTTTGTCGATGCGCATCAGGATATCCCGCTGCACGTCGTGATAGTTGCCCGGGTACTGCTCGATCTTACGGGTGAAGACGTCGAGATAGAGGACGCCGGTCGTAAACGCGTTGAGGAACTCTGCATCGTGCGAGATCACGACGCAGGTGCCGGAATAGTCCACGAGAAACTTAGTGAGGTGCTCGATACCGGCCTTGTCGAGATTGTTCGTCGGCTCATCGAGAAGCAGGAGGTCTGGGTCTTGGATAAGTGCCGAGGCGAGAAGGAGCCGCGCCTGCTGTCCGCCCGAGAAGCTCTTTACCGTTCGGTCATGCAGTTTCTCATGACCTTTCAGGTTCACCACCTCGAGCACGGCATCAATCTTCGGGTCGATGTCGTATACCTTTTTGTCAAAATAAGAAGAGAAGAAGTCACGCACGGTGAGGTCCATCTTCTCGCGCGGGATCACCTGCGCCGCTATCGAGACTTTCATACCGTGGCTCACGTGTATCTCGCCGCTCTCGGGCTTGCGTTCGCCGGTCATCAAGCTAAAGAGGGTCGACTTCCCCGCGCCGTTCTGGCCCATCACGGCCATCTTCATCCCGCGGCGCAGCGCGAAGTCTACCTCCTCGAGGATCGGTTTGTTGTGCCCGTATTCAAACGACACTTCTTCGAAGCGTATAACGCTTTCTTCTTTGGCCATCTGCTCACCCTAACCTATTTCGCTAATAATTGAAAAGCCAGGCCGAAAATGTGCTCATTTTCGGCACTTCTATTTGCTCGTTGGATTACCAACGAAAATAGTCGTATAGTGCCGAGATGGAAAATGAGTATCCGATGCGCATCAATAAGTACCTCGCCCACGAGGGTATTTCGACGCGCCGAGGCGCCGACGAGATGATCGCTCGAGGAAAGGTGCTTATTAATGGCCGTGTCGCCCTTCTTGGCGACAAGGTACAAAAGGGCGACAAGGTCGAGATGCGCGGCGGCGGTTCGACCAAAAAGTATCTCTACTTCGCCTACCACAAGCCGGTCGGCGTTATCACCCACTCGCCGCAGATGGGAGAAAAGGACATCAAGCAGAGCGTCTCGCTCCCCAAGGACGTGTTCCCGGTCGGCCGCCTCGACAAGGATTCGAGCGGGCTTATCATCCTCACCAACGACGGCCGCGTGACCGACCGCTTGCTCTCGCCGAACTACGAGCACGACAAGGAGTATCGGGTGCGCGTGAGCGAGCCCTTGCGCGAGAGCTTCAAGAAGGTGATGGAGGCGGGCGTCAACATCGAGGGCTATCTCACGGCACCCTGCGTGGTGCGCAAGACAGGGCCGAAGAGTTTCAATATCACGCTGACCGAGGGCAAGAAACATCAGATACGCCGCATGGTCTCTGCGATGCACAACACGGTCCAGGAGCTCGAGCGCGTGCGCATTTTAAATATCCGACTCGACGGCATCGAGCCGGGCGAGTGGCGCGCCATCGAGGGCGATGAGCTCGCCACCTTTCTCGCCCACATTGGGATGAAGTAGTTAGTTCGGCTGGCGGCCCCAGCGAACGTGCGCCCAGATGCGCTCGTGGAAGTAGTAGAGAAAGGTGCTATAGGCGTTGACGAGAATCACGATGCCGGCCGAGAGCGCGACGTCGCGAGTAAAAAAATAAGCGACACACGCATCGACGCTGAGACTGAGCACGCGATAGCTGACCGACTTTGTGAGTGAACGACGATGCGTCTCTGTAGGTTTCATTTCTTCTATCGTATCAGCCGATGCGCAGGTGCATATGCAGCGCCTACTCCTGCATCTTCTTCAACTCTGCTTCGATATCTTCGAGCTTCTTCAAGATGTGTTTATCTACATCCCATTCAGAACGCACCTCGCCCTCGGTCTTCTCTACCAGCTTCTTCTCTCGATTGACGCCTGAGAGGATAATGCTGTCGCCGACGAAGAACGAGACCATGAGTCCCGTAAGCAGCAGTATCACGACACCGAGAATAGCTGAGGCCGGACCGAAGAGCATCGGGAAATATTCGGCGGTCTCCCACACACCCTTCCAGAAGAGGATAATGCCGACGCCGCCGATAATCGCGTAGGAGATCGGGCGATGGCTGAGCGCGATGCGTATCTTGTCTTCGAGCTTGTCGAAGAATTCAATGGTCCAGGTAATCATGCTCGTATAGTACCGCTACTAGGGCGCCTTCAGCAATCTCACCCGAGAAGAATCAGCCGAGATAGAAGAGCGAGACGCCGGCGATAATCGCGATAAGGCCGTAGGCGCTTACCATCTCGAGGAGCTTCTTGTTCGCAAACTTCTGGAGCGCATCAGGAACGAAGATATAGGCCAAACCCTTCAAGAGGACGAGCCAGAGGAATATCGTAATGATCGTGCGCCACGTGCCGTCCCAGATATTATTCTCGAGCAACATGAGCGTCGAGAGAAAGATGAGGATAACGCCTGTGAGATACACGACGGCCGGATGGCCGAAAAAGTCCTTCAAGAGATGCGGGACCGTCTTACCGCGGAAGATAAGAAAGAGACCGCTGACAACCAGATACACCCCCAACACTTTCGCGATAACGAGTGAAATGTCCATAATGGGTTACTGATGGCTAATGCCCCTAGTATACCGCTTCTACCTCCCCAGATACTGCCTGAGCGTGTATATCCAATCTGCCTCTCCTGCTGGATTTTGCTCCTTCTCTTTCAGCAACCATTCGAGGTAACTGCGATCGGTCTTCACCACGTCCTCGAGCCGCTTGCCGTTATATTTGCCGAAGCGGAGCGTCGTGAAGAGGAGCGGCCGCGCCGAGATCTCGAGCATCGCTTCGAGCGCGGCCTCCTCGGTCCCGTGCCGCTCCTTCATCTTATCGAGGAGCCGTTCGAAGAGCGCCTCCAAGACGAGCACATCGCCCCAGGCGTCGTGCGCCTCGGCCTCAACATCGAGGTCGAGCAGATAGCGCAAGTACTGGAGCCGATAGTTCGGCATCACGTCATCAGGGTCGAGCGCGTAGGCGACCTTGTAGGTGCAGATGGTCTGACGCGGGGTGATACCCTCGCGCGCGAGCATCGCCACGTCGAAGGCCGCGTTGTGCGCGATCGCGATCGTCTCAGCGCTCTCAAAGAGATCCTTCACACTCCCATACTCCGGCGCGTCGGTAAACGCCGGCCTACTCGCTACCATCCGCTCGGTGATATGGTGAATCGCCATCGACTCGATCGAGATCGCGACCGGCGGCTTGTAGGTGGCGTTTACGAGAGGCTCGTCGATAAACCGCTCCTTTACCGCAAGCTGAACAAGCCGGTCCTTATCGCCATTGCCGGTCGTCTCGGTGTCGAAGAAGATATGCTTCATTTTAAGATTTGAGTGATAAGCGCGACCATTTGATCCTTTCGTTTTGGATTACTTTCAGCGATCAAGAGAGTGAGCGCCGTAAGCGCGCCCGGATTGATGTTCCGAGCCGTTTTCACTTTCGCCTTTCGCAAGAACCAGATGAACGAGAACGCTCCCGAACGCTTATTACCGTCGGTAAAGGGGTGATTTTTAACCATGAAGTAGAGCAGGTGAGCCGCTTTTTCTTCAATAGTCGGATACACGGGCCTGCCGCCAAACGACTGCATGACGTTCCCCACGATTCCTTCGACGCTTCCCTTTGTCCTCTCCTGAGCGAACAGTTCAGTAGCCTCCGCTTTTCTCATGAGCTCTGCACGAAGATCCGCGATAGTCTCTTCGAGTTCCAATCCAGTGAGCTTAATTGCGCGCTTTGTTGTGCCGACTACGGTAAGTTTCTCCTTGTCGTACGCATCAAGCGACACCCAGACCGTTGAAAACTCCTTCACGAGTTCCAGAATGTTCTTTGGGTCGAGGGCGACATGCTCCGGCAAGAGCGCTTGAATATCTCCCACAGCTTTCATAAAAGCGACGTAGTTCGCGCCAATCCGCTTTCGGTTAAGCGTATATCCTTTCGTTATATGTTCGCGAAGCGTCTTCGTCGCCCATTGTCTGAACTGCGTCGCGGTCTTTGAATTGACTCGGTAGCCGACCGAGATGATGGCATCGAGATTATAGTGCTCGACTTGGTAGACCTTCCCGTCCGCGGCAGTATGTGCAAATTTTGCACATACTGCATGCGTCTCTAGTTCCTTATCTTTGAGGATATTCCTGATGTGTTTAGTAACGACCGACCGCTCAACACCAAAGACTTCGGCAATCTGCGCCTGTGTAGCCCACAGAGTATCGCGCGAAGCATCACCCCGCAGTTCAATTGCGCCGTTCTTCGCTTGATATATAACCATCCGAGCCTTCATTCTGGACAGTGTACCCTAGATTATTCTATATTCCGTTCTCCTTTCCTTCAGGAGCGAGCGGGACGAATATCCACGCGGCGATATAGGCCAGGAGAAATGCTCCTGAGAACACGAGGCCGAAGAAGAAGAGCCGCATAATCACCGGATCAAGGTCGAAGTATTCGGCGAATCCGCCCGCTACCCCGCCAAATATCTTATTGGTGCGCGAACGATACAGCTTCTTCATACACCGAAGTACGTGAGTGCGTTGTAGACGAGAAATGCCGGCCAGACGAGTGCCTTTAAGAATCCGACGACACCCGCCCAGAAGGTCGGTGCGAGCTGGATATAGTAAATAGCCGCGCCGACAAATCCGAGCCCGTACACGCACCCCATACCGCCCCCGTGCATCTTCCCGCACTTCTTACCGTGATTGCCGCAACACGTCGAGCTATCCATTTTTGTTTCTTGTTCCATGCCTTTATGTTACCACTCCACTCCTTCTTTCAATCACCCTGCTTCCACCTCCTGTCCCTATATCATTTCAGCTTTTTGCAAAATGCTAGAATGTTCTCGCCACGCGGGGCGAGCTTGTGCCGAACGTAGGGACCGTCATTGCGCTTCAGCACTAAGCCGGCAATCGCCATCTTGCGGATATGATCCGATGTATTCTTATAGCCGATGCGAAGCTTCTCGGCGATGTCATCTACCGAGAGTTCCGGCTCCTCCTGCAAAAGCTCCATAATCTGGAGCCGCCGATGGTTCGCGAACCCCTTCACCACCCCTTCGATCTTCCGATAGTTCGTTGTCATACCCCCTAGTGTATCATTTCAGCTTTTTGCAAAATGCTAGAATAGAATAACTAAGTGGATTGCCGGCGGCGGGCCTGACTTATTATTCGCTCGTTGTGCCGTCGAAGTGCTCGGCCTCGTCGGCCTCTGCCTCTGCCTTCGTCTCGTGCACCTTGCCGTCCTTATGGTTCGGCGGTGCATAGAGCGTGTAGAGCTTCATCGGATTCTCCGACGAGGTGTTGATGATATTGTGCCGCGTGCCTTGCGGGATGACAATCGCCGAGCCGTCTTGTATCGGGTGCGCGACGCCGTCTAAGACTGCGCTCCCCTCGCCCGCCTCGACGCGGATAAATTGGTCGAGCTGGTGCACCTCCTCGCCGATGTCCTCGCTGGGCTTCAAGCTCATCACGACGAGCTGGACGTGTTCATCGGTATAGAGCACCTTTCTGAAATAGTCGTTCTCAATCGATGCCTGCTCAATATTGGTGACGAATCCTTTCATATGAAATGTATTATGGATAATACTTTTATGCCGCGAGGGTGAGTCCCTGATTACATAACTCTCTTAAACCGCGGGACCTTCTGCCCCTCCCCGCGAATCACGGCACTAGAGCGGTGATTAAAACAGGCTCTTATACTGTGGATAGTTCTCTCGAATCATGTCTTGCCATTCGGCCGTCTCGTTCTTGCCACTCAAATCTGTCTTGTTGTATACGAGCAGGACAGAGACAGACAATTCTTTTGGATGCCACGCCACAATGCATCTGTTACCCGATGACTTCGCAGACTCCTTCGTCCCCACCACTCTGAATTCAGTCTTTATGATCTTCACATCATCGCCCTGGGCAATGGTAGTTGCGCGACTTGACAGCAGCAAGTTGTCAATGCGGCTAAGCTCGGCCTTGATAGCAATTAAGGTAGTGTCCCATTTCTCTTGATATTTCTTGTGGAATTTCTTTATGAAGTATCGTTCTGCAAACTCTTCAACATGTACAGAGTACAGAACGTCCATACCTCTTTTAATACACCTTATCGGGATCCTCCTGCGTGATGAGCTCGTAGGGAATGAGCTCGTCCTCTCTGCAGAGAAAATACGGCAACTGATTATGCGTGAAATTAACGATATCTTTCGTCTTCTTATCCTTCCACTTCTTCGCGATGTCAGACATCAAGCCCTTTTCATTCTTAGTGATAGTTTCGAGCTTCTCATTCTTATTGCTTTCAGCCTCGCATATTAGGAACATCTCTCTGCCATCGTCATTCTTCCTTTCAATCACAATCTTGCCGCTCTCTTCGAGTTCATCGATAGCCCTGAAGAATAAGTCCGGCACTGGGCCGTAAGCAATCTTCCTATACTGCATACCGCTCATGCTCTCGAGATGGTCATAGAACCACGCGAAGTCGGCGAGGTAGAGAAGCTTCGCGAGCTTCGTTTTGGGAACCTTGCAGTCAGCAGAAAGCTTCATGCGCAGGTACGCGAGGATCATGTGCTTATACTTCTCGAAGTTGGGGATGTTCCCCGAGAGGAGCGCATCTACATCGATGCCAAAGAGGTCTGCCAGCTTCTTCGCCTCTTCAAGGTCGAGCTTCTGCTTCCCTGCCTCAATAGCGGTATAGGTGGGGCGCGAGACGCCAATGGCTTGGGCAACTCGATCCTGGCTCAATCCTTTTTCGAGCCGTAATTCCTTTATTTTTTGTGTATGCATGCTCATATGAGCAAGCATACACAAATGATGTAAAGAAGTCAATCCATCTTGGTCGAATAGTTGACAACTAAAATACCCTTCGCTAAGATGTCACCGCATGAAAATATTTAAAGAACACGACAACAGAGACAGGGACGTTATCATAATCAACAAAGATTCCCTTGTCTTAAGGTTGTTTCGCTCAAAGGAATTCTACAATTCATCGAACTCAGCCTTCGGATTCGGCGGTATCGCCTTTGCTTCGCTCTCCACCGGATATCTCACAGAAACTTTCCGAGATATCGGCTACATTCCGGGCGAGACCATACGATCCATCTTCATCGTTTTGGGAATCATCACCCTAGTCCTCGCAGTACGATCTGTCTTCAGATGGTACAAACTCAAAAACGGCCATGAACCGGAAGAGATCGTGAGAAGCCTGCTCAATCATAATGAAACACCGAAAACATTTCCTGTAAAAGGAAGGTTATAGCACTCCGTACCTGTACTTCCCCATCGGCAGTTCTGATTCATTCATTTTCCGATTTAATAACTTCCTGCACAACACCCTGTACGCTGTCGCCCTCGTCGGGAGTAATCGGCATATGCTTTTTATTTGTGCTCTTCGGAATCAGTAAGCGGACACCGTCTACTCGTGGGCCATATTCTTTAATAGTGACATTTTCACCTCCAAGGAGAGCCACGACACGGTCGCCTGTTTCGGCCTTTTCTTGCAAACGACATAACACAAGATCGCCGTCATTTATGTCTCTAAGATTCATAGAATCGCCTTCAGCCCTTAGTATGAAATATTCAAATCCTGGCTTGATTTTCGACTTCTCCACCAAAATATACTCTTCTATGTTTTGTTCTCCTACCAACGGATTGCCACAAGGGGCAGAACCGACAAGGGGCACGCGAATCATGTCTATAGTAATCGGCGACAAAACAGGTGCTGTATAAAGGATTTCAGTATCTTTTGAAGTGTCCGAAACTAGATCATTAAAATGCTTTCGCAACTTCTCATCTACTACATACACGTAGGTTCCTTTTATACCTCGCGTTAATAATGTTTTGTAAATATTGATGACATATCGCTTTAACTCATCCGGGTCGGTAATCGATCGTTTGCCATTGATATCTTTATATTTCTTCTCATCAACCACTAATGTTCCCGAATTTTCATCGTAAGAGAGCTCTGGTCCGATAATCACTCCCGCATAATTTAAGTCATACCCTTGAACGGTATGGATGCAGCCGACTTCATTTATCGCATTTTTTGAATTTACCCAATCAATATTGGTACTGTTCCATACGAGTTTTAGGTCACCAATCTCGATATCATGTCCCTCCTTACCTCCTTTTGTGTTCCAAGACCATGCATATCCTGCAACAACTCTAGCCAGTTTGTGCTCGGAATCTCTGATTTTAATATCTCGCACCATTTCGCCAATGTCTTCATACATTTTGAAATCATATTTTGCCGATTGGAAACTACCTTCTAATTTAAGATCTAATAAATCATCAACGAATTGCAAATAATCCTCACCGCCCTGTATACGCATTTGGCTTGTTAGCTCGTACTGCACGGCTCCTAGTTTCCTAAAATCTCCGGGTCGAACATCCCCGGGAACCACAGTCTGTCTGCTGTCGTAAAAAAATATCTGCTGCTTGGAAGATGCAATGATCCAATCAAGCTGTGTTGCGTCCTTAGAAAGACCCAGTTTCTTATTGGTTGAATCGTAGGACCCAAAGTTGGCCAAATTTACTCGACGACGCAATCTGTGCGTTTCATCTACAATAAGTACGTCATACTCTTTTTTAACAACATCGCTTGGACCTATCACCAAATCGGCCCCCATGCCCGGGACCCGTTTTAATACTCGTTGCAGCGTATTTCTCAATCCACTCATTGGAACAACCAGAGCGATTTTGAGGTGTTTCGTATCCTCTTCCTCTTTCATATGCTTAAGAAGATAGAGAGCAAGTATAGACTTTCCCGTTCCAGGGCCACCGTTAATAACATGCGCTGCTGTATTTCCTTTCCTAATACTTTTTTCTATCTTCTTAGCTACCAATAACTGGTCTTCGGTTAGGGCTTTATATGGAGAATATTTAAAAAATTCACTATTCTTGATGTCGGCTATTTCCTGTTTAACTAAACCAATTTCTTGAAGTTTTGGCCAGACTGTCTCGAGTTTCGCTGTATATTTTTCTTTGTCGTAATAATTGTGATTTATTAAGCCGCCATTTCTGTTCTGCAACTTGAAACCATCCTCTGCTGAGACGTATTGAATCAAGAGTGACTCGAAATCAAAAGCTGAAGATAAGTTGAATTCCTCGTCGGTGAGTATGTGAATTTTAGTCAGACGAGCTCTGGCAGGATTTTCGTAATGCTGCTTACTTCGACTATACACATCGGTAGTCTGCCCGATGTACATTTCCTTTCCATTTTCTTGTATGTAAACGACCGGCCAATTCAGCCCATAATGATAGCCCTTCAGTTGATCGAATTTTTCTTTCTCAAACGGAAATGTTTCGATCTGGATCATGAATCAAAGCTTGTTGTACTTCGTATGCTTCCCTTTCGCTTTCTCGACCGGGTACTTTGCTTCGTTTTTTTTCATCTTTTTGTCGAGCGCAGTGAGTACATTTATATTTAGGTCGTGACCCATCAGGAGAACCCAGTACAGAACGTCGGCGAGTTCTTCCCCTATTTCTTCCTTTGCATCGACAACGTACTTCTCTATCTCTTCCTTGCTCTTCCACTGGAAATGCTCCATAACCTCTGCAGCCTCGGGCACGAGGGACAACGAGAGGTCCTTGGGATTATGAAACTGCTTCCAGTCCCGAGCGTTCCTGAAAGCAACTATTCTCTTTGTAAATTCGTCTATTTTCTTCATATTCTGCCTGTTCCGATTAAGTCTACTCCTTATTTGAATACTCGCCATGCCGGGTATGCATTCACGTATGTTGACTGCGAGATATGGCGCTAGAACCGTCGTTTGCCCGTGGAATTACAAAGTGCCCTCCATTGCGGTAATTATATAATTAAGGTCCTCATTGCGTTTTCGAGCTTCATTTAAAAATGCTTTAGGAAAAAGCCGAGCGCATTCTTCTTCTGTGAAGTTGTGGCCACTGCAGTGGTGCGTCTCAAATATCTCCTTGCATTTTTTAGATCCAACGCCTTTGCAAGAATGTGGAGATTGAAGAATGTCCAAGAAAAACGCTTCTAGACATGGGCTACTCCCGATTAGCTTTATTTCCTCTTCTGCTGCAAGATCTATCATTTCAGGAGGCCAAGTCTTATCTGTATCTAGCAGGATAAATTCAAAATCTCTCCTATACCCCCAGCGGAAACTCTTGGCCCTCATAAGTATCGACGAGGGACTGCCTCCACCGGCTGAGCCTGTTCTTACACTTACAAGCTTCCTACGACAATATAATGCTTCTAGGTGTCGAAGAAATATCTTTTCATCATCCCCTTCACCATAAGCGAGAACTGTTATCTTAGGTTGACGCATATAACGAACATTTATTAGAGACGCGGTATTCCTCCATATACACCAGCTAGATATTTGGTGTAATAATTCTCCCCTGGGCGCACTCCCTCAATATCACTAAGTTTCCACGCGTCGCTTATATTTTTATCTTTTTCAACAAGGACTATCTGTTGTTTGTCTAATTCATTTAGAATCTGTACATTGTGTGAACTAAAGAACAATTGAGCATTGTGCGGATTGTGATTAACCGATCTAAATAGATTTATGATCTCAGGAACCATTAACGGATGGAGATTATTGTCCAGCTCATCGAAAATAACAATGTTGCCGGTTTCTAGGGCCGCGAATATATCCTTTAGAAGAAGGAAAAGGTTGCGCGTCCCGCCAGACTCTTCATTCATTAGAAGCATAGCCTCTTTTTCGGAGTCTATTCGCTTGTGATAAGACAACGGAAGATGAACTTCAGTATTGTCGGCTCTTTTAAACTTCTGGATTTCGAATTTTGAGATACCGAGATCGAAACTCTTAAGTATCTTCTCTACCTTGTCCCTTATTTCAGGCTTATTATGATAAAACTCAGCGGCTTTATAAAGCGCTTGGTATGCATTTTTATTCGGTGCCCCCATTTCATCAAAGCTAGATTGAATGCTTGAGAAATAATTTACAATCTTCACTGCGTGTGGATTGTTAATTTGCTTTGCTGAAGACAGTACAGAGGAATTCGGTCTTACAAGCTTTTCGAAGTCGGACGGCAAATCCAGCTTTGCAAAGTTAACACTGTACTCCTTTCTTTGATCGTCATAGTTTCTAGTAAATATCTTATTCCAGTAGTTCGTCTCTTTTTTGATAGAGAGTACTTCGTTAAGAACCCTTTCGTTGTTTAGGGAAAGGTTGTACTTATAAATCTCTTTCTCTATAGCGAAGGTAATTTCAAATGTACTAGGCCCACTCTGTTCACAAAATAAAAAGGGTTGGTAGATATCTTTCTCGCTTATTTTCTGCGTTGGTTCTAGATCCGTAAAAGAGTCAGCTATAAACCATCTTAGGAAGGCTACACTCCTGAGTAAATTTGTTTTCCCCGAAGCATTGCCTCCCACAACGGTCATAATTTTACTTATTCGATTCCCAAAACTATCTGTGAAATAGGCATTCGTATCCGGAGCATGATTGTCTACAACAAAATCGATGGAAACCTCGTCCATAAAGGAAAAGAAGTTGCTGAACGATATTTTATGAATCATTGCGGGATTTTATCAGAATTCTGTTAATAACGACATATTAAACTAATAATAATTAAAATGCAATGAGATTTAGGCAATAAACCGAAGATAATCAGATTATAGATAGTAAAATGGCGTATCTTATGAGTATTAATAAAATATGGCTATTTCTTGGTGTGGATAATCCACATTATTCGACCATGTTTGAACTAGGATAGTGAAATTAAAGCCACGGCCTATCGATTCAAATACGTGACCGTTAGCTGAAGTACCGTGGCGAAGCTTACCCAGAGGAGGTACGGGATGTTGGCGAGTGCGACCCATTTCAGGTACGGGTAGACGGCGATAAGCGCCCAGATAAGGGTGCCGAGAACGAGGAGAATATCTACCGAGGCGAGGGTGTAATTCTTGAGCCCAAACTGGAGATACGTGTAGGAGAAATTGAAGACGAGGTTGAGCGCAAACGGGAGCGCGACCACCCAGGGCAGCTCTCTCGTAAACGCTTTATAGAAGACGGTGCCGTAGGTCGCGGCGATAATGATATAGAGCACTGTCCACACCGGGCCAAAGACCCATGCCGGCGGTGACCAGCTCGGTTTGATGAGTGTTGCGTATGAGGTGTAGGAGTCCATCGCTCAATGGTACCACCCTACTTACACTCCCCGACGAGATAGGAGCTGACGAGCGAGTTCTTACAGGCGTTGCAAGAATTAGAAAAAGTCTGTTGTATCGGATTGCAAGGCGCCTTGATGCATTGGATATTCACGGTGGCACAGACTGGAGAGTAGTCCTGTGTGCAGACGTCAGCCTTCCGCTGGTCCGCCGTGCAGTAGCCGCCCTTGCTTGCGTCGGCCTCGCCCTCGAAGTTCTGCACCACCTCGCCAAACTGCATCGTCGCCACATCGAGCTTCAGGTATTTGCTCACGCCGACCGACGGCGGTGCGGTCATCGGGTCGTCTGGTCTGCGTTCCGCATAATTCACGATCAGTGTTCCCTCTCTGATCTCGGTCGTCTGTGGCGCGATGCGGTCGCCGAGGAGCACAGCGCTCGTACCCTGATATCCATCAGCGGTCTTAATCGCGGCAACAACGAAGAAAAATGTCCCCGTTCCTCCAGGATCTTGGGTGAGGAGAAATGCGATATCACGCAGACCATCGCCGTTAAGGTCGCCGACCGCCTCATTACCGAAATATTGCGTGGCGACTGTTGATGCTGAACCAGGCGCGGCGGCGGTCTCTGCCCGGCCGTCTACGAGTTGTACCGGCTGACCCTCGATGATATACGTCGCGTTCTTGTAGTCTGCAGTGAGCGGCGCGGGCGACTCTACTGCGGTATTCCCCAGCCAGTACCACGCCCCGAATCCGATAATGAGCGCTGCAGCGGCCCCGACAGCGGTAGTAGTTTTCATAGGTGGTTAGCGGGGGCTCGTGATTACACGACCCCACTTGGATTTTTATAGTCGCTTCGCTTGTTAAAAATCTCGGCGCGGCGGTCGCTGGTGAAGGAGAGAAGCGTGAGCAGGGCGAAGATGGTCGGGATCCAGTAGCCCGGCAGATAGAGAAGCGCCATGTCCCAGAGGCGTATCCATTGGATAGAGACCGTGCCGTTTACCGTCGCGACATTCGCGAGGAGGGTCGCATCCTGCGTCTTCACGCCCTTCACCCAGTTCTGGGCATATTTGATGTTCGCATCCGCGTTACTCAGATTTCTTGTATATGAGCTGTTCTCTTTCGCGAGCTGGAGCTGAAGCTGGGTCTTCGCGTCGGCAGTCGTGTTTGCATCAGCTATCTGCGCCTCAAGCGACTGCACGATGTTTGCGTGTGCGGCTACCAACTTCTGTCGCGCTGTCGTATAGTCGGCGAGCGCTTGGTCGGCCTGCTTCTGCTGTTCTTCAATGCTCACCTTTTGCGAGAGGAGATTCTGAGACGAGATGTTGACCTTAAGGAAGCGGCTACCCACGAGACTCTCGAGCTCGGCGCGGAAGGCATCATATTTAGCCTGCGGGAGCGCGAAGCTCACATAGCCGTATTTGTCCGCGCTGGACTCATTGTCGATTCGACCGTCGTATCCGCGCACCGTCGTCTCTACGCGGCGCGTGAGCGCGGGCACGTCGCGCGTCTGCATCGCGGCGTTGTAATAAATCTTCAAGAACTCCCGCGTGTCGGTCACCGGAACATCAGGACTTGGATACGGATAGTAATCCGGACGCGTCATTCCGCCTGCGGAATTTGTGACACCGCTATCCATCATCGGCACTCCGCCGAGTGTGGGCGGCACCGCCTTAGTACCTTCGGAGTACCCTCCACCCCCACCAAATCCCATGCGTGTTGCATATTGCACGCTCGGATCAGAAACTGCGAAGAAGGTGACTATCGCGAGAAATGCGAACACGATGGTGAGCCACGAGATGTACCCGGGCAAGAAACCGAGTTTGTTGTTCATGCAGTAATACTACTCCTAACTACACCGAAAACCACCGGCCCTGAGCAAGGACTCCCCTTGCTCAGAACTTATTGCAGCTTTTTGCAAAATGCTAGAACACCCCGCTGAGGAGGAGCCAGGAGAGGACCATCACGCCCGTGATGCAGGCGAAGGCGAAGACAGTCGTGAGGAAGAGCTTGGTCGCTCCCCTTTTGTCGCCCTCGATAAGGAGCTGCACCGGCTGATAGACGAAGAAGTAGCCCATCAGTGCGGCCGAGAGCACAAAGAGCGAGAGCATCGTGATAGGGATCATGACGCTCGGCTCTGGGATCGTCACCAGCTGCGACCCGTAGAAAATAACGGAGACGAGGAGAGAGATGTACGCCGCTGCCGATAACGCGTTTATGAATGGGTTTTTGCTCATACTGGTATAAACGTGCATATACGCGCGCAAGTTACCTTCAAGATCGTATAAAAAATAACGGGCGATTTCCCCCTCGGGGAAATCGCCTGTCGTTGTCTGCGGCTAGGCCGCGCGAAGCTTCTTCTCTACTGACAGAACAACCACGGTGTCGCCAGACTGCTCCGGACGACCAATTGGTCCTTTGACCTCCTTCGGAGATGTGCGGGGACCGAGATTAAACGTCGGGTCGTGGATTGTTCCCAACAACCATGCCGGAGTGAAGCGGTTTTTTGTAACTTCCATACTCTTCTCCTTTGCAACTAAAATCAGAGATTTGCCGCCACCCCAAAAAGGGCGCAGGCAAAACGCGAAATCGACCCGGGTGGTCGACTCGCAGGACAGTACACTCTCTCTAATCCACTGTCAACCCTTGTGCGGTTATGCGGAACGAGAGACGTTTGAGTAGATGGAGAGAAGCGCGAAAAGCAGGCTGAGTGTGAGGGGGCCGAGAAAGATGCCGGTGGGGCCGAAGTAGCTAAGCCCGCCGAGCACCGAGAGCAAGACGAGGAGCGGATGGAGATTGATCCCCCGCCCGACGAGCCGCGGGCCGAGGAGGTTGTCGATAAGGCCGACGCCGAGTGCGCCCCAGATAAGGAGCCCGAGTGCCGGTACTGTCGCGCCGGCGAAGAAGAGAAAGGCGACTGCCGGGATGATGACGAGCCCGGTCCCGATGCCGGGGATAAGTGCCGCGACCGAGGCGACCGTGCCCCAGAGGATAGCGTTTGGCACCCCGAAGAGCGTGAAGCCGGCCGTCGTGAGGACACCCTGCACGAGCGCGAGGGTGAGGTTGCCCTTGATGACCGAGTTGATCGCGAGCTCGAGACGATCGAAGACTCCCTCGTCTTCTCTATCAGAGAGCGGCGAGAGTTCGATCAGCACCTGGCGCACGCGTTTGCCGTCGCGCAAGAGATAATAGAGTGCGATAAAGAAAATAAAGAGTGAGAGCAGGAGCCCTGAGATGCTGGAGAAGATGTCCCCCGCGTGTCCGGTGACCCACTGCAGAGCATCTTTTGCGTAGGTGTCGATATTGGTCGATGCGTTGCGCGAAAATTCGCTCAATCCCGGTATGATGCCGCCAAACTCCTGGTCAGCACGAGAGAACATTTGTGCGACGGCGCTCCGCCCGCCCACCTGATCAAGGGAGACGTAGAGGTCGCGAGCCTGATTGCCGACCAGCACACCGACGAGCGAGAGCGGGAGGAGCACCAGAAAGACGCTCAGCACGACCGTGAGAAGCGCGGCGGTGCTCGGCCAGCCGCCAAGGAGCCGGGACATCTTCTGATAGAAGCCCTGGAGCACCACCGCGAAGACGGCAGCGAGCGCGAGCGGCTTCAGGAATGGGAGAAAGACCGCGGCCGCGAGCGCACCGGCGCCGAGAATGGCGATCAACAAGAAGTACGGTCGGATCGTCTGTATTTGCATCATGCTGATAAGTATACCTCAACCCTATGAGGGTCGGATCAGGCTCAGCTTCTTTTCTCGAGGCCAGCTCTTTATCTCTGCTTCGCGTTTTGACGCAGAAGACCTATCCGGATGCGGCTCGGTATAGATGATTTCTACGGCCTCTTTTGCCCTAGTGTAATGACCGCCCGTGCCGCTTCGGTGCTCTGCGAAGCGGCGCGCCACATCGGTCGTGATACCGGTGTAGAACGACCCGTCTTTGCATTTGAGAATGTAAACGAAATACATAGAGGAACAATATCGTACCTCGCGGTTCTAAACTATCTTGAGGTGAAGTAGACAGCGATTGCAGAGCCGACAACGACAATCACGATAATGATAATGACGATCATATAGTTGATAATAACAAACGATACTAGTTTGATTCGGGCTCGCCGTCTGGAACGACATGGGAACTTTTCACGCAAAGGGATTCCCTGTTGATTTCTTATAAACTAGAACACGTTCGACAAATTCTCTAATGTCGTCCTTGTGAATCCGCAAAGAGTGGTAATCGTCAGTATCACCTTTGAAACGCAGACCTTCACCTAAGTTTGGGTAACCCTCTATAACGCCATCAACATACCGGCTTGCATATTGAGCTTGTTGTCTTAATTCACCAATTGCGACATCGGGGAAGCACACAAAACCTTCAGAATCAGATTCATAACTATTCGATTTTCGAGTACCTTCATTTTTTTCCATATCAAAATTATAACAAACGTTTTAATTCATAGCTCTGCACTTTTTGCTGGCCATCTGGTACGACGCGGAAACTCTACTGAGAAAAATAGTCGGAAATGGCGACTGGCAACACGTCCGGACTGTCGACGAGGCGAAAAGGATTTCCTCTCTTAAGTGTTTCAGGTTTGTGGAACCCCCATGTCACACCGATTGCCCCGATACCAGTTTTCTCCGCCTCCAGAATGTCCCCTAAAGTATCGGTAATAAAGACGCAGCTTTCGGGTCCAATCTCATATTTCTCAAACACCATTTTTATTTTCTCAACCTTGCTTGTGTGCACGTCTGCACCCATGACCCACGAGAAGTACGTGGCAAGATCGCGGGTGTTTAAGTAGTCCTGAATAGGACTCGTGACCGTCGAAGAAACGATAACAAGTGTATACCCTTGTGCTAAACCGGCGATTATCTCCTTCATGCCAGAAAATATTTCCGATTTCTTCAATCTGGGTACGTATTCTTCAAAAAAATCAATATCTTGCCGACAGTCTTTGGTATGCCGATCAACAGGTTCTTCCCAGTCATGAATATTACCCTCGAATCTTCGCCGGTGTTCATCTTCAGTGAGGTGCGGGCACATCATGTTTGCTACTCCATATGCCGCGCGAAAAGAATCAGCGATGACTCCGTCAAAATCGAATAGTATAAAATTCTTTGTCATTGGATGAGTATATTCTTTTTGCTGCCAGTCGTGGACCACGAGTACGTTTTTCGAAACTTACAGTTTCAGTATACCTTGTGGATTTTCTGTTCGCTCCGCTCCATAAAATGCTCACAAGGTCTTCGAATCCAAGTCGCAGTCACCCCGTGACTGCTTCTGTGCAGCAAAAAACGCTGCGCTTATTTTTGCTGCCAGACTTGGATTCGAACCAAGATACTCAGATTCAGAGTCTGAGGTCCTACCATTAGACGATCTGGCAATGAAAGAGCGGTTGAATGAGGACCGAGGTCCTACTGCAAGCGAAGCGAGGTAAAGAATGAGTGTCTGCACTTATTCTTTCCGAGCGAGCGATGCAGAAAGCCCGAAGGGCTTACCATTAGACGATCTGGCAATAGAGACACGCCATTAGACGAATCGGCAATGTTCTCACGCACAGGCGCGGCGCCTTGCGCCGCGCACTTCTGCACGATACTTGAAAACCGTCCTTTATTCAACAGCCTGGCTATATGCCGCTGATGGTAGACGAGGCGGCGGCGGCATCTGCATCGAGCAAGAGCGAGGTGTCCGGGATCTGACTAAGATCGGCCGCGATATCTGCCGTCGTATTGCCAGAAACGAGCGCGGGCAGCTGTGCCGGATCGATGACCGGCGGCGTGGTAGTCGCCGGCTCCGGCGCAAGAACAATCGGCACCTCCGGTATCGGAGCCTCTTTCATACTGGTGAAATACCAGACGCCGAGTGCGATAACGACGAGGAGCACTATGCCGCCGATAGCATATCCGGCGACACTGCGGTGCGACGACACCGGCATCTGCGTGATGACTATCTCTGGTGTCGCCACCGGTGCTGGTGCTGCTGCTGCCGGTGTCGGCTCTGGAGTCGGTGCTGCTGCCGGTTCTGGCGGCACGACCGGTGCCGAGACTGGTACCGGCATCTGTCCCATTGGCTGATTGTCGTCCATAGTAGGTAAGGGTTATTGGTTTGAAGTAGTCGTTGCGACCGGTGCAATCGGCGCAACTGAAGTCGCCGGATTCTCGGTATCGATGTGGGGAATCTTACCGAGCGACTGCAGAGCGTTCTGCACGCTCGTGCGAGCATCCTTCATGACGCCATCACGAAGCGTGAAGAGATCCTTAAACAGAGCTTTGTGGAGATTCTGCAATGCCGTTCGCAAGCTCCGCATAAACTTCTCTTGCTGATCTTGCTGGTCGGGAGTCGTTGAGGCGACCGTCGAGGTGGCGGTGTCGATAGCTGAAGCATCGAGCGTGTAGCTCTTTGCCGCTTGTGCGACAACAGCGGCGCGAGCGTTCTCGATCGCAGTCCCTGCCGACTTGCTCGCCGCATCGGCAGCAGTCACCTCCTTGCCGCTCGAAGTAGCTAGATTGGCACGGTCGCGCATCTTCTGCAGAATGTCGTCATAGCGATTCAAGAGCTGTAAGAAACGGTCGGTCCATACGGTGTTCAGATTCTCGAATTGCGCTGCGGCCTTCTCGGCCATCTGCTTTTTCTGTGCATCTTGGATACTGGCCAGGCGCTCGGCCGTCTTCTCTTTCTTCTCCTGAATGCGCGCCTGCGCTTCGAGACGAGCCTTCTCTACCCGCATCTGCGCATCTGCGCGGGCAGTCTCCATCTTATTCTTCGCCTCTGCGCGAGCCGCCTGCAACTTCTCTAGCGCCGCCTGCTTCACCGGCGAAGGCGTGAGCGCAGACGCCCGCGTATCAAGCGCCGGTTTCTTCGCTGGAGGGACAACAGCCGACGGCGAGAGGGGCGGTGGGGGCACCTCGGCAGTCTGAGCGAACGCGACGCCCGCGAAAAGGAAGGCGAGCGAAGCGCCGGCGACCGTGATGATTCTAGAGGTATGCATACACAAAATATCTATAAGCGAATAAAGATACGAACGTGCTCTCAGCAAGAATTATATCACCAGCTACTGCGCCCAAAAGAAGTGATACACCAGAGAAACGAAGGGATCGGCATCCGGTCCGTAGACAATCGCTGCACCCAGCGCTCCCGTGATGGTCATCCCGATAAGGGCGAGGAGCGCGAGTACCGGCAGAAACCAGGTGTCTAAGACAAGATGCGCGACATACTTCTTGAAGCTCCAGACACGAATGAACGGGCTGGCGACACCAGCCACATAATTCCCCCACCCTTTAACATCGAATACGCGAATCAGGTACGCGGCGGCCAGGATAAGATAGAGGACCGTGGTGATGCCGGCGATTGGCGAATGCATTTCGAGAATATACGCGCGCCCCGTCCCCTCAACGAGCTCTTCGGCGATGCCGCCGGTGATAAGCGCGGCAAAGGCGGCAAGAACGCCGATAAAAAGAAGGAATGCCTTTACGGGGAAAAGCCAGCTCTGTCGGCGAAGCGCCGGAGAGAAGTACGCCCCTATCTCGAATATCGAATACACAACCAAGAGCCCTATCGGAAAATGTACGAACAGCGGATGAATGTTCATAAAATAATTTTAGCACGCGCAAAACGCGCTAGAATGAACGCATGATACGCAGCGTCGGACATCCGCAGAACCACGCGTGGCACCGATCGCATGCGCGCAACTATCGCCGCGCATGGTTTCTCATGGCCGGCGTCATCGGCGCCGCTCTACTCCTCTACACTCTCGGTGACTTCAGCAGTGTCGCGTGGCCGGTGCTCGGCACGGCGGTTCTCGAAACGACCTACCGTCTCGCACTCGCCTACGGCATCGCGCTTATCATCGGCATTACCGTCGCCCTGCTTGTCGGCTGGAGCCCGTATGCCGATTTCTTCTTCCCGTTCTTTGACGTCCTGCAGAATCTCCCCTCCTTCGCCCTCATCCCTCTTTTTATCTTCTTCTTCGGCTTCACCGATCGCATGATCATCTTCTTCGCCGTGAGCTCCATTATCTGGCCTATCCTCTTCGCCGTCCTCAACACCATCAAGAGCGCGCATAAAGACCTCTCTGATGCGGCAACCATATTCGGCGCACGCGGATTAAAACGCATCCCCTACTATCTCGCGCCGCTTGCGTACCCTTCTATACTCACCGGTTCTATTGTCGGTATCGCCATCGGCTGGGAGGCAGTCATCGGCGCAGAGATTATCACGAATATCGCCGGCTTCGGCGATTTTATCAAGACAGCGAGCGCCACCGGCATCACGCAGGCCTCGATCGCAGGCACGCTCGCGATCCTTGTCATCGTCTTCGTGCTAAATCGCATCATCTGGGCGCCACTCCTTGCCGAGAGCGCGAAGCGCTATGCCGAATAATATGACCGGCACTCAACAGATGACCCTCGTCCTCTCGCGCGTCAGTGCGCGCTTCGCCGACGAAGAAGCGCGCGGTGCCTATGCGCTCAAGGACATCACCTTCGGCGTAGCAAAGGGCTCGTTCACCTCGATCATCGGCCCTTCGGGAGCGGGCAAATCGACTCTCGCGCGCGTCATCCTCGGCCTCATGGAACACGAGAGCGGTGAGATCGTGCGCAATTTCGCGCGACCGGCGATGGTCTTTCAGAATTATGCGCTCTTCCCTTGGCTCACCGCGCTCGAGAACGTCGCCTTTGGCCTGCGGATGGACGGCGCCAGCCTGCACGAGCGCGAGCACGTCGCGCGGGAGAAGTTGAAAGAGGTCGGCCTCCTGCATCTCGAGAAGCATTACCCCGCCATGCTCTCGGGCGGCCAGCGCCAGCGGGTAGGGCTCGCGCGCGCGCTCGCGATACTGCCCGATCTTCTCGTCATGGACGAACCGTTTTCAAATCTCGACACCATTACCGCCGAAGCGCTCAAGACCGACCTCCTGAAGATCTGGCGAAGCTACGGCATGACCGTCATCATGGTGAACCACTTGATACCCGACGCTATCGAGCTCTCTGACCAGATTATCGTCATGGGCGCACACCCGGGGCATGTTGAAAAAATACTCGACGTCGACCTCGCGCGCCCGCGCGAGGTGCGCGGAGAGCAATTCTTTAAAGAAGTTGATCACCTCACCGAGGTCATCCGCACCATTTCATAAAAAAAGGCCGTCACTGACGGCCTTTTGGGGGATATGGGGCTTGAGAGGTCAGCCGAACATTTTCAAAGCCATTGCTGAGGCATCGACATCGTCTTCCACATTCCCTATGACCGGAGGAGACAGGTCCGGCTCGACCTCGCTCTCTTCTCCGTCGTAGAGACCCATTTCGCGTCCCACGACGCGTAGGCCGATCTCCGGTGGCTTCTTTTTCATCGCTGTCTTGGCCGGCGGCGAGTAACGAGTCCCCCGTATCACTTTCAGCGGCGGTATTCTTTTGTCTGTGTGAACACGAATCCGAGCTTTTGGCATGTTCCCCTCCTGTCGATGAGCACTGTTGCAGGTTGAACCACTGGTGTACAGCAACCAGACGGTAGTATGCCGCTTTTAAGCCCTACAGTCAAAACACGTATTACTTCTTGCGCCTCTTCGCGATAGCGGCGGAGAGGAAGGCGGTAAAGAGCGGGTGCGGATCAAGCGGGCGCGCCTGGAGCTCAGGATGGAATTGCGTACCAAGCATGAAAGGGTGCGTCTCGCGCGGGAGCTCACTGATCTCCATCAAGACGCCGTCGGGGCTCGTGCCCGAGAAGACGAGGCCGGCCGCTTCGAGTTGCTTCACATAACTCGGATTAATTTCGTAGCGATGGCGATGGCGCTCTTCTACTAATTCTTTTTTATACGCAGCGCGAGCCATCGTGCCCTTCTTCAGGTAACAGGGGTAGGAGCCGAGGCGCATCGTGCCGCCGTATTTGTTGTCAGAGAGGTGCTTCTTCTGCTCGAGCATCACATCGACCACCGGGTCGGCAGCACTCTTCTTGATCTCGGTGGTGTTCGCGTCTTTGAGCCCTACGACGTTCCTCGCATACTCGATGACCATGAGCTGCATGCCGTAGCAGAGGCCGAAGTACGGGATCTTTTTCTCGCGTGCGTATTGAATCGCCTTAATCTTGCCTTCGATGCCGCTCTCGCCGAAGCCGCCCGGGACGATGATGCCGTCGTAGCCCGCGAGCAGGCTCGAGGCCTTTGCACCCTTCGCTTCAAGCTTCTTAGAATTCACCCAGCTGATCTTCGCGTGCCGATTCAGCTTGGCCGCAGAGAACTTGATCGCCTCGATGACCGAGAGGTAGGCGTCGGAGAGGACGAAGTCGCCCGTATCGAAATATTTGCCGACCACGGCGATAGAAATCTCAGGCGCCTTGGTGTTTGAGACCGCCGTCGCGAACTTCTTCCAGGCGGCAAGCGACGCCTTCTTCTTCTCGGGGAGCTTCAAGGCATCGAGCATCGCGTCGCCGAGCCGGTCCTTCTCGAAGTTGAGCGGCGCTTCATAGATACTCGAAATGTCCGGCGCGCTGATGATGCGGTCTTTGCGCACTGAGCAGGAGATCGCGAGCTTCTCCTTGCGCTTCTCGTCAACCGGCTCCTTCGAGCGCGCGACGATGAAGTCCGGCTGAACGCCGTAGGAGTTTAAGTCGCGGACTGCCGTCTGGGTCGGCTTGGTCTTCATCTCGCCGAGGGTGCCCGGGGTCGGCAAGTACGAGACCATGACGAAGAGCACGTCCTCGGGATACTCCATCTTCAGCACGCGCGCTGCCTCGATAAAGAGCGCGTTCTGGAAGTCGCCAATCGTGCCGCCGATCTCGATCACCGAGACGCGGCTGCCGTTGTAGGCGGCGGCGGCCTCGAAGCGCCGGAGTATCTCGTCGCGCACGTGCGGGAGCGCTTCGACACACTTGCCGCCGTAGCCGAGTGCGCGTTCGCGCTCAATGACCGACTGGTACACCATCCCGCTCGTCATGTAGTCTTCGTTCGTCAGGTCGCGCCCGAGAAAGCGCTCGTAATTGCCCATGTCCTGGTCGGTCTCCATGCCGCTTTTGAGTACGAACACCTCGCCGTGCTCGGTGGGGTTCATCGTGCCGGCATCGACGTTGAGATAGGGGTCGACTTTGACCAGATTGACCGGATAGCCCTTCTGCTGGAGCAAGAGGCCGACCGAGCTCGCGACGACACCCTTCCCCACGCCGCTCATCACTCCGCCGAGGACGAATATGTATTTGTGTCCTTCTTTCGCCATACCAGAACTAGACCTTCAGATACTTATTGATAGCGAGCACCGAGGCGACTGCACCGAGAAAGATGCCCGAGAACATCAGTATCGAAAAGACGAGTGCAAAATGCTCTGAATAATAGAGCGCCACGTCGAATCCGCCGAACCACCCGGCCGTCTTAGAACTCGCATACCAGGTCGCTGGCAGAAGGAGCAAGAGGACCAGGAGAGACGCGATGACGCCCGTGATGACGCCGGTCACCACGAACGGCCCTTGAATATAGATATTAGAAGCACCCACGAGCCGCATGACGGCAATCTCCTCTTTCGCCGTATAGATCGCGAGACGGACCGTTGCGAAGGCGATGAGGATAGAGGCGAGCGCGAAGAGGATGATGACTGCAATCCCCACCTCGCGCGTCGCCTGTATCGCGAGCGAGAGGCGATCGATGATCTCTTTGTTCTGGGCGTAGTTGATGCGATCGACGATCGAGGTGCCGCCCGAGGAGAGCACCGGCGATGCTTCGAGGAACTTCACGATGCTCTCATACTGCGACGGATTCTTCGCCCGCACCTCGAGCGAGGCATCGAGCGGGTTCCCGCCGAGCTCGTTCAATGCTTGGAGCGTGAGCTGATCGGTGGCGTGCCGCTCGCGAAACGCGACGAGCGCTTCGTCGGCAGACGTATAACTCACGCTCGCCACTTGCGGCAACTTCTGCAGCTGATCCTTCACGGCGAGGATATCGGCCTCGGCCGCTGTCGTCACAAAGTAGACGGAGACATCGACCTTGTCGCTGACCGTCTGGAGCGTGTAGGTCAAGAGAGCAGAAAGGAAGATAAGCGAAGCGATGATAGCGAGCGTGACGGTCATGATAAGCACGGTGGCCGCCGAGACCGCGCCGCCGCGCGCGAAATTCTTACCTCCTGCAATCATCATCCGTTTTGAGAGCATCCATTTCATAGGTTGATATTACAGTACATATTTCCCTTCTGCATCGTCGCGCACCATCCTCCCTCGATCAATCGTGATGACGCGCCGGCCCACAGCGTCGACCACGCCCTTGTTGTGCGTGGTGATGATGACGGTGGTGCCGAGCTCATTGATCTTCTTCAAGATCTCGACGACCTCGTAGGTGTTGATAGGGTCGAGGTTCCCCGTGGGCTCGTCGGCGACGATAAGATCGGGCTGGTTGATGATGGCGCGGCCGATCGCGATGCGCTGCTTCTCGCCGCCCGAGAGCTGGTCGGGAAAATGCTTCGCCTTGTCAGAGAGATTCACGAGCTCGAGGATATAGGGCACGTCGCTCGCGATCTCGTCGTCGGAGCGGCCGGCCGCCTCCATCGCAAAGGCGATGTTCTCATAGGCGGTCTTATTGGGGATAAGGCGGAAGTCCTGAAAGACCATGCCGATCTTGCGGCGGTAGTGATGCAAGGCCGAGCTCGGAAGGTCGTTGATGTCAATCGATTCAAAAAAAACCGACCCTTCGGAGGGTCGCTCTTCGGCGAGAAGGAGTTTGAGGAGCGTGGTCTTGCCTGCGCCCGAGTGGCCGACGATAGAGACGAACTCTTTGGGGGCGACAGAGATAGTAACCTCTTCGAGCGCCGCCGTGTCCCCGTATCGCTTCGTCACCTTGTCGAAATAAATCATGCTTCGCTCCTTATTGTACCTCACCTGCCTCGGCGGCGTCTATGAAGCCGTCTAGGTCGCCCTCGAGCACCTTTTCGGGGTTCGAAGACTCGTACTCAGTGCGATGGTCCTTGACCATCTTATAGGGATGGAGGACATAGGAGCGGATCTGACTCCCCCACTCGTTGGCGGTCGTGGCGGCGATAGAGCGGCCCTTGGCCGCGGCGAGGCGAATCTCCTCTTCTTTCGCAAATATCTTAGCCGCGAGGAGCTCCATCGCCTTCTCGCGGTTGGCGAGCTGACTGCGCTCGCTCGAGATGTGCACCGAGAGGTTGGTCGGCACATGCAGGATGCGCACGGCCGTCTCGCGCTTGTTCACGTTCTGGCCGCCCGCGCCTCCGGCGCGCGCGAACTGTATCTCGAGATCGTCCGGTTTGAGCTCGACCTTGTCGGTCGCCACGAGAGTCGGGAGCACTTCGACAAGCGCGAAGCTCGTCTGCCGCTTCGCGTTCGCATTGAAGGGCGACTGGCGCACGAGCCGGTGCACGCCCGCCTCGTGCCGCAAGCGGCCGTAGGCGCCGCTGCCGGAGATCTCGAGCATCACGTTGCGGTAGCCGCCCTGATCGTTCTCGTTTGCATGGAGCTCGCGCGTACGCCACCCCTTCTTGGCGGCATATCCCTCATACATCCTGCGGAGCATCCGCGCGAAGTCCTCAGCATCGTCGCCGCCCGCGCCCGCGAGTATCGCCAAGGTCGCATTTCCGGCGTCGTGCGGATCGCCTGAACCGCCCTCCTTGAGATGCTGATATTCCTGCACGAGCGCCTGCGCCTGACTCTTATCCGCCCAGAAATCGGGCGACGCCATCATCGCTTCGAGCTCTCTCAAACGCTTCTCGCTCTTCTCGTCCATGCTGGCGAGTATAGCAAGATATTTTGGAGCCGGAGGTCGGACTTGAACCGACGCACTTTCGCTTACGATGCGAATGCTCTACCAACTGAGCTACTCCGGCAAGTGAGGAATAATATGATGGCACTTGATTATATTTTCCGAACGCAGCCGGAGCAAGCTTACTTACTCCGGCAATACACACATTTCTACCATACAATCCTTATCTGAAAAAGCAGCATATAATCCTATGTATTGACATTTGTATTGTTATAGTATATAATAGGCATTGCAGTACCTTTCAACGTTCTGGAGGAAATCATGTGCAAAAAAGTCCCTCTCGGTGCAATCAAGCTCCGTGCCGGTGACATCGCTTCAAAGACCGGTCGTGACCGCCTGGCCGTGACACAAGATCTGCTCGACGCGCATGTTCGCCACGGTGTCGAGATCGACCACAGTGACACCGAGACGCAATCTGCCAATCTCGACTTCGCTGGCTTCGACCCGAACAAGACCCAACCCATGGAGCCCTTCGCTCCCCTGTCGGTGGAATAACCACCAACGCCTCAGACCCTTTCGCTTTGTACAAGCGAAAGGGTCTTGTTATTTCTGTTTGAGCCGTTGGTCAGGTTTGAACTGACGACCTGCTCCTTACCATGGAGCTGCTCTACCAGCTGAGCTACAACGGCGAA
>JAQUAU010000030.1 GCA_028687085.1 Minisyncoccota bacterium | reverse complement strand
ATACCCGCTATCTGTAACGACAAATTTAGGGGTATTCGTATGGTCCGCCACCACGAACGCATTGCCCGCGCCTGTTCCCGTCACGCTCAACTTCCCCCACGGACTCGTCGTCCCGATGCTGACGTTGCCACCGCTTATAATTCTCATTGCCTCCCCGCCAGTTACGTTAAATATCAATCCTGTCAGATTCCCGCCAGAACTTGTGTCGCCATATATAATTGCGTTATTAGAGTTCAATGTAACCATTGGCACGAAAGCATTACCGGCGGCATTCACACCGAAGAGCGGAGCGCTATTTGGGATGTTTACTCCGCCTCCAAAGATAGTTCCACTTCCGTCAGCATCAATTGATATCTTGTTACCAACCCCAGACATACCAATCATGCGATTGGTTGTCCCGCTTACGAAGTTTATGCCTGAAATATACTGTTGATTCCCCAGTCGTATAACACCTGTTGCCGCCGTTACTCCTGTCCCAATTGTTAGAGAAGATGTAACTACAGTATCTCCGGTAACCGAGAGAGTCTTCCACGGACTCGTCGTTCCGATACCCACTGAGCCGGCTATGAGTGTTCCGCTATAATCTCCCACTGCCCCATTCCCAACACCTATTTTTCCGGCAGACAGGCGTGACAGACCCGAATCAAGCGCTGTCCCGATGTCTCCAGACGTCCACGCATAACGCGAAGAAGAGTCGACAGCATATCCCACACTATCGACACGGGCGTTAGACAGTGCCCCGTTAAACTGGAATCTCATGGTCGTTCCACCTGGGACATATATACCAGTGGAACCAACGCCTGCTGTGGAACCGCCTCCGCCGAGAGCGAGGAAGGCGCCTTCACGCATACCGACATTTCCATTGTCTTGAATGAACACTTTTGGATCGTTCGCGCTATTTGCAAATACAAATCCAAGTCCTGTGCCTGTCCCCGTGCCCGTCACGCTCAATTTTCCCCACGGACTCGTCGTCCCGATGCCGACATCACCTTGTATTATCATTCCATCTGTCGGCGCTGCAGTAGCAGTGTATGAAGATCCAATCGACACTCCGCCGTTCACGTTCAACCTGCTTCCCACATTTGTAGTTCCGATACTGACTCTTCCGGTAGTGCTTTGTGCCAAAAAAATACTGCGTTGTTGAATTTCGAAATCTTTTGTGTAGTCTCCGTATCTTGTCCAAATTGCTAGAGATTCAGAATTACCTCCCGCCGAAGTCATTTGAATATATGCAGGACTTGTATTTGGACTCGTGAAATATAATCTGCCGGCGGTAGCAACATCTCCGTTTACATGAAGTCTATAGTCTGGTGTTGTCGTCCCGATGCCGACGTTGCCGGTGGCTAATATTGTCAATCTTCCGTCAACACCTCCCGTGCCGAACTGGAAACTTCCACTCGCATCTGTAGCACGAATGTAGTTGGTTGAATTACGAGAAAATTCCATCTCTGCTCCCGTTGACTTCACAAGGAAATTACCGAGTGAGCCATTAATCGTAAGGGAACTTGTTGCCGTCATCGCCCCACCGAAGAAAGATGAACCACTCACATATGCATTGCCCTGCACGCTCAACGATTGGCTTGGACTCGTCGTCCCGATGCCGACGTTGCCGTTACCTACAATAGCCAGCTTCGTAGCCCAGGTGTCAGCCCCCGTAGCAATATCTAAACCTAAATAGTTAGTCGCGTTTGCATATCCACCTACAGAGCCGTAATAGCTCATTCTTGCGGCGTCATATATTCCCCCAATGGTATCGTAGGTGCTTTTTATAACGTAACTTCCTGCGTTGCCCGATGCTCCCATTGCGACACTAGCCACTACCGACCTGCTATTTGCTCCGGCATCACCAACGACTTCTAACTTTCCACCCGGATTGGTCGTCCCGATGCCGACATTGCCTGCGTATGGGTTAATAGACAAATTACCGTTACTTCCATTTATCAACCCCTGTATAGCATTCCCATTATTGTCGGGGGTGTAACCAATACCAACGCCTTTGCCATTTGCACCGTCGTACGAATTAATTTGCCAACTTTGATTAGGATAAAATACTGTGCCACTTGAGACGGCAATAGTGCCTTGGACAGATAATTTGCTTGGTGGCGTCGTGGTCCCGATGCCGATGTTACCCGTGGAGAGAGTCGCCCCTGTCCCGCTGAGGCCCGTGCCGTAGATAAGATTGCCGATATTGAGCTGATTGGAGGCAGTGGGAGAAGCGACGGCGACATCGTTGCCGATGGCGATGTTGTTGCTGCCGGTTGTCACCTGGTTGTATGAGGCGGCGATAGTGGACTGCCCTATCAAGACATTGCGAGCGCCGGTGGTGACGCCGTAGCCGCTCTGGTAGCCGAGAAGGGTGTTGTAGTCGGAGCCAGTCGCGGCGCTGTAGCCGGACTGATAGCCGAGATAGACACCGCCTTGGTTATTGTAGGCGGCGGTGCCTCGGGCGGCTTGATGCCCAATAGCGATAGATGATGTAGCTGATTTATTATAAAGAAAAGAATCATAGCCTACCGAGACATTGTTAGATCCGGTGGTATTGGAAATAAGAGATTGATGTCCAATTGCAGTGTTGTTATTACCTATAGTATTTAATGCGAGAGAACCATGTCCGTAAGCAGAATTACCAGAACCACTAATGTTGTTGAGGAGGGAGTCCCAGCCACTCGCAACGTTGTATAAACCGGTTGTATTAGCAGCAAGAGAAGAATCTCCACTCGCAACGTTGTAGGAGCCAGTGGTATTGCTAAAAAGAGCTTGGAATCCGTTTGCGGTATTATGACCTCCCGTTGTGTTGTAATAGAGAGCTTGGTAACCGTTGGCAGTATTCCAACCACCAGTCATCGTCAAGTTCCCTGCTCCTCCGGAAAAGTAATTACCCAAGGTAGTGGAAGCAGTAATGATGTTTACGCCGTTATATTTATAGGCCGAGCCCGCGGCGACATTCACATCTCCATTCACATCAAGTTTATATTGAGGTGTCGTCGTGCCGATGCCGACGTTGCCACTTGCCTTGATTACCATAGAAGGACTACGGGTGTAGGCCGCACCTGCCGAGACCGCACCCTCAGGTGTGGTGAGAAATCCGATGTCATTAGGAGCAAGTCCACTGGAAGCAAATGAGGCATTACCTGGGATGACAATACCTGCCCCCGCCATCCTGCCGTGCGCTTTTGGTGTTATGAGTGACGGCGTCGTGTTGGGGGTAGAATAAGCGAGATTCACACCTAAAAGAAAAGAACCATCCGCATTGGTGGTCAGATTATTCCAATTCTGAACACCATCTCCTATACTTATCACCCCAAAGCCACCGAATGTGCCCGTCCCGTTTACCGTCAGCTTATCGCCTGGATTCGTCGTCCCGATGCCGACGTTGCCGCCCGTTTGGATAACCACTTGCGGCACGGCGCCTCCGTAGCGGAATTGGAACGCTCCTGCATATTCACTATCTTTCGTTGCGATATCCCACAATGTTGATCCCGATCCGAGACGCACATAGCCGTACATTCCTGTTGAGGCGAGCGCCTGCAGACTTGCGCCAGCTGTGCCATAGACTTTCAATAGGCCTGCTGAGATATTTGTTTCATTTGAGGCTCCTGCCGTCACTCCGTTGGGGCGGAGGATAATATCACCTCCTGCAGGAGCATTCATATACAGGTTCGCGAGCGCTCCGCCGCCAGTTATCCCTATGCTGGTGCCGTCGCCGAGATTCCCATTCAGAGAGATGGTGTTGTATGAGGTGGCACTGGTGTCCTGTCCAATCCATACTTGATTATTCGCCCCCGTATTGATGGCGACTTTCGCCAAGGGATTCGCCGTCCCAATCCCCACATTGCCGCCGTTCGTCACGATGAAGTTGGTGGCGGTCGAGGAGCCGATGACGAAAGCTGGACCCGTGATGCCGTTCGGATTGACCGAGAGCTGGCCCCAAGGGGTTGTGCTCCCCACTCCGACGTTGCCGCTTGTTTGCTGAACCACAAACTGACTCGTACCGACAGTGAGTCCACCTGTAATGCTTGTAGTAGCCGCAACAGTACCCATCGATATGTTCCCACTCAGATCTATGCTCATGCGCGTATTCGCGCCGCCAGTTTGGAATATCAACGGGTTACTTGCCCCTGATCGTATAATGAGCTGCCCGGTAGCAGTGATGCTTTCGTTTGCACTAGCATCCGATGCAAAAGTGAGGAGTGATGTTCCATCTTGATTCCGCAAATCCATACCGACGGCATTTCCCGAAGCTACTTGAATAGAAAGTTTTTGCCCAGGATTCGTCGTCCCGATGCCGACGTTGCCAGCAGCGGTGACGGTGAAGAGCGCTGTGCCAGAGGAGGACGCGACGCGCAGGAGATCGGCCGTCTGCCCCGCGACGGCCTTCAGGTCAAGGGTGGTGAGCGTCGTCGAGGCAGAGGCGTTCTCGATGTAGAGTGGCTGGTTGAATTCGAAGCGCTTCGCATTTCCTGCAGCGTTCCAGGTGAGAAGCGCGTTCGGCGTCACCGTGCCGCGATGAAAGGAGAGGTAGCTATTCTCGGCGTCGACCGAGAGATTGTCAGAGTTGATGCTGAAAGTCTCGGCGGTGAGGTTGCCGGCGGTGAGGGTGCCGACGATGGTCGAGGCGTTCACTTCGTTCGCGTAGATCTTGTCGAAGCGAGTGGAGGGAGTTCCGATGTCGACCGTGCTGTCGAGCGCCTGAATATTGCCGATGATAGTGTTCGAGCCGATGCGCAGCGTGCCGCCTGTGGCGGTGATGTCATGATTGCCGGTGCCCGTGAAGGTGATTCCCTTGTCGGCACCGGTGAGGGTAGTGGTGCCGGTGAAGAAGACGTCGCCCTCCACCGCAAGAGTGCCTGAGGGCGAGGTGGTGCCGATGCCGATTCTGCCCGTGGTCGAATCGATGACGAGCTTGTCGGTGCCGACAGTGAAGCCGCCAGCGAAGGTCGAGGTGGCGAGTGCGTCGGTCGCGACGAAGTAGGGGGCCACGGCCTTGGTGCTTGCGGTGAGGATGCCCGAGAGCGTGACATCTCCGGTGACCGTGGTGGTGGCGAGGGTGGTGGCGCCGGCGGCGAGAGTAGTGAGGGTAGTGACGCCAGTAACGGTGAGACCCTCGAAGTCGCCGGTGCGAGCAGAGACGGCGAAGCCGCCAGTGAATGAGCCTCCCGTGAAAGTGCCGCCTCTGAAGTCGCCATTGCGGACGATGAGGCCGGTGAGGTCCTCGATCTTGTTGACCATCTGGATGGTCTGGATGTTGGTGGCGACTTGGGAGCTCACGGGTTGGATCATGCCGGAGACGGTGGCGAGGATGCTGGAACGTTCAGAGGCGAGGAGTTGTGTGACGTCGCTCACGGAGACGCCGTTCAGTGTCGTCACATAGGTGGGATACGAGGGAGCAGGAGGCAGTGAGCTGTAGGCAGGGATTTTTGCAATACTGCTTGGTGCTCCTGCTTGCTGCTTGCTCGTGGTTGCGATGGAACGTGCAGGAGCAGAAGGAAGCGAGCTGGAAGCAGGGGGAGAAGAAACGGCAATTCGAGATGCGGGAGCAAAGAGCGATGCGAGGGCGTTTGTAGTTGAAGAGAAGAGACCGTGGAGCGATTGGTAGGTGGTAAGAGCGACGTGCTCAGCGGGAGAAAGCACCGGTTGCAGGGCGGCTATCGCCGCGGCGACCGACGGCATGCGAGACGCCGTCTCAAGAGCGAGCGCAATGTTTCCGATAGCACCGAGATATGCGTCCTGCACTGCCTCCATGTTCATGTGCGGAAGCCTCGCTTCCGCAGAGATGCTATATGCGACATTGCCGATGTCCTTTATGGATGCAAGATAGCCCTCAGTCACCTGAGAGGTGGCGGCGATAAACGGCCTTGCAGCCGCATATTCAGCATCAAACACAGCCTGCGCGATGGCGGGCGCGAGGCGGGCCGGCGCTTCTGTCGCATACAAGAAGGCCGTTTGAGCGAGCGCCGGTGCACGCGAGGTCGCACCAGCCAGCGCGTCGCCGGTATTACCGATAAGGGCGACGGTGGCGCGGGCGGCGACCGGCGCGGCGGCGGCAGTGCCGTAGGCGAGTGTGGTCTCAGCGCGTATCGCGGCCTGCGACGCGCTGATGACGCTCTCGCCGATGGCGAGATTCATCTTGTTTACGAATTGCGGAATCGTTGCGCTTGCCCTGCGTAGCTTTAGCGGAGTAGGGAGCATGTCGCGTGTCGAGGCGCCGAGAGCGAGCGCCTCGTCGCCGGCCGCGTCGATAAGCGAACGGTACCCGGCAAACGCATGCACGATAGCTTCGTAGCTTTTTTCTCCAAGCACGCGGTACGCATCGGCGGGCGATGCAACTGCAGCGAGTGCATCGCTCGCGAACACACGCAGGTCTGCGACCGTGAGCACCGGCGCGTCGACTGTCTCGTGCAGCACAACAGTCTGACCACCGCGCTCTGTCGCGATGCGAGAACCCGCAGTTTCATCGAGCGCCATGACGAGTGGCGAGAGATCAGGCTCGGCAAGCGCGAGCGACGCCATGTTCGCGGTCACGCGTTCATTCGCGAGCGCGACACGCAGAGCAATCTCATGCACTTCGTCTGCAGTGTTCGCGACTCGCCGAGCCACCGCGTACGGAACATCGACAAACGTCTGACTAAACCCAGTCGCCGTTTCGTCTGCAAGCGCGAGTGCTCGCTCGGCGATCTGCGGGATAATCGCGGCCTGTGCCGCGATTGCGCCGAAGGAGACGACGAAGAGCGCTGTGGCGAGCGCAAATGCTTCTCCACGCACCGACTTCTTGGCGAGTGCAACAAACTGCGCCACCGGGACCTGCGTTGTCAAAGCCTTTGTTGCGCGAGTAACAACCGAGTGGTGTGCGCGATACTCCTTTTCGCGAGCGAGCGCGAGCGCGCGAGCGTATTCAGTCTTGCGATCATCTTGCTGGCTCAAAAAGAGCATCAGCGAATCGGTCTCGACAAACCAGTTACGTCCGACCTTCTTTCCAATTATTTTTCCTGATCGTGCAAGACGCGCAAGATAGTCTGAGTGGTATCCGGAAAGCTCTCCTGCATCCTTCGTTGGTATGAATTTTTCGTTGAAGAGAAGGTTCATGTCGGATAGCCGAATTACCTAAATAATAACTTACTATTTCGGCATTTTGTGGAACCAAATATCGAGTTGTGTGGATAAGATTTTTCGACAGAGATCGGGGCGAAAAATTTGCTCTTAAAAATCTCCCCTCATTTCGCAGAAGCATGTTTTTTTACCTTAAACGCATACAACTGCATGCTCGAGTACCCGTATCGATTAGCATATGATTTACAGACCCAGATAAATTCCCCTATGAGGCTTTAAAATGCTCTAAGAGGCCCATAAAAATTTTCAAAGTGCATAAAGAGCACCCTTCTATAGATCAAAATTAAATCAAAACTGACAGTCACCATGAGGTGACTGTCAGTTTTGATTCGCATGCTTCTTTGCTGTATATAAACATCTCGTCCATCCGAGACGAGATACTGAGTATCTACGCTATCTATTGTAGAGCAAAACTCCTGCCGTCATTCCGAATTGGTTAGTCGAGATTATATATTTATCAAAATATCCGCTCCCGGCGACAGCGAGCACGGCGAATATAACTGCGACAAGGACTCCAGCCATCTGTACCGGCACGAGATAGCTCCTTTTTGCATCCGTGCGCCGTACTTCTTCTACGATCTCCTCTTCCTCTTCTACCGCCTCCGAGAGCGCTGCATGGTGGCGCGGCCGGAGCTCTGTAGGGAGCTGGTTGTATATAGCGCGCACCGGCACGCTCACCTCCTCTGCATCCCTGGGTTCTGGCTCTGTTTCTTCTCTCTCAGGCTCTACAACCGGTTCTTGGCTCTCGTGAGCGACCGGAGTGTCTGCGACGCGATCAAACCACGCCTTCCAGGTCTCCTGCAGATTCTGTGCGACATCATCGGTCATACCTTCGTTGCTCTCTCGGTTTACTGAGGGGATCGCCTCTATCGGAGCCGCCTCGTATCGAGGCGACTCCCATTCGCGAGGCTTCTTTTCTACCTTCTCATCGCCAAAGCGATGGTCCTGGATAGCGCTCTCGAGGACGTACCAACTGCGACCCACGAGCCGCGCCGGCACCCTGCCCTCGCGGCAGAGCTGGCCGATATAATCCTTAGCATAGCCGGTCATCTGAGCGGCTCGTTTCGACGATACATATTTCTTCTCGCCTATGAGTATCTCGTCCATGCCCATAGTATAAGGCTATCTCGGCTGGGCGCAAACAGGCCGAGTGCACAGAGCTACCTGAGCTCTTCGAGTATAAGGTCTTTGAGTATTGCCGGATTCCCCGCTCCCTTAGTCGCCTTCATGCACTTGCCCAAGAGATATTGGAGTGCGGCCTCCTTCCCTGCTCGGTACTCTTCGACTGCCTTCACTTCTTCTGCGAGCACTCCCTTCACAGCACTCCGTAGTGCCTCAGCATCGTGTACTTGGATGAGCCCGTGCTCTTTTGCTATAGCTTCTGGGTCGCCTCCCTTCTCTACCAATAGTGCGAGGGTATCCTTCGCGCCGCGCGACGAGAGATCTCCCTTGGCGACGAGACGAATAAGTTTTGCAAATGATTCTGCATCAAGCGTCGCATATGATTCGCTTCCCTGTTTTGCATAAATGCCGGCGAGATCAGAGACGATATAATTTGCCGCGAGC
>JAQUAU010000029.1 GCA_028687085.1 Minisyncoccota bacterium | reverse complement strand
TCGTCGTCGCTTCAGCGATAAAACTCGTTACCGCAGAGAAGCTCGCATTGTCGTAGGTGAAGCTGAGCGCATCGAGAGCGTCGGTTAACCTCTTTTTTCCCGAGAGGCGCACACTGCCGGGAGCGCCGTCAACAACGCGATACGCCTGCGCGCCTTCTGCATAGATGCCGACGTAATCATAGGTATTCGCTATCACCGACCCTGACGCGTTCACCGCCGGGAGCTCAAAGAGAGCGACCGTCGCGCCAGAGGCGAGGGGAGTGCCAGAGAAGGTGTGCGTCGCGACGACATGACTAGCCTGCAGACCCGCACTCCGTACCGCGTCCATAAGAGCGCTCCCGCCGAGCGTAACGCGTATCGCTCCGCTCTGTTCGGTGATAGTGCGTCCGAACACCAGGTACAACTGAGAAACGCCGAGTACGAGGATCGCAAAAAGAGCGATGGTGATAACGACCTCCATAAGGGTAAAGGCTTTTCTCATGATTAGAGGCCGCCCGATTCGGTCACGAGCGTAGTGATCGAAACGGAGCGGGTGCGACCTTCTGCTCCGAGCCACGAAACGCCGGCAACGACCTGTTTGGTCTTCGCATTCCAAACGGTGATAGTCGTGCTCGCCTCTCCCTGCGGCAGGTTCGCAATCTGCGGATCAGAAAATGCTCCGCTTGCCGGAAGAGCGGCATACCCGAGCGCTCTCAGCTCGTTTACCTTATTGTCTGCGATACGGAACGCGACATTCTCAAAGGCCGAGTCGCGCGTCACCTTTATCGTCCCGATCACAAGCGCCGCAAACACGATAGCGGCGCTCAAGATAAAGAGTGCGACGACTATTTCGACCAGGGTGAACCCGCGCGCGCCTTTTGTCTTTGGTGAAATCACTCTCAAAGTATACCAGCGAAAAATCGAGTATACTTTCCTTATGCTCATTGTTGCTAATTGGAAGGCATATGTAGAGGACTTCGCAAAAGCGAAGAAGCTTGTCGCGACAAGCAAGCGGCTCGCCTTGAAGAGCCGGGACACTATTATTCTCGCGCCGCCCGCACCTCTTATGGGCGCATTCGCGGCGAACAATAAATCGAGAGTCGCTTTTGCGGCGCAAGATGTTTCTCTCACGACCGGCGGAGCAAAAACGGGAGAAGCGACGGCGGCAGCCTTTGCTGCAGCCGGCGCGAGCTATGCGCTCATCGGCCATTCTGAACGGCGCGCAGCCGGCGACACAAACGCCCTCGTCACCGAGAAGCTTACCCGGGTCTTCGCACACGGGCTTATACCCATCCTGTGCGTTGGCGAACACGAACGAGATGGCGATGGCCGGTATCTCGCCTTTATACGCGAAGAGATTACCACCGCGCTTGCGCCGCTCACACCCAAAGAACGCGCGAAGGTTATCGTCGCCTACGAACCTCTCTGGGCTATCGGCAAGACTGCCGACGCGGCTATCGGACCGAACGATCTTGCCGAGATGACGCTCTATATCCGCAAGGTGCTCGCTGAACTGGTGCCCGGCAAGAGCGCCTCTCACTCGCTCGTACTCTATGGCGGCTCAGTCGAGCCGGGTAACATACGAGCGCTTGCGGCGAGCACGAGCGTCGACGGATTCCTCATCGGACATGCATCAGTCGATCCGGTAGCCTTCTCGATCCTCGTGAAGCAGCTCGAGCGGCAGTCGTAGGCGCTATGCGCTCCGTCCGCGACATCAAGGCATTCGAGAATATTCCCGTCTTGGTGCGCGCGGCACTCAACGTCCCGGTCATGCACGGAAACGTCGTAAGCGACTATCGCCTGCGGCGAGCGGTGCCGACGATACAATATCTGCGCGAATGCGGCGCGAAGGTGATCCTCATAAGCCACATCGGGGAGCAGGGGACCGAGACCTTGGCACCGGTCGCTCGCGCACTCGGAGAGCTCGTGCCCCGAGTTTCTTTCTTCGGCGAGACGATCGGCGAGCGAGCGCGGCGGGCCGTGCGCGAGCTTGCGCCCGGAGACGTGCTGGTGCTCGAGAATCTGCGGCGCGACCGCGGCGAGAAGATGAACAGTCACGCCTTCGCGCACGAGCTCGCCGCGCTTGCCGACGTCTTCGTCCAAGATTCATTTGATACGTGTCATCGGCCGCACGCCTCGATTATCGGCGTGCCGGAGCTCCTGCCCAGTTATGCCGGACTCCTGCTTGAAGAAGAGGTGCGCGAGCTCTCGCGAGCGCTTGACCCCAAGCATCCGGCGCTTGCGGTCATCGGCGGAGCGAAGTTCAGCACGAAGGAGCCGGTGCTCACGACCCTCTTCAAGACCTATGACCAGGTGTTCGTCGGTGGAGCGCTCGCAAGCGACTTTCTCAAAGCAAAGGGGCAGGACGTGGGTGCATCGCTCGTCTCTCTCACCGACCCTTCGCGCATCAAGAACATTTTGAACGATCCGAGACTCATTCTGCCCATAGATTCTGTCATTCAAGATGACAAGATACTCGACCACGGCCCGGGCACTATCGCGCTCCTTACCGATCTCGCGAAGAATGCAAAGACTATCCTCTGGAACGGCCCCTTGGGAAAGTATGAAGACGGCTTCGTCGAAGCGACCGACGCCTTCGCGCGCGCCATCGCGGCCTCTGGTGCGCGCTCGGTAATAGGCGGCGGCGACACGGTCGCGGCTCTAGAAGGGCTCGGGCTTCTCTCGCACTTTTCTTTCGTCTCGACCGGCGGGGGAGCGATGCTCGAGTTCCTCGCCCGCGGCACTCTCCCCGGCATCGAAGCGCTTGGGCGCTAAATCGTAGGCGGCTTGTTCTTAAAGAACCGAGGGAGCAGGTGGATGTGCACGTGCGGGACGTCGGTGCCGACGATCGAGAGCTGGATATAATCGGCCTTCGTTTCTTTTTTTAACTCGCACGCGACGTGCCGCGCCGCCCTGAAGAGACGGTTCGCCTCTTCGTCTGGCACATCATAGAACCAGCGATAATGTTCGACAGGGATAACGAGCGTGTGACCGGGTATAGTTTGGTCGAGATCAAGAAATGAGACAATCGTGTTGTCCTCATGATGCACCTTGCGCGATGGAATCTCTCCCGCGGCGATTTTGCAAAAAATACAGTTTTCCATCGGTTGAGTATACAATAACGCGCACGATGTTCCCTTTACACGATCCATTGCACGAAACACTGCGCGAAGAGCTCGCGGGCTATGACGATCTCACCGCGGCGCTCCTTGCGCGCCGCGGCGTCACCACCAAAGAAGAGGCTGAAGTGTTTTTGAATCCTTCATATGAGACTCATCTGCACGATCCGTTTCTGATGATTGATATGAGACGGGCGGCAGAGCGATTCGCGCGTGCGATTACGAGCGGAGAAAAGATCGCGGTATGGAGCGACTACGATTGCGACGGCATTCCGGGTGCAGTACTCCTGCACGACTTCTTGAAAAAAGCCGGCGCGAATTTTGAGAATTATATTCCGCACCGACACCTAGAAGGCTACGGCATGAACGTCGCCGGCATCGAACAACTTGCAAAGAGGGGCGTGACGCTTGTGGTGACCGTCGACTCCGGCATCACGGATGTAGAGCCAATACAGCGTGCGAACGAACTCGGGATGGAGGTCATCGTCACTGATCATCATTTGCCCGGTGAAAAACTTCCCGACGCATTTGCAATCTTGAATCCGAACGCTCGAGAAAACGAAACGTATCCGTTTAAGAGTCTCTGCGGTTCGGGCGTCGCATGGAAGTTGGTGTGCGCGACGTTGAGCATTTTACGGACACTCGGCCCTTCGACTTCGCTCAGGGCAACCGACCTCCCGGTCGGTTGGGAGAAGTGGCTCCTCGATATGGTGGGGCTCGCGACCATCGCCGACATGGTCCCGCTCGTGGGTGAAAATAGACTGCTCGCCACCTACGGCCTTGTGGTGATGCGCAAATCGCCGCGCATCGGATTGCAAAAGTTGTGCCGCGCGATGCGCGTCGAACAGCGCGCGATTACTGAAGATGATGTCGGCTTCATGATAGCGCCGCGGGTCAACGCCGCGAGCCGCATGGGCGAGGCACGCGACGCCTTCACTCTCTTCATCACGACCGACGAGAGCGAGGTTGATCTCCTGGTAAAGAAATTGGAGAAATTAAATCGCGAAAGAAAAGCACAGGCCGGTGCGATTACGCGCGCGGTGCACACGCGACTAAAGGAACGCGAGGTGCGCAGCATCATCGCACTCGGCGATCCCGAGTGGCGCCCCGCCCTGCTGGGCCTTGTCGCGAACACAATTGCTGATGAATATGAGCGGCCCGTCTTTCTTTGGGGCAGAGAAGGGAACAATAGTTTGAAAGGGTCATTCCGCAGTGGCGGGTTCACACAGACGATGGAGCTCTTGAGGACTGCAGAAAATATCTTTGCACAGTTCGGCGGTCACGCAGCCGCGGGCGGTTTCACTGTCCTTGATACTGAAGTATTTTTTCTCGAAGATCGTTTAGTCGAAGCGTACACGCGCATCACTGCCGATGTCGAGCAGATCGATCCGCTTCTTGCTCGTGCCGATGCGGCGATCACACCCCGAGAGGCGACGCACGACTTCTTGCGCAAGGTTGAAAAGCTCGCACCTTTCGGCATAGAGAACCCAAAACCGGTGTTCTTGCTCCGCGATCTCTCGCTCAGAGAGATTTCACGCTTCGGCAAAGCACAGGAGCATTTGAAATTAAAAATCAGTGTGGACGAAGGAAGCGCGACCATCGACGCGGTGACCTTCTTCGTCAAAGGTTCCATCGCACGCACCGCTGAAAAACTTTCAACCGGTAGTCGTGTGAACCTCCTCGCGCATCTCGAACGCGATATGTTCGCAAGACCTGCCCTGCGTAGCCTTGGCGGAGTAGGGGGCACTCCCGTCCGCCTGCGCCTTCTCGACATCCGCGCGGTATAAAACTGAGCGGGAGGAGGCAAAATTGAAGCGTCTCGGAGGCGAAGCAGCATGGTAATTGCGGCGCAGTAAGGGAGCCGCGCCGCAATTTGCGAGCCGAGAGACAGCGCGCCTCGCCGCTGGGCGAGGTGACGCGTGCTCTCAATTTTGTCTCTCCTGCGAGGTATACTGCCCGAATGCAATTCACTATTCATGCCGACGGGGGCTCGCGAGGGAACCCCGGCCCCTCCGGGGCCGGAGCGATGATACGCGACCACCTCGGCAACTCGGTCGCGAGCGTCTCGCAGTTCCTCGGCACGCGCACCAACAACTTCGCCGAGTATGAAGCGGTTATTCTCGCCTTCGAGACACTCGCGAAGCTCGTCAAAGGGAAGACGAGCACGGTAGAGGTGAGCGTGAAGATGGACAGCGAGCTCGTGGTGAAACAAATGAAGGGTCTCTACAAAGTGAAGCACCCGGTTCTTAAAGAGCAGTATGCGCGACTCATCCACGTCATCGACGCATTCGGCAAGGTCACCTTCACGCACGTCTATCGCGAAGAGAACAGTGACGCCGACGCCCTCGCTAACGAAGCGATGGATCGAGGCGCATGATATGAAAACACTCAAATTTGCACCGCACTTGGTAGAGAAGATTCTCTCGGGAGAAAAGAATTCGACCTGGAGATTGTTTGACGATAAAAATTTACAAGAAGGCGACGAACTGATTTTTATAAACAAAGAGACAGGCGAGCAGTTCGGTACTGCAAAAATCACATCGCTCAAAACGAAGACCTTGGGCACACTGACCGACGACGATAGGGCAGGGCATGAGAAGTATGCGTCAGACAATGAGATGTACGCGAGCTACAAGAAATATTATGGCGACAAGGTCGACGAAAATTCAGAAGTGAAGATCTTGACGTTTGATTTCACGAAAGATTCGCCTACCGCGCACGAAGACGAGTATCTCGACCTAGTAAATGACAATGACGAAGTCATTGGCAAGAAACTTCGTTCTGAAGTGTACGCGGAGAATCTCTCTAACTTCCGCGTCGTCAACACATTTCTCATAAACACAGAGGGGAAGATATGGTTCCCGCGGCGCACCGCGAACAAGAGAATGTTCCCGCTTTGTTTGGATATGAGCATGGGTGGCCATGTCGAAAGTGGCGAGACGTATGACCAAGCGTTCAAACGCGAGCTGATGGAAGAATTGAAAATAGATGCCGACACAACGCCGTGGCGACTGCTCGGTCATCTGTCGCCGCAAATAAATACTGTATCGGCGAATATGAATGTGTACGAAATCCAAATGAACGAAACGCCGAATTATAACCAAGATGATTTCACAGAATCCTTCTGGCTGACTCCCGCTGAGCTCTTCGCTCGAATCGCCGCCGGCGAGAAGACCAAAGAAGACCTCCCAAAACTCGTCCGGCACTTTTATCCGCCCGCCGACGCCTTCGCGAACGCCGCAATGGATCGGGGTACGAATTAATTCGTATGAAACTTAAGGTTAGTAATGGTAGGAAAGATTTTCTAAAAGAGAAAGCTCTCCGCATACAAAACATTTTAAATGCAACCGACCCTTCCGCAGAAGATGTCTACTCTACTGTTCTGGATTTAGTATTTCTTCTTGAGCAAATTATTAAGATACGAATTGGTCAAAAGAATTTACTGCTGATTTATAAAGAGATGCCAAAAAATCAAAATATAAAAAAGATCCTAAATCATGAGGCGGTTGAGGGTGTTCACACGTTACAAATTTCAGCTGCTCTTGAACTGTTCAAGATTCTCTATCCTAAATCACAAATAACAAAGGGGTCGAGCACTGCGGGAGTCTTAATTGAATCCAGAAATGAGCTTTATCATCATGTTGTGCCTTATAAAAAGTATCCGAGGGAGACCTTACTAAAACTTTCGCACGACCTGTATTCAATACAGCTGAGTGATTTGAAATCGATTATTGGCGAAATACCACCGATTAAGAACGGTTCAGAAAAAATCTCTAGAGAGGAGGTTGCCAATCTGTTTAAAGACCTGGTCAGACAAAAAATGTCTCTGGGGGAATATTTGCCTTATGGACTTGGGTATTCTGCACTAAGCGTTATGTCACCCTCGGTTGTGGGTACGTGGGGTACTGAAAAATGTCCTCGCTGTGGCATGTTCACGTTTTCTGAAAAATCACCTCCATTATTCCGCATTTCATACCAAATCCCCGGGAAGATCGACATCGCTTATTATCAATGCACAAACTGTCATCTGGAATTAACCCCGGAAGAATATTCTGTTGCAAAAGAAATAATGAGGGAACAGGGTGGGGTGATATAATTTGATTATGAACTCACCTTCAAAAAAGAAAATCGTTGTTGTGACCTTGTTGGTTTATACCTATCTCAACATACGGGCTCTTTATCCTTTCTTGTTTAGCAGCGACCATGCAAGTTATTTACTAGGCCTCGGACTACAAAACGGAGGAATGGGCCTTTTTGCTGTTGTCATAGCGCTCTTCCTGAATGCTGCAATGATTCTTCATTTTTTAAAGGACTAGAAAAAGAAGCGGGGCGCATGAATATCCTTATCGCCATCGTGTCGGGATTTGCGAGTGGGGTAGGGGCGCGGTCGCTTTTCTTTTTTTAGACATGTCGTTGGTATCCAAAACTTCCGCTATAGCGGAAATAATGGATAATCGGGTGTTTGTGCAGTCAGCGTTGACACGGGTTCGAGAGCGGCGTAGGGTGCCGAAAGGGTTTTGTCCTTCAACTAACAGAGGAGACGCCAACCATGGTCGTCAAAACAAGCGTAAGACTCGGGCAGGATGCGTTTGTCATCTCAGATGACGGGGAAATCGTTCGCACGGTGGTGGCAAAACTTGAAGTAGGCCGCCATCAGTTCTTGAACGGCGACCATCAAAACCGCCCATATTCGTTTTCTTTCGATCGCGCGGTCGCTGCAGCGAGTGCTCGCATCAATGATCAACAAACGCTGCTTCGCAAAGAGCTCCGGGCACTTGCGCACAAACGTCGGGCGCTCGAGAAACAGGAGTATCGGGACTCGGTCATGAGCGCGCCGTATCGGGTCGTTGACCTTCGGGACGAGACGACTCTCGCTCATGCGCGACCGCGCCGGCCGCGGACATTGCAAAATGTCTTCGCACCTCTCGAATACCTCGAGCCGGGTCACATGGTATACGTGATCATCACGCCCCTGACGCGTCCTAATCCTGGCTGGGACGTGTATCGGCCCCATAAGCACTTCGTGCTGGAAACGGAAGTGAGGAGCGTGTGTTTCTCTCCGGACGGACAGGTCCACTACGCGTTCTCCACTCGCTTTGTTGTGGAGGAATTCTTCCTCTCCCGCGAGGAGGCGACGGCGAAACTCCGGAGCTTCTCGGAGCCAGGAACGGAAGATGTCGTGCCTTTCGTATCAAGCAAGCAAGAGAAGGAGGAGAACAAGAAGTTGTTGGACGACAACATCCCGTTCTGAGGTACGATATCTTCATGAACGTGCTTATCGCCATCGTTTCAGGATTTGCGAGCGGAGTGTTTCTCCGCTCGCTTTTTGTTTTTGGTTCGACTTCGCTCACCACAGGTAGTTGGGCGCCGATTGTTTTTGTTCTGATACTCGCGGCGCTTTTGGGCGCCGCGGCTTTTTTGAAACCGAGACAAGTGTATACGCTCGGTGCGGTGTTCTGCTTGTGCATCGCGCTCGGGGTGGGGAGGGCGGCGACGGCTGACACGCCGCCACCCGAGGCATTTCTGCGCGACTTGAAGCATCGCGTGAGCTACGAGGCCGTCGTCACAGGCGACCCCGACGTG
>JAQUAU010000028.1 GCA_028687085.1 Minisyncoccota bacterium | reverse complement strand
CCGACGCTTTCGGTCGGCTCCCCGACTATAACGTCGGGGCTGAGCTAAGAGCGCGACTTGCTCTAACCAAAGCCGACGCTTTCGGTCGGCTCCCCGACTATAACGTCGGGGCTGAGCTAAGAGCGCGCTTCTGCACGATAACAGATTTATTTCTGTCGGGCTACCGGGAATCGGTCACGCATAATTTCTCGCTAGAAATTTGCGCGACCCCGCCTCGGGCCGTCGCCCTCCGGCTTTCGATTCCCGCACTCCTTTCAGTCGGGCTACCGGGAATCGAACCCGGACTACAAGACCCCCAGCCTTGCGTACTACCACTATACGATAGCCCGTGAGTGAGGCAGACAGAATTATCCTTGAATTCTGTCTCGTCGAACGAACGGGTTATACGCTTACGTATAGCCCGTTGTTTCGCACTATAACGCACTTATGCTAAAATCGCCCCCACGGGCCTGTATCGAGTATCTTCGGTCCCGTATCTTCGCGGACTCGATACAGACCCTCGTTCGGCGAGAATGGATGAGTGAAGACGCTCCTCCATTCTGCCTCACTTCGGGCCTGTAGCTCATCTGGTAGAGCGCGTCATTCGCATTGACGAGGTAAGGAGTTCGACTCTCCTCAGGTCCACAGAGGTTGTACACAGGTGGTATCTGTTGATGGATATATTAGGGGTACAATATATACATGCTACAACAATCTTTGCGACAGAAGGTGGAACAACTTCGTCAGAAAGGCAAGACATATTCTGAAATAATGAGTTTGTTGAAAACAGTTATTCCTAAAAGTACGCTTTCTTATTGGTGTCGAAACATCACTGTGCCAACTAGTTATCACTCTAAGGTCAAGAAGCTAAACGCTTATAATCTCGCAGCAGGTCGAAAGATTTCTTCTAACAACAGAAAGGAAGCGCGGAAGTCTTTTCTCGAGAATGTAGACGTAAAGAACAACAAATTGTTAGAATCCTTCTCGAAAGATATAGACTCAAGAAAAATTGCTCTGGTTATCTTATATCTGGGAGAAGGATCAAAAACGGCTCGCGGTTCGCTGATGTTTGGGAATTCTGATCCTGCAGTTGTGAGCATGTTTGTAAACCTCATGAGAGAATGCTACAAATTAGACGAGCGGAAGTTTCGCTGCACATTGCAATGCAGGGCAGATCAGGATATCGAAAAGCTAGAGAAATTTTGGTCAAAGACGACGAAAATCTCTCGTGAACTGTTCTATACAGCCCGGGTGGATAAACGTTCTTTCGGGCAAATTTCAGAGAAGAGGGATTATAAGGGAGTGTGCCGTATTGATTATTTCTCTTCGGCTATTGATTTAGAATTGAAACGATTAGCGCAAAAAATGCTAGAGAGTTTCAGATAAATGGGCCTGTAGCTCACTTGGTAGAGCGCGTGCATGGCATGCACGAGGTAAGGGGTTCGATCCCCCTCAGGTCCACAAACCGAGCTATAATAAAATTATGCTCAAAGAATTCAAACAATTTCTGCTTCGCGGCAACGTCGTTGATCTGGCGGTTGGCGTGGTAGTCGGTGCCGCCTTCGGCACGGTCGTCTCGGCGCTCGTGGCTGATCTTCTGACTCCGTTTATCGCGGCAATCGCTCGAGTGCCTGATTTCGGCGACCTCTCGTTCACGCTCAACGGAAGTAAGTTCATGTACGGACACTTGATTAATGCACTCATCTCGTTTGTGCTCGTCGCGGGTGCGGTGTTCTTCTTCGTCGTGAAGCCAATGAATCTGCTTGTCGAACGTTCGCACAAGGAGCCTCCGGCCGACCCTACGACCAAGAAATGCCCTGAGTGCCTGAGCGAGATACCGCTCGACGCGAAGCGCTGCATGCACTGCACTCAGCCCGTCGCGTAGAAAAAGAAAAACCCGCCTCTCGACGGGTTATGGGTATGCTTGTACTGACTGCCTCCAATCAGTCATAGTCGTTCAAGTACCTTCATTCTCGCATCTTCGGTGGCACTCTTCTTAAGACTCCAGTGAGTTACCCAAAATACAAGGGCAAGAGAGCCGAAGAGTAGCCCTTGAATAAAAAGCATCTGTGGATAGGAGCTCTCCTCCCATAGTGGGTCGGCCTCCAGCAGCAGAAACGGAAGCAAGAGACCCGCGATACCAAGTATGCCCAAGCTACCGACAGATCGATATGGCTTCTTTTGGGCGATCCACGGATACAGCGTTAAGAGAGTAATGAGTACAACAGGGGAAAGAACAGGCCACGCATCAGGGTTTTCCATATCTACCTTTCGTTCAGTAAGAATCTACAGATATTTTATCTTATCAGTATGGAAGCATCAAATGAAAATCCACCCTGAGGGTGGATTTTCATTGAACGCTCAAACCCGGTTACGAGAGGTGCGCCGAGACGAGCTTAGTCATCTCGAACATCGTGACCTCACTCTTGCCGCCGAAGACCGGCTTCAGCTTGTCATCTGCAAGGATGTTCCGCTTGTTCTGCGGATTCTGAAGATCGTGCTTCTTGATATAGACCCAGAGCTGTTTGACCACCTCTGTGCGGGGCATGGGGCCTTTGCCGACGACTTCCGCGAGTGCGGTGTCAGGCGTGAGCGGTTTTGCGAAAGCTGAATTGATTGCCATAGTGAATATTACTGGTATTAAGACGACTACCATAACAGTATATAGCATACTTTGGCTGTCATCTGCTAGAATGCACCTATCCATGGAGTCAGGCATTTCAGTCGTCCTGAAAGCGGAGCAGCTAGGCTCCGTTTTCGGTTTCCCCATTACCAACTCGCTTATCATGGCGTGGTTGGTAATGGCACTCCTTATCGGTTTCGCCTACTTCTTCGGTCGTTCGCTCAAGCTGGTGCCCGGCAAGCTTCAGGCCGGTATCGAATGGGCCTTTGAGGGCGCTATCGCCTATATGGCCGGCGTGCTCGAGAGCGAGAAGCTCGCACGGCGCTTTTTCCCGCTCGTGGCCTCCATCTTTCTCTTTGTCGCGGTCATCAATGAGATCGAGTTCTTTCCGGGTGTGGGCTCACTCGGTATCTGGCACGCGTCGGAGTTTCTCCCTATACTCCGCGCGCCCACGACTGACCTCAACTTCACCCTCGCGCTCGCGGCTATCGCCTTCTTCACGATTGAGATTACCGGCATCGCGATGCTCGGATTTTTCAAATATGTGGGAAAGTATGTTAATCTGAAATCGCCGGTCGGGTTTGTTGTCGGGCTCATCGAGCTCATCAGCAATCTCGGTCGGCTTGTCTCGTTCTCGTTCCGTCTCTTTGGGAATATTTTTGCGGGTGAAGTGATGGTGCTCGTCGCCGCTTACTTTTTACCGTACGTTCTCCCGGCACCGTTGATGGGTTTCGAGATGTTCATCGGCCTCGTGCAGGCGCTTGTCTTCGCGATGCTGACACTATTCTTCATCAAGCTGGCGATCGTCGATCCGCACGAAGCGCATTAACAATTAAGTACATAACGTTATGGATATTGAATCAGCACGCATGTTCGGTATGGCGATTGCGGCCGGTCTCGGCGTGATTGGCCCAGGTATCGGTATCGGGCTTATCGGGAGCGGCGCCATGAACGCCATCGGGAGGAATCCTGAAGCGTCCGGCAAGATTGTCTCGAACATGATCCTTGCAATCGTGTTTACTGAAGCGCTCGGCATCTTGACGCTCGTTGTCGCCTTCATCATCAAGTTCGTTTAAAACATGTCTGAAAGTCTCGTCTGCTTCGTTATGGGTCCCCGCGATTTTCTCGCCGTACCTCAGGGTACGTCTCCGAAAATCGCGTTCCCATGCCTCGCATCCGAGAGCTTTCCGGCACGTTTTTGACATAAATAATGTCTCAACTCCTTTCTGCATTTGGTATTGACTGGCACCTCCTGCTCGCGCAGGCGGTGAACTTCGGCATCGTGCTCATCGCGCTCTGGTATTTCCTCTACAAGCCGGTGCTCGCGATGCTCGCCAAGCGGCAGGAACTTGTGGCTAAGGGCGTCGAAGATGCCGGGCGCGCGAGCGAGATGCTTGCTGGGGCTGATAGCGAGGCGAACAGTCGCATTACCGCGGCAGAAGGCGAGGCAGAAGGTATCGTCGCCGCGGCGCGCGAGACAGCGACTGCCGAAAAAACGCGACTGTTACAAGAGGCTGAAGAACGTGCGGCGGCAGTCGCGCGAGACGCTGAAGCGCGGGCGGCAGAGACGGCCGCGAAAGCGAAGCGTGAGAGCGAGCGGGAAGTCGCGCGGCTCGCCATCCTCGCCGTAGAGAAGATCTTGAAGAAGAACTATGATTGACGACTACACGCGCCTCTTGGAAGCGACAGCTGAATTGGAAGACAAGGAGGCGTCGGATGCCGCCATCACGAAGCTCATCATGCACTTGAAGAGCGCCGGACGCATGAAGATGCTCCCCGCGATTGCGCGCGAGCTGAGAAAAGTCGCGGCACGGCGCCACGCGCTCCGGCCGTATGTAGAGGTCGCCCACGAGAAGGAAGCGGCGGCGGCGCTTCGCGCCGCAGCGCAGATGGGTATCATCGCGCGGCATGCGCACGTGAATCATTCGCTCATCCACGGCTGGCGCGCTCGCTCAAAAGGGAAGCTTATCGACCATTCGGCAAAGCGTGCGCTTCTTCATATTTATCAGAAGGTAACTGTTTAATACGTATGCAAAGCATCATCGAAAGAATCGAGAAGGAGATTGCTTCATGGGCACCCGAAGCAGGCGCAGAAGAGACGGGCGTCGTTCGCGCGACCGGCGATGGTATCGCCGAGATCGACGGACTCTCTAAGGCCGCGATGTCCGAGATGGTGCTCTTTGATCCGACGTTTGATCGTACGCTCGCCGAGGCGCTCAAAGATCCGCTCCCGATCTACGGCCTCGTTTTGAACCTTGAAGAGGACGGTGTGCGCGCCGTGATCCTCGGGGACGCGTCGAAGATCCATGAGGGGATGCTCGTGCGCCGTCTGAACCGTCTGCTCTCAATACCGGTCGGCGACTCGCTCGTAGGCCGTGTCGTGAATCCGCTCGGTGAAGCAGTCGACGGTAAGGGACCAACCGGTGCGACGCAAACGCGCCCGATCGAGAGCGAGGCCTATGGCGTCATCGATCGTGCATCAGTAAATGTCCCGCTCCACACCGGCGTAAAGGCAGTCGATGCGATGATCCCGATTGGTCGCGGCCAGCGCGAGCTTATCATCGGCGACCGCGGCACCGGCAAGACCTCTATTGCAATCGACACCATCATCAATCAGAAGAGCGAACCGGCCGCGACGCGCCCGATCTGCATCTACGTCGCTATCGGCCAGAAGGAGTCCAAGACCGCGAAACTCGTCGCCGAGCTCGAAGAGCGCGGCGCGATGGACTACTCCATCGTCGTCACGGCTCCGGCTTCAGCTCCTGCGGCGCTCCAATTCCTCGCGCCATTTGCCGGTGCGGCTATCGGCGAACATTTCATGGAACAGGGCAAGGATGCGCTCGTGGTCTATGACGACCTCAGCAAACAAGCGGTCGCGTATCGCCAGATGTCCTTGCTCCTCCGGCGTCCGCCAGGTCGCGAAGCGTATCCGGGCGACATCTTCTATCTGCACTCACGCTTGCTTGAACGTGCCGCGAAGTTGTCGAAAGAGAAGGGAGGAGGCTCGCTGACTGCGCTCCCGATTATCGAGACGCAGGAGGGCGACGTCTCGGCCTATATCCCGACCAACGTCATCTCGATCACCGACGGCCAGATCTATCTCGAGGCGAACCTCTTCAATAAAGGCCAGCGCCCGGCGATTAACGTCGGCATCTCGGTCTCGCGCGTGGGCTCTGCGGCGCAGACAAAGGCGATGAAGAAAGTCGCCGGTAAGATTAAGCTGGAGCTCGCACAGTTCCGCGAGCTCGAAGCCTTCATGCAATTCTCTTCGGATCTCGATGCAGAAACGAAGAAGCGCATCGACGCCGGCCGCCGCATGACCGAGATCCTCAACCAAGGCCGCGGCGTGCCGCTCCCGTTTGAGATGGAGGCTGCCATCATCTTCGCGGCGACGAACGGCTATCTGGATTCTTTCTCTCCCGAGGAAGTGGGCGCCGTCGAGAAGAAACTGCAAGACTATCTCGCACGCGAGGCGGGCGGCGTGCTTATCGCTATCAAAGAATCGAAGGAGATACGCGAAGAGTCTGAGAAGACGCTCCGCGAAAAACTCGATGCGTTCATCGCCCGGTACGCAAAATTACAAGGTTAAACCTTGTAAAAATCTATTGCGTAGATACAAGACCATATGGCGCACCCCAAAGAGTACTTCTGGTTTACTAATTCGCTTCGCTCATAACTAAACCATGGCGTTAAAAGATATTAAATCGAAGATAAAAGCGACTGAGCGCACCCACAAGGTGACGCGCGCGATGGAGGCTGTCTCCGCCGTGAAGATGCGCAAGACACAGGCCACGGCGCTCGCCGGCCGCCCGTATGCACGCGCGGCGCTCTCGATTTTGACCCGCCTTTCGGGCACTGAAGACGTGAAGCGTCATCCGCTCGCTCTGCATCGCGAGGGTTCAAAGATTGCCCTCGTGCTGATTACGAGCGATAAGGGTCTCGCCGGCGGACTGAATAGTAATGTGCTGAAGCGCGCGGCCGAAGCGCTCGAGCGCCGCGATGTCGCGGACGTCACGATCTACGCCTACGGAAAGAAAGGTGAAGAATATTTCGCGCGCCGCGGGTATCGCATTGCGCAATCGTTTGAGAATAAGGGTGACGATGTGTCACTTCCTTATATGGAAGTATTGGCGCAAGAATTATCAAATCGATTTGTCGCGGGAGAGTACGACAAAGTCATCACCGTCTACAGCAATTTCAAATCGACGTTCGAACAGCTCGCGACAATGCGCCGGCTCTTGCCGCTCTCGCTCCCCGCACTGCGCGATATCGTCGAGGGGATTATCCCGACGAAGGGCAAGTGGAGTCACGAGGCTTCGCTCGATGCGCCGACGGCCTATACTCTCGAGTCGAGAGAGAGCGAGGTACTCGATGTACTCATTCCGCGGCTCATCGCGGTCTCGCTCTATCACATGCTCTTGGAGGCGAAGGCGTCGGAGCATTCGGCGCGCATGGTGGCGATGAAGAGCGCTTCGGACAAGTCGGAGGAGGTCGCGCACGATCTCACACGACTCTTCAACAAGATTCGCCAGGCGAGCATCACACGCGAAGTGTCAGAGATCGTGGGCGGCCGCGAGGCATTAGCAGATTAATTTTAATACCATGAACGGAATCATCACAGAAATCATCGGACCGATCGTCGACATCCACTTCTCAGCAGGGAAGGAGTCTCGTCCCGCAATCGGCGATGCGCTTATCATCGAACCCTCGACGTTGCTCGGGTCAGGAAAGAGTGGGCACGGACGCATCGTGCTCGAAGTCGCCTCGCATCTCGGCCTTGACCGTGTGCGCGCTATCTCGATGAACGAGACTGCCGGCCTCGCCCGTGGCGAAGAAGTGCAGGCGACCGGCAACCCGATTATGGTACCGGTGGGCGAAGCGACGCTTGGCCGCCTCTTCAACGTGCTCGGCGAGCCGGTCGACGGCAAGGGGCCGATGCCGGAGGGCGTCGCGCGCCTGCCGATCCATCGCGCTCCGCCCGCCTTTCATGAACAGACGACAAAGGCCGAGGTCTTCGAGACCGGCATCAAGGCAATCGACCTCATCATTCCGTTTCTCAAGGGAGGCAAGGTCGGTCTCTTCGGCGGCGCCGGCGTCGGCAAGACGGTGCTCATTCAGGAGCTTATCCGCAACGTGGCGACCGAACACGGCGGCTACTCCGTCTTCGCCGGTGTCGGCGAGCGCGTGCGCGAAGGCAACGACCTGTATCACGAGATGGAGGAGTCAGGCGTGCTCGCGAAGACGGCACTCATGTTCGGTCAGATGAACGAAGTGCCGGGTGCGCGTGCGCGTGTCGCGCTCTCGGGCCTCACTCAGGCAGAATACTTCCGCGACGAGGGCGGCAAGGACGTGCTCTTCTTTATGGACAACGTCTTCCGCTTTATCCAGGCTGGGTCTGAAGTGTCATCGCTTCTCGGTCGTGTGCCCTCTGCTGTGGGCTATCAGCCAACCTTGGCTGAGGAGATGGGTAAGCTTCAGGAGCGCATCACCTCGACCAAGAAGGGTTCGATTACCTCGGTGCAGGCGGTGTATGTCCCGGCCGACGACCTCACCGATCCGGCGCCGGCGACAACCTTTGCGCACCTCGACGGCACGGTCGTGCTCTCTCGCGCACTCGCCTCGCTCGGCATCTATCCGGCCATCGATCCGCTCGAATCCTCGAGTGCCGCGCTCACGCCCGAGATTGTCGGCGAGGAGCACTATCGCGTCGCGAACCAAGTGAAGCTTGTGCTCCAGCGCTATAAGGACCTGCAGGACATCATCTCGATCCTCGGCATGGAGGAGCTCTCTGAAGAGGATCGGCTCTCAGTCACGCGCGCGCGCAAGATCGAGCGCTTCCTCTCTCAGCCGATGTTTGTGGGCGAGCCCTTTACCGGTATCGCCGGTCAGTATGTCTCGCGTGAAGAGACCGTGCGTGGCTTCAAAGAGATCGTAGAAGGGAAGCATGACGACAAGCCCGAGCAAGCCTTCTATATGAAGGGCGGGATAGACCAAGTAGGGTAAATGGAATATCGAATATAGATAAACTCAAAATTCTGATTATGAGAACCTTTCATCTCACGGTTGCACGAGTCGGCGAAAATCTCTTCGACGGAGAAGCCGTCTCGGTGACGGTGCCCGGCAAAGACGGTGTGTTCCAGATACTCGCCGGACACGAGGCACTCGTCTCAGAGCTGAGAGCAGGAGCGGTACAAGTCAAGACAGCGGACGAGCAGATGCATCGTTTTGACGTGCCCCAGGGCGGTATCGCCGAGATCTCGCAGGGTCAGGCCACTG
>JAQUAU010000027.1 GCA_028687085.1 Minisyncoccota bacterium | reverse complement strand
GGTAGTGGTTTCTTTTCAGGAAAAAATTGACAGACAGAGTCTGTCGTGTTATACAAGAAAGCAGCGCAAGCTAGAGAACTTGCTTTGGACATTCACACAAATACGGGAGGGAATTGTGCGCAAAGAACTCATCGAATCCTACATCGACAGCCTTCGGGCTTCATTGGGGCCAGTGAGGCAACCAATCGCCGAAGACAGTCTGCGGTTCTTACACAACAAAAAAGATTACGCAGGAATGGTCGGTCACGTCAAAAGCAGTCTCCGTCTCGATACGGGAATTCGTCTCGGCCTGGTCAAGAAGGGTGGTCCGGATGCGCCGGCTTGGGTCGTTAAACCGACAAACATGCCTCTATTCGGTACTGCATCGTTTCGGCAGCTCGTTATCACGGTGTATCTTCGCAAGTCATTTCTCGAGACTGGCTGTTTCGAAGAAGTGGTATGCGCTACTGCGCACGAGCTATGCCACATCGTACTCGACGCAATCAAGCATCCGCTACGACGGCAAGAAGAGGCCGTTGATCTGACCGCCATGTTGCTCGGGTTCCGAGACTTCTACATAACCGGCTGTCGCTCTGTCCGCGATGTAAGCTCGCAAGAAGACGTGTGCGCCGGACACAGAATCATCCGGACACGGACTCAGGGATATCTCACTTACGAAGAAGTCGGCCATGCAGCCACGTACATGACCTTTCGCTAGTTCGCATACAACCGCCACCAACAGAACCGTTGGGAGGCGGTTCACTTTTTTCATTTCCAACCCACCTCCATTTCAGGCGGGGGAGCGCGAGGTATCCAAAGTTTGTCTCTATAGGGACATATCGTGAATAATGGACGTGATGCAGACAGAATGGTACAGTGCAGACCGAATGTCCGGCGCAACAGCGCCTTTTGATATAAGGAGAACGATGTGCGAAAACGTCATCCGCTTGAAAATCCGTCATTAACGCCCTATGGGTTCGTCTTCCCCAGCTGGCAGGAACGCTTGAAACACAAGCAGCCGCCGAACATGACTTGGCTCAATGAAGAAAATATCATGGGCCGTATCTGGGATCGGGCAAACCGCGCGAACGCACCGAAGCCGCTTCCGGCGGAAACGATACTACACGATATTTTGCCATCGCTGAAAACAGCAAATCGGCTGGCCTCGGGCGATTTCATGTTCAATGGCCTTCCATATCTGACCCGCGATATTCTCGTGCTGTCCAGCTTCATGCAATGGTTCGGTACGGGCGTCGGCCGCTGCTTCCTAGAAAGTGCTGTACCATCGTGGGATGTTCCCGCTAACGGCTATATCGGCGAATGGGAGTTCCTAATCAAGCTAAAGATCGAGCAGCAGCGCTGGGAGCCGATCGCTAACGTGGTGCATGTTTGCACGGACGACTGCGACAAAATTAGATCCCTCAACGGATCGTGTCACCGCAGTTCCGCTCAAATAATGCCGCGTGATCGTGCTGTCGTGGAAGGCCTGCTGCGCTGGCTTGGTAAGCAGGCCGGACGCGCATTCATCGCCGAATTTCAACGGCGAAAGAAGAATGCGTGGAATGCAGCCAGATCTCGCCAAAAAGCAGAATGGAAAGTGCAGAGCCTCGTGGTCTAAGTTGCACTATCAGTACCCTTAACACCCCGCCTCGGCGGGGCTTTTTTTAACCCACCCCCATTTCAGACAGGGAAGCGAGGAGGTATAATTAGGTGCGTATGATTCTGAAGTTCACGACGCACTGCATAACGGCATACTATCTATGAAAATAAACTACGACAAAATTGCAGACGCCATCTACTTCACTATGAAAAAAGGAAAAGTGGCAAAGACGCTTGAGATGAACGAGCGGCTTATTGTCGATGTGGATAAGAAAGGCAACATTCTCGGTATTGAAATGCTTGATGCTTCGAGTCAATTGCCCAAGAACAGTCTTAAGAACGGCATCGCGGGCGGTATTCCTGTGATGATTACAACAGGCGCTCCAATAGCGGCATAAGTACCGTGATGCAATGAATATCTACAGCGAGATCATTGCCGTCTGTTGGGCGATATTTCTGATTGTGTGGATCATCAGTTCGTTTTCAGTAAAACGTGCAGTACAAAGTCATGTTCGCAAGAATAATTATCTCTACCGCCTCGGTGCGGTCGTACTCATCATCTTGTTTCTTCTCCTCCCGCCAACTTTTGCCCTCGCGACTGTCGATCCTGCATTTGGCATCATTGGCGTCGCGCTTGCAGTGTTGGGTGTTGGGTTTGCGCTGTGGGCCCGATTCTATCTCGGGAGAAATTGGGGAGCGCCAATGACACTCCGAGAGGAGCATGAACTACTAACTACAGGGCCGTATCGTCTCGTTCGCCACCCTATTTATACAGGCGTTCTTGTAGCACTCTCGAGCGCTGTAATCGTTCAAGGGATATTATGGCTCCCTGTACTCGGATACTTTGTTTATTATTTCATCCGGAGCGCACGCATTGAAGAAAGGCATATGCTCGAACGTTTCCCCGACGTCTATCCCGTCTATCTATCTCACACCAAGGCGTTTATCCCGTTTGTGTATTGATGGACGAAAATCATAAAGTGAGCAAGGGTTCCCCTTGCTCAGGAGAGGTTTGACAATCGGTGGTGCTGCAGTAAGGTTGCGGCAGAACGGGACTGTTCCCAAGGAGAAACGGAGGAAAAAATGAAGAACGAGCGGGCAGAAAAGAGATTCCGAAGCGAGGTCGCAGAATTCTTGGCAGTACAGATGGGCGTCGCACTCGAGAGGCTGGTCTGGCTGGGTCTGGAACATTCGAAGAAGAAATGGCTCTCGAGAGACCAATTGCGAAGAATCCTCGACGGAAGAGGCGCACTCATCATCCGAGGGATACTAGACTCCTTCGATCCGAGCGTAGCCGCTCACGTCAGAAGCTTGGACGAGAGGACTCTCTGGAGGGTGTACTGGGACTTGCGGAGCAACTCGGTCAACATGAACATCTTCGCGTTCATCGGAGCACTCGACGATCCGTACCCTGCTTTTGCTTAACGCCGCCCTCCCGGGCGGCGCCTGTTTTATCCTCGCTTGCGGACTGTTCATTTTGGCGTAGGCTGACTACTGGACGCAACCATAGAGGGGATTCACATGACCGCGAAAAAAGATGGAGAGGCAGCAAGGCGTGCCCGAGAAAAGATTCTGAAGACTCGGCTGGTAAAGAAGATAGTCAGTTTCTTCAAAGCGACTATCGAGAAAGCTTCACCATCGCGTTGTGCTGCCCGTGCGATGTACGAGCTGCTCAACTTCAACGGTTTCTCTTTCCGCTTCGAAATGAAACAGACGATGCTTGGCGGATATGCCGTGCATATCTGGTATCACCCGGGTAGCGAATACACAAAAGAGCTCCCGATGGTCTTAGACGCGTGGTGGCAGTTTGATATCGAGAATTGCCAACTGAAACTGAACACGTTTGATGCCGACCAAGCGTGGCAGCAGGAAATTCTCGAGCTCATCAATCGTTTGAGGAAGCCGGCAGTCGGAGTCCATCGAACAGCTCCGGCACAAAGGGTTCTGACGAAATATGAAGAAGAGCAACGCGAACGGAACCGTATCCGAAGAGAGAAAGGGCTGTATGCGCTCTGACACTCGCGACCTTGCCCGACGCCGCCCTCCCGGGCGGCGTTTTTTTTGACCGCGAATATCTAAACCCCTTAGTGGAACGGATATTTGACTTGACTCGGGTACGGGCATACAGTCTCTCCGGGCAAGTCATCAATTCTTGAGGGGAGGCATATCATGCCAAACAACGAAGCAACCGGCCGTATTCGGATAATCAAGACTCCGGCCGGTGATGCACCATTTGAGATCCGTGACGGATGGGTGATGCGGGCTGCGCTCCCGTGCTATCCGTATGTCGGGTACCCAAGCGGGGTAGTGAAAGATGTTCTGTCCGGCAGGGAGGTCAAAATCGAAAAGATAGGCGTCGTCGTGCCGCAGGACAAAGCGTTGGAGATCCTGGGGCGACACAATCCGATGGTAGCCAAGTGGTGGACAGACCGTGGCTACCCGAAGCCGGGGAAAGCGTTTTTCTTCACAGAGGACGAATTCACAATCATCAGCGGCGTCGCCGTACTGCCGGTACGTGTCTTCGAGAACATGGAGACGGGGCGTTGGCGCCAAATGCTTCCTTAAAGGAGAACCATCATGTTTGAGACACATCGGCACCCGCTCGACCCCAGCAAGAAAGTCATCGGGCGGCACGTGGAGCCCGGAGAGACGTTACGGAGCAGTGATGTGCAGGCAGCTGACTCTGGCGTGTGGGAGCCCGTTCCCTACGAGTTCATCGGCACCGTCGTGAAAGAGAGCCAGCGCAACACGTTTGTCCGGCCGTTGTGAGACTCTTGCGCAGCGCATTCAAACCCCGCCTTCGGCGGGGTTTCGTTTTGACCATGCACAGCTCTTGGGTGTACTCTTTCAGCTAGGCGGTCTCTCGCACAGAGAGACTTTTTAGTTCACCAAGCGGGGGAGGAGATCATGAACAATATAGTGGTGCGCGGAATGTTCCGGGACGTCGGCTGCATGATTACGGCCAATCCTATCGCTCATGACATCGAACTGGAGGTCTGGGCGGCAAAGAGGAGATGCACCTGGCTCGATGCGATGCCTCAATCGCTTGAGTACAAGATTCGTCCTTCTGTCGGGAGGCTTCTGCAGCACTTGCATCCCAAGGTCTATGAGAAGGTCTGCAAAATGGGCGAGCGGGAAGTATTGCTGGCCTATTGGCGCGCGCAAGCGCGAAGCAAGAAGCAGCTACCGTTCCTCGAGTTCTTGTGCGAGCTAAACGTGAATCTCCGCGTTGACTTCATTCTCGCGTAACCACGCCGCCCTCCGGGGCGGCGCTCGTTTTTGCTATGAACATACTCTGTACCACCCGGAGTCTTTCTGTGCTATATACTCGTACCCAGAACCCGGCAATTCCTGTTCGGGCGCTCGCCAAGGGAGGCAAAATGTTGTTACCAAAAAGCAACTCTCAGGATGTCTCAGGCATCGAGCTCTTTGACGCATTGATCAAGACGGGAGAAGAGAAGTCTTTTATCGTGCTTCCTTTCCAGCTCCATACCTTTCTCGTTAACTGCCTTGCGGAGCATATGCGTGACCGAGCCATAGGTTTTCAAGCTTTGGCACTCGGCCTGCTCGACGTTCCGAAAAAGCACGGTGAGCGAACTAATCTGTTACTCAAACGCACCGGAGATGCGGCCTTAATTCTCGCAGGCCTTTTTCCAGAGCGCGCGCTTCGACTACATGTAAGCTCTGGCTACTTCCGTTTTATGGGTCAAGCGGCATACATGAGTCTCGCGGGTCGATTCCAAGCGGTCGGGAAGCGGCACCGAGGCGAGTTTTACGACGAAATCGCACATCACTTTCACTTCCTTGAAAAAGTCTTGAACGCCGTGCGCGCGCGGCCTGAAACGGAGTGGGAAGCCTATAAGCGGTTCCGCATAAAACTTACGTGACACGAATGTTTTTGAGACCCCATGATGGTGGGGTCTTTTTTATTGACCCCGCTTCGCATTTCAGGCATAGTGGAGAGATGGATGAAGACGAAGTGAAGATTGAGGCAGAAGACCCCGAGGCGACCGAGGGCTTCGAGGCAAAGGTCGCGAAGATGCGCGAGGAGCTTAAGGCCTGCCGCGCTGAGAAACAGGAGTACATGGACGGCTGGCAGAGAGCCAAGGCCGACTATGTGAACCTCTTGCGCCGCATTGATGAAACCGCTAAAGCGGCAGAATCAGCCGGAAAGATAAAGGCTGTCGAGACGCTTCTCCCGGCCTTTGACGCACTCGAGCGTTCTAAAGAGCACGGGGAATTGCCCGAGGGCTTTCTCGCTATTGCGAAGCAGCTCGAGAACGCCTTCGCCTCGCTTGGGCTCGAAGAGGTGGGGAAGATAGGTGAGAAATTCGATCCTGCGTATCACGAAGCACTCGGTCAAGACGCGGTCGACTCACTTGAAAAAGATGACACTCTTACGGTAGTGTTAGAAAAAGGATGGAAGGTTGCTACCACCATCATCCGTCCGGCAAAGGTGCGCGTTGGACACTTTGCAAGCGATAAACAAGAAGCGTAAAATAGACTCTCTAACTTTAATACATATATGGCAAAAATCCTTGGAATCGACTTGGGCACCACAAACTCGGCGATGGCTATCGTCGAAGGCGGCGAGCCGCGCGTCCTCGAGAACGCCGAGGGTGCGCGCACGACTCCCTCGATCGTCGCGATCGGCAAGACCGGCGAGCGCGTCGTCGGCACGCTCGCTAAGCGTCAGTCGGTGACCAATCCGCTCCACACCATATTCCAGATTAAGCGCTTTATCGGCCACTCCTTTGATGAGCCCGAGGTGCAGAAGGATAAGGCCGCGGTGCCGTTTGAGATGCGCAAGGGCGAGACCGGCAGTGTCGAGGTCAAGATGACTGAGAAGTGGTACCGCTCTGAAGAGATCTCGGCCATGATTCTCGGCAAGATGAAGGCCGATGCCGAGGCGAAGCTCGGCGAGAAGATCACCCAGGCCGTCATCACGGTGCCCGCCTACTTCAACGACGACCAGCGGAGCGCGACCAAGGCCGCCGGCCAGATCGCCGGTCTCGAGGTGCTCCGCATCATCAACGAGCCGACCGCTGCCGCGCTCGCATACGGATTTAATAAAAAGAAGGATGAGAAGATCGCGGTCTTCGACTTCGGCGGCGGGACCTTCGACATCTCGGTGCTTGAAGTGGGTGGCGACGTCATCGAAGTCAAGAGTACCGACGGCGACGCGCACCTCGGCGGCAAGGATATCGACCAGAAGATTATCAACTGGCTCGCCGACGAATTTAAGAAGGAGAGCGGCATCGACGTGCGCTCTGACGCGCTCGCGCGCCAACGTCTCGACGAGGCAGCCGAGAAGGCCAAGATCGAGCTCTCAAGTGCAATGGAGACCGAGATCAATATCCCGTTCTTGACCAGCGATGCGAGCGGCCCGCGCCACCTGCTTATCAAGATGAGTCGCGCCAAGCTCGAAGAACTCTCGAGTGAGTTTATTGAGCGTGCGATGGCTATTACTAAGCGCGCGATGGAGGCATCGCCCTTTAAGATTCCCGACATCCATGAAGTGATTCTCGTGGGCGGTCAGACCCGCATGCCCAAGATACAGGCCGAGGTCGAGAAGTTCTTCGCCAAGAAGCCGAACATGACGGTCAACCCCGATGAGGTGGTCGCGATTGGTGCGGCGATCCAGGCGGGCATCCTCCAGGGCGACGTAAAGGATATTCTCCTTGTGGACGTTATCCCTCTTTCTCTTTCAATAGAGACGATGGGCGGCGTCGCGACCAAGATTATCGAACGCAATACGGCGATACCGACCAGCCGCTCGCAGACCTTCTCGACCGCGGCAGACAATCAGCCATCGGTAGAGATTCATATCACCCAGGGTGAGCGCGCGATGAGCGCCGACAACAAGTCGCTCGGCAAGTTTATGCTCGACGGGATCCCGCCGGCTCCGCGCGGGATGCCGCAGGTGGAGGTCACCTTCGACGTCGATGCCTCCGGCATCCTCACCGTGAAGGCCAAGGAGAAGACCACCAGCAAGGAGCAGTCAATCCGTATCGAGGGCTCGACCGGTCTCTCCAAAGACGACATTGCCAAGATGCAGGCAGACGCCGAGGCGCACGCGGCTGACGACGAGAAACGTAAGGAGCTCGTCGACGCACGCAACACTGCCGACCAGGCAATCTATGCCGGTGAGAAGGCGATCAAAGACTTTGGCGAGAAGGCCGGGGCAGAGGTGGTCAAGGAGGTGCAAGACAAGATCGATGCCCTCAAGACCGCACACAAGAGCGAAGACTCTGCACTCATTAAGTCGGCAACCGAGACACTCTCTGCCGCGCTCTCGAAGATAGGGGAGGCGATGGCCAAACAGACCACGCCGCCCGCAGCGGGCGAAGCCGCAGGTCCCGACCAGGGTGGAGGGGAAACTCCTCCGGCCACCGACGCCGAGTTCAAAGAGAAGCCGTAGAGAAAGACAAATCGCGCTTACGCGCGATTTGTTTTTTGCATACAAAAAGCTTCAAGCGTATAATCGATGTAATGGCATCAGCAAAGGATTATTACAAAGTGCTCGGGGTCGATAAGAAGGCGACCAAAGAGGATATCAAGAACGCCTTTCGTAAGCTCGCCCACAAGTATCACCCCGACAAGGGCGGTACTGACGAGTCGCATTTTAAGGAGATAACCGAGGCATACTCGGTCTTAAGCGACGACAAGAAGCGCCGCGAGTATGACGCCTACGGTCAGGCATTCCCCGGTTCGACAGGCTCACGGCAAGCGGGCGGACAAGGGAATCCGTTTGCCGGCTTCGACTTCTCTCAGTTTCAACAGGGCTTCGGGCAGGGCGGTGTCGACTTCGACTTCGGCGACATCTTCGGCGATATGTTCGGCGGTCGCGGTCAAGCGCGCACTCCGCGTGGGCGCGACATCTCGATCGATCTGGAAATCTCTTTTAAGGATGCTGCCTTCGGCACCTCGCGCACTGTGCTTATCGGCAAGATCTCTACCTGCAGTCTCTGTAAGGGTAATGGCGCGAAGCCGGGCACCGAACTCGAGACCTGCAAGACCTGCAACGGCAGCGGCCGCGTCCACGAGGCGCGCAACTCTATTCTCGGGCAGTTCACCTCGGTACGCACCTGCACCGCCTGCGATGGAAGCGGCAAGATACCTAAGGAGAAGTGCACCGAGTGCAAGGGTCACGGCGTCTTGCGCAAAGAAGAGGAGATCAAGATCAATGTCCCTGCCGGCATCGACAACGGCGAGATGATCCGCCTGCCGGGGCAGGGCGAGGCGATTAAGACCGGCGTCGCCGGCGACCTCTACGTGAAGATGCACGTGAAGCCGCACGCAACCTTCCGCCGCGACGGCGCCAACCTCGTGATGGATCTGCCGGTCAAGCTCACTGATTCACTTCTTGGCACCACGGTGTCTATTGAGACGCTAGAAGGGAAGACTCTTGAGGTGAAGATCCCGGTGATGAAGCGCGCCGAAGAGCTCCTGCGCGTCGCCGGTAAAGGTATCCCCTTTGAAGGCTCGCGTGGCGACCTGATTATCCGCCTTGAAGTGGCGCTCCCGCACAAGCTCTCCAGCAAGGCGAAAAAAGCTCTCGAAGATTTGAAGTCAGAGGGGCTTTAAGCCCATTATAAAGGGGTGAGTATAAAGTATGTAGGGGATTCCCTATATACCACATACTAAATACTATATACTTCTCTTATGTCTGCCACTGAAGGATTAGCGCAGGTGAACACGCTCGCGACGCAATATGCCTTTACGGCGTGGAACTTCGCGAGCGATTTTCTGATCATCATCGTCCTTCTTTCTGTCTTCTTCCTCTTCGCGCGATCGGTGGGCCGCGGTCAGCTCGTCGCGGTACTCCTCGCGTTCTACTGCGCCTATGCGCTCTTTATCTCCTTCCCCTACGCTTCCTATCTGCCGACGGCGCCCGCGCTGACCGCGCTTCTCGCCAACGTCGGCCTGTACCTCGCACTCAC
>JAQUAU010000097.1 GCA_028687085.1 Minisyncoccota bacterium | reverse complement strand
CCGTCGAGGTAGTGAGATCACTGTTCACAACCGTTCGACTTAATGTTTGTGCAGCCGAAATTGTTTGCTCAACCACATGGGTCGTACCTGTTTGAGGAATACCTGTCGCAGCAACCGCACTGCCAAACGGTTGGCTATCCCACACACCATAGAGTGTCTGTTGTGTGCTGGTTGAAAGATCGGCCGTTTCAAAAAACTTGCCTGTTCCTGCAACAACCACATACTCCTGCAGTTCTGGGTGATTGGCATCCACAGGTGGTTTTTTCAGGACAGCAGGTGCTGCGGTGATTGGCTTTGTGCTGCCAACAGCCAGCAAAGGACTGCCAGACAAGCCAACAACCCAATCTGACGAAGATGCACCGCTAAGATCAAATTTCCACAAGTTACCCTTTAGATCCCCGGCATAGGCTCCAATGATTTGCTGATACTTGTTCCGAACCACACGCACCCCACCCAAACCATTGCTCGGGCCTGCTTCCGCAATCAGTTCCTTCAATAATGCGCCCGTATTGAGATTGACCACAAAAAGCCGAGCAGAACCAGAGGCGCTCATCTGGCCATTGCCAAAAATTGCCACCCAGTCACCACTAGGCAATGGCCCAGCTTGTACGTCCGTCAAAACATGCCCCAATTCAGCGAAGCCAGTGCTTGCTGAACTCACCTCCCACAATACACTGCTGGCATCCATGGCCAACGGATCAGTCACATCCAAGGCAAAAACTGACTTGGCACCTGCACCTGTTGTCCCTAACAACACATTTTTCCAAGCGCTACCGTTATAAGTCGCTGATTCAACCATTGGACCATCCACGTAATAGCGGTGTGAATAAGCCTTGTCTGCCAGCACGCTGATCGTTGGCAACACCGCTTTGGGCACATACGCAAACACTTCTATGCCACCATCATCGGGTTTGGTAGGTGTACCGTCACGAAATGCATGCAACATGCCATCGTTGGCACCTACAAACAATACCCCCTCTGTATTGGAGGCGTTGTCCGTGACAAAGCTGCGGTAACTGTCTGCCCCGGTAACGGTTGATCCACTTTGATCGTATTTCAGATCAACACCGCGCTTGACCAACATGGGGCTGGAGTTAACGATATCCCCCAACCTGGCCTCACGCGTTCTGTACAAACCAAAATCACCTTCATTCGTTGCATCACCACGCAAATAATTAATCAAATCGTTATTCACCGTGCCCGTCATCAGTCCAGTTAATCCGGCTGCATACATGGCGCTGTAGGTGAAGTTGACTGCTTTGGGTGCAGTGGCCGAACCATTACCGACCACAATATTTCGAGATGCATGGCCGGGTATTTGCGACAGTGCATCACCTGTCAAAGGATCCGTACTCTCTACTTGCCAAGCGGTGCTCACCTCATTGCCATTCAAGGGATTCAGGTTGCGTGATGTAACATTGCCAACCCATGAGCCGGTGGTGTATTGCGGTGTGTATTTGCGTGTGCCATCCACCAGATTGGCGGTAGACACAGCCACACCTGACTGCGAAGAACTGAGCTTGTTGATGCTGGTCATCATTCTTTCAACCGCCGTGGTCAAAGTATCAGAATCGCGAGCACTCAAAAACTGTCCGCGTGAATTAACTGCAGCATGCCACATGTCGTCAATCGCCTCCGCACTATCGGCTTTGGCTACCGGCCATAACGTGTCTCCCGTCGCAAGGTTGGCCAAGGTTGCAGTTGTTTGCTCCAACGTGCCATAAACGCCCAAACCAATACCGTAAAAAGATACGTTCTGCCAAAAAGATTCATTAATGCCACTGATGGCTGCCACATTGTTTTGCATATTAGGTTGTAAATCGTTCACCCAATATTTCATGGCCACATCAGCCAACGTATTTGATGTCACGTCCTTATACGGGTAAGCCGCTCTGTACTGGTACGTGGAACCGGTCGCACTGGTAATTACGGGACCATCGGTGCCGTCCACATTACCGACTGTTGGATCGGTACTGTTCCAATAACCATCACTCATGAGCAGCATGTTGGAGCGTCTGCAGCTCGCAAAATTGGCAATGGCTTCAGTGCCCCCACTGGTGCTTGTACTGGTACTGGTTGACGTATAACTTGGCATGGAGCCCCAGGGCCCATCACTGTCTGAGCGACTGAAGTACTGGCCTACCTTGTCCATAGATGTGCGACTAGGTGTATTACCACTGCCACTGGTGCCTGAACCATACAACCAATCATAAAAAGCCTGCTTGCGCGAAGTGGTGAACAAGCTGACACCCGCAGTCAAAGCAGGGCTATTTCCGCCCAGTTTTGAAATCGTGCCCCAACCCAAACGGAACGTAGATGTCAATGGTTTAAATGCCAAACCGATTCCTGTACGGGCCAACTCCACGCGTTTGGAATGGTAAAGCTTCCAGTTGGCATAATTTTGCTGCTCATTGGCCCAGGTGAAATACTTTTGTGTGGAACCACCTGCCGTAGTGAACACACCGTTGCAATCCGTGCGTTTTTCAAACGCCGGGTATTCGGCCGTCGAACTGTCTGCCGTGTTGGGGTAAGTCACGCCAGGCTTGGCACCTACGGCCAAGGGG
>JAQUAU010000096.1 GCA_028687085.1 Minisyncoccota bacterium | reverse complement strand
AAATTGGTCAGCACCGGAATCAGCATCGGCACGATGAGCATGGCGGTAAAAGCCACCACCGGCGCCCAGAAAAACACCCAGGACGCGGATTCCGGTATCAGCAGGGTTTTGTGGAAGAGTTTCCAGAGATCCCGATAGGGCTGGAAGACGGACGGCCCCTGTCCGCGCTGAACGCGCTCTTCCATGGTGACCATGAAGCCGTGCAGGAGCGGTGATAACAAAAGCACCGCCAAGACTTGCCCACACTGCAGGACGATATCGTCGAGCATGCCTTCCCCTTTATATGGTTTCCAACTCCCCACCGCCCGATCTTGCGATCAGGATCAGTAGCAGTCATTAGCCTATAAAGGCGGTTATTGGGCGGACTCCATCGCCACACGTTTTATTTATGGTAGTAAGGCGCAATGGCGTGGTCAAGACTTTTCGTGCGCGGGCTGATTCGCAACAGGGCGATATTTTCGTGGTTATAGATCTCGTAGCGCAGCAGGACGGTCTGCTGCCGGTACGCCGCGGGCACGGCGGCGCGAACTGCGGCGACGGCGTGTTCCGGGCAGACAAGATAGAGCGGCTCCGGACCGAGTACCGCCGGTAATTCCGTCAGGGTCTGCAAATGACGGATGGGCATGTTGCCGCGCCCGGCATAAAACAGAAAGCTCGGCTGAAACCATTGCCAGGACGCCAGCCGATAAGGTTGCGGGCCTTGCAGGGCGGCAATACGTTGCCCCATCTCCCGGGAGGGCTTCACCCCACTCAAGGACGGGGTGATGACAAAGACCAGCAAGGCGGTTAGCGCCATGCCGCCGACGCCCAAAGTCGCCCATGCCGGCACCCAGCGCCGCTGCCAGAGCAGGGCGCCGGCGCCGGCGGCAGCCAGCAGATAAGGCAGGCCGATCTCCACCATGTCCGGCAGGTGCGGCTCGCGTAGCGGTAGGACCAAGCCCGCAAAAAGGCTCATGGCCAGTCCGATCAGGAACAGCACCCCGGCCGACAGGATCAACCCCCGGCGCGCGGGACGAGTGGTACCCGCCCGGATTTTCTCGAAATAGGCAGCCAGCAGAATGAAGAGCGGCGGATAGGCTTCCCAGACGTAATTGGGGAGTTTGGTAGCGGAGAGGGTGAAAAAGCCGATCCACGTCGCCGCCCAGACCAGCAGGAACGATGTCTTCGGATGCTTGCGCAAGAATTGCCGCCGGGAAAGCCATACGTCACGGAAAACCTGGGGTAAAAAAATCGACCAGGGCAGCATCCCGAGGAAGGTGCTGATGAGATAATAGACCCAAGGACCACGGTGCCCCTGCATGCTGTCACTGAAGCGGCCGATGTTCTGTTTGAAGACGAAAGCGCGATCCCAGGCCCAGTGGGTTTCGACGCCGACGGCGAGATACCAGGGCAGGGCGATGATCAGAAAGATCGGTACTCCCCAGGTCAGCCGGCCTTCCCGCCAGAGAAAGGACAGCTCCCTGCGCAGCAGCAAAAACAGGACGATGATCAGGCCGGGCAAGAGAAATCCAATGGGGCCCTTGTCCAGCGTGGCGAGAGCCATGGCGGCATAGGCGATGAGCATTTCGCGGCTGCGTATGTCCGGGAACAGATAACCGCGCAGGTAGCTCAGCAGGGCGATCGTCACCGTCAGGATCAGCAGCGGATCGGGGGTGGCGCTGCGGAAAATCACCGTGCTGTGCAGTGCCGTGGCGGTCATCAGCCCGCTGATCAGCGCGATGTTTTCACCATACAGACGCCGCAACCCGATGATCAGATACAGAACCAGCAGGGCGCCGGCAACGGCGGAACCCATCCGCAATCCCCAGGAGTTCATTCCCAGCATTTTGACGCCGGTCCACATCAGCCAGTAGTTCAGCGCCGGCTTGTCAGGCATCAGCCGTGCGTTGAAGGTCGGTACCACCAGATTGTGCTGGGCGATCTGTTCTTTCAGGGACTGCGCGTAGATGGGCTCATCGATGTTCCACAGACTGGTATTGCCGACGTCCCAGCCGAAAAACAGCAGCGCCAGCAAAAAAACCGCGGATGCCTTGAGTCCGAAGACTCTGCCGACGGCACTACTCCGGGAGAACATAGGCAGCTTCCCGAGGAGTTACACGGGCGTCAGGCGGCGACTCGGAAAACCAGGATGGGCGATCGCGCGAAACGGCGGGTAATGAGGCAACAATCAAGGCGAATAGAGGTTCCGGACCACCAAAGACTGGCAGTATAAGCGGCTCAGCCGATTTTTCAAAAAACGCGCAAAAACGGACTGATCTGCCAAGTGGCCAAATTCCCTCACACATTAAATCACAAAAAATGAATATTCATATAAGCTGGTGAAATTGGACAGGACGGGAAATATCGGCGCAAGCCTGGAGACGAAGGCGGTATACGGCACGAAGCCATTGCCTGAACGCCATGATGCTGCGAATTTTTCGGTGCAAAACCGTTGCCCTTGCAGTGGAGACGCGCCTTGCCTACTCTTGGGTCAGTACCTTTCCGCGTCCGTCCCGTTTTGCGCAAGGAGTTTTTTCGTGTCCGCACCCTTGAATACCTCATCTGTCTGGCGGGATTTACAGCAGCATCGGCAAAGTTGGG
>JAQUAU010000026.1 GCA_028687085.1 Minisyncoccota bacterium | reverse complement strand
AAGTCGCCTGAACCGGCTGTGCAGGCGCGGGCGTCGCGGGGACGGTAATCAAAAGCGCGATATCTGCATAGGTGCTCACGCCGATGCCGCTCACATTCTGGATGTCTTCAATGCGTGCAAACGGCCCATGCGCCGTGCGGTAGTCGATGATCCGTGCCGCATAGGTCGGGCCAATGCCGGGGAGCGTATCGAGAAGCGTCGCATCGGCTGTGTTTATATTTATCAAATCTGCCGCACACGCGAATGCCGGGATAAAGATCGCGAGAGTGAGGAGTCCGGCGATCTTCATATGCTCGCTACTTCTCGCCCTTGAGCACCTTGCGCAATTCATCTTCAGCGACTTCAAAAGGCTTTTTCTCTTCGGGCACCGGCCGTGGCGGTTGAACCGCCACGGGCTTCGGCATTTCCTGCCTCCTGCCTCCTGCCTCCTGCTTGCTCTTCTCGAGTACCTCGGCAAGTGCGCCTTTGAGCGACGACTGGTGCTCTGACTTCTTCTGTTCTTTTTCAGCACCGGACTTCGCGGTCATGGTGCGCAGAATAGCTTTCAGATCATCAGCACTCTTTGTGGGCGGTGCAGGCCGTTCCATCATTGGACGCGGAACAATCTCCCGCGATTCTTGATGTGTCGGGCGCGGAGTTGGCGGGCGAGGAGCAATAGGCAAAGGAGCCGGCGGAGGAGCTTTTTGTAGTATCGGAGCTTGTTGGACGGGAGCGCGTGGTACCGGCTTCTTCTTCATGCGGGCGTCAAACGGGGCTTCGGCGGCGAGACTATCAGAAAGTTCTTCCATGATTGCACTCTCGATACCCCCACGAGGCGTAGCGAATTGTTTTCTCGAGGTCTCGATAATCTGCTCCCGATATGACACCTTTGGCGCCTCGATCGAAGGTATCGTCACAGCCGAGAAAGGTGCGGAGCCGACACCGTCGATCATCAGTGTCATATAGATCTGAAATTTACTGAGACTTCCGATATCTTCTTTGGTGAACTTCGGCATAAACATCGGTTCAAGCACCTCAGCATCAAACGGACCGACACGGAAGACGACCGTGGTGCCGACGTTGCCGAAGACCGCGTCACGCACTTCCTCTTCCATCTGCTCGATGTATTGGTTCGTGATGATGAGATTCAGTTTGTACTTGCGCGACTCAGAGAGTATCTCGGCGAAAGTCTCATTCGCGAAGTTCTGGAATTCGTCGACATAGAAATAGAAGTGGGGGAGCTTCTGCATCTCGGCCGAATTTGCACCAGCACGACTCATCGCGGCCAAGAAGATGCGCGTCGTGAGCATCGAACCCAAGAGACGCATGTTCGTCTCTCCGACGAGCCCCTTTGAAAGGTTGATGATGAGGATCTTCTTCTCGTCCATCATCGTGCGGATATCGAATGACGATTTCGACTGGCCGATGATGTTACGGATAAGCGGGTTACCGGTGAACTGACCGATCTTATTTTGAATGGCCGGCGTCGCCTCTTGCGTGTAGCGATCGCCGTAATTGGCGAACTCCTTGGTCCAGAAGTCTTTTACCACCGGATCTTTCACATTGTCGACCACTTTCTGACGATAGAGTTTGTCGGTGTACATGCGATTGACGCCGAGCAGGGTCGCGTCTGGATACTCGAGGAGCGCGAGAAGGGTGTTGGTGAGGATATACTCCATGCGCGCGCTCCAGGCGTCCTCCCAGATCTTCTTGAAGGTCGCCATGAGGCCGCTGACCACCAAGTGGCGCTTGTCGTAGCCGACGTCCTCCATCACGTTGAAAGCGATCGGATTTTCCATATCAAACGGCGCGAAGTAGACAACATCTTTTATGCGCTCCTCAGGGATATAGTCGAGAAGGGTCTCGACAGATTTTCCGTGAGGATCGAGGAATACGAGCCCCTCGCCATTTCTGATATCCTGGATCGCCATGTTCTCAAGCAAAGTCGACTTGCCCATGCCGGTCTTGCCGATGACGTACATGTGGCGATCGCGATCCTTTGACTTGATGCCGAAGGGGATATATTTCCCGCGCGAATCAGTCGCCGCGAAGTAGGTAACGCGTTCGGGATTCTCCATTACAGAGAAGTATAGCAAAAATTAAATCGGAGAAATGGTAGGCGGTGCAGGTTCTGGTTCAGCTACGGGCGTTTCAGCAGTCTGCCCCTGTGCGCCGCGCACTTCGCGAACGCGCATCGAGAGGCCGATGCCGAGCACACATGCGCCAAAGACGATCGCGAGCACATTTCGGATTGATATCGGCAGACCTGAAAATGGCGCGAGGATGGTAAGAGCACCAAGAAGAATGAGTGTGCTTGTGCGGGACATGCGCTCAGTGTATCAAGGCTCGATAATAACCACAAACTCGCCGCGAATAGTGTCAGGATGGGCGGTAAAATGGGCCGTTATCTCTTGCGGCGTACCGGCTATCACCTCTTCATGAATCTTGGTGAGCTCGCGAGCGATGGTAACGCGCGAAACGCCCTCGAGCTCTTTCAAGAGTTTCAGAATGCGGTGCGGCGACTCGTACAAGACAACAGGGATTTCACTGGCCGCTACCTTCTTTAATGCAGTCTGACGGCCTTTCTTGTGCGGCAAGAAGCCGATGAAGGTAAACTCGCCCGTGTCGAGACCGGCGATGGAGAGGGCAGCGGTGAGCGCCGAGGCGCCCGGTATCGCCTCAATGCGAATATCAAGGTTAAACCTTGATATTCGTTCACGAACCGCAGAAACCAGGCGAGAACCGGGGTCGCTGATGCCCGGCGTGCCAGCGTCTGAAACAAAGACAATTTTTTCTCCTGCTTCGAGTCGCTCGATAATCTGGTCTGCCCGCTTCGCCTCCATCGCGGCATCGAGCCGCTGGAGCGGCTTTGCAATGGAGTAGCGCGCAAGCAGTTTCGAGATGACGCGCGTATCCTCGGCATAGATAACGTCGCATTCTTTGAGCGTCCGCAGAGCGCGAAGCGTGATGTCCTCTAAGTTGCCTATCGGTGTCGCGACGATTGAGAGTGTTCCCATATTATTTTTGTGATACGAGTGCATCGGCGACCTTGTAGATGTCGCCCGCGCCCATGGTCATGATAGTATCGCCCTCTTTCGGCTCAGTCAGGAGCGTGTGTTTGATTTCTTCAAACGTCGCCGCGCGAGCGCTCGTGCCGTTCTGGCTGATGCGCTCGGCGAGTATCTCGCTTGAAATAGAGCCATCATCAATCTCGCGTGCAGCATAGATCGGTGCTATGAAGACCTGGTCGGCATCGGCGAATGCGACTGAAAATTCATCGAGCAAGTCGCGCGTGCGGCTGTAGAGGTGCGGATGAAAGGCGACAATAATTTTTCCTTGTACTTTGGCGCGGAGCGCTTTGAGCGTTTCGCGAACGGCCGTCGGATGATGCGCATAATCGTCGTACACGTCTGCCCCGTTTGCGGTCTTCCCTTTGTATTCAAATCTCCGCCAGGTGCCCTGAAAATTCGAAACACTACCATATATGGTAGTGTTTTCAATTTGCGGGAACGCGACCCGCGCCGCCGCTGCGGCGGCGCGGGCATTCTGCTGATTGAATTCGCCCGGCAATTGAATCGTATATACCGGCTCCTTCGTGTAATCAACGATGCGCGCCTTCGCGCCTGCGAGAAGCGGTGCGATGTTCGGATTCGACGGATCAGTTACGATAGCGCCATCGGCCGGCACGTGCTCAATCGCCCGTCGGAAGGTCGCCTGGAGCGCCTGGAGCGACGGGAACCAGTCGGTGTGATCCCACTCGACGTTGGTCAGTACGAGTATCTGCGGAGAGAGCTCCAAGAGGTGATCACGATACTCGCACGCCTCAACGACGAACAAGTCCGAGTCTCCGTGCAGATAGTTAGAACCAAAGTCTTTCACGAGCGAACCAACGACAACGATCGGTGACGCTCCAGCGTCGGAGAGCATCTTCCCAAGCATCGCCGTCACCGTCGTCTTGCCGTGGGTGCCGGCGACTGCCACAGTGCGCTTGCCGAGTGATACCTGTCCGAGCATCTTGAAATAACTCAGTTCTGGAATACCGAGCTCTTTAGCGCGCATGCGCTCCGGATTGTCCTCAGGCACCGCATCGCTGTACACGATCATTCCGGCATCTGTCGGTACGTTCTCTGCCTTCTGTCCGATACTGACCGCAATGCCCTTCTGCTCCAAGAGTTCGGTCACGGGTGAGGCACTCCGATCGGAGCCCGTAATGACGACACCCTGGTCATGGAAGTATTGCGCGAGTGCGCTCATCCCGATCCCGCCGATGCCGATAAAATGCGCTTTTTTCATCCCGGTCATAACGCCTTCACGATAGCATTGAACTGATCGCCGCGGTCGAACTCGTTTTTGAACATGCCGAATGAGGTGAACGCCGGCGAGAAGAGCAGGTTGTCGCCCGGCTCTGCCGCCACTACAGCCTCCTGCACCGCCTTGCCGAGGTCGTCATAGACCGAAGCGTTTGGAACGAATTCAAGGACGCGATTCGTGCCTGAGCCGGTGAGCAAGATGACGCGCTTCACCTCTTCAAGCTTCACGAGAAGCGCGCCCATATCGAGATTTTTATCAGAGCCGCCCGCAATCAGCACCGTGTGCGCCGGGTCAAGCGCCGCAAGCGCAGCAAGTGTCGCCTCGGGCGTCGTCGACGTCGTGTCGTTATATATCTTTACACCGCGTACCTCACGCAGATATTCGAGCCGCCCCGGCACGCCGGCAAATGAGGCGAGTGCCTTGCGGCTCACGTCGTTTTCGATGCCGAGCGCGCGAGCGGCTGCGAGTGCGAGCGCGGCGTCGTAGCGATTGTGCATGCCCGGTATGCACAAGACCCACGTGTCGGGAAGCGTGAGCGTGTCGGCAACGAGCGTCTTCGACCTGATCTGTTCGCCGTATCGATCGATGATGATCGGCGCGCACTGCTTGCCGAGGATGAGCGTATCCTCTTCAGTTCGATACAAAAATATGTTCGCCTTGTCAGCGAGGTACTGCTCCGGATTCTTCTGATAATAGTTCAGATGATCCGGGTACAGCGTGGTGAAAACCGCGATGTGCGGCGAAAGTCTCGCCTCGCCCCAGCCCTGCAGCTGCCACGAGTCGAGTTCCAAGACTGCAGTGTGTTCAGGCGTCGCCTCATCAAGAAGCGCGAGTGTCGAGACGCCGCGCACATTTCCGCCGAGCAGTACCAGCTTCCCTGCTTTCTGCAAAATAGCGTGGAGCATATGCGCCACCGTCGATTTGCCGCGTGTGCCGGTGATGCCGACGCAGGTGATACCGGAAATTTCTGCAAATAAATCAGCACTCATGCGGACCGGGATATCGTTCTTCTTCGCCTCAGCGATGTAGGGCGAACCAAGCGGTACACCCGCGGCCTTTAGTATCAAATCGCGGTTCGCAAAATCTTCGAGCCGGTGCTCGCCGAGCACGAACGTGATGTTCTTAAACTCTGCGAGTTGTGCGACCGATTCGGCGAGTTCCTCGCGCGATTTCAGATCGGTCACGATAAGTTCAGCCCCGCACTCGGCTAGATAACGTGCGTCGCCCACCCCTCGACCGAGAAGGCCGAGTCCCATGACGGTAACCCGCTTACCGCGGAATGCTGCCCTGGCGTCCATCCTTTCAATGTAGCGTAATTGCGTTATTTAGGACAGTCAGCGGTCGCAGGGATATCTTCGTGCGCAAGCGGAAGCGCCGTTGTGGGCAGAGTGACAATCTCATAGGGGGCGGTGAGCGACTGCGCAACCATGCAGCTCTCGCTCGGCTCTGCAAGCGTTATAGAGACGAGACGTGTGCCTGAATCTTCAACCTTGGAGACCTGTATCGCGTAGCCGGCCGTTGGCTTCTGCCCCGCGAAGACCGCGACAACCGCCTCATTTTTGAAATCGACTTTCGGAGGTGCGCCCTCTGCGTCAATCATCTTCCAGAGCTTGTTCAGCCCCTCTGCGGTGGTGATGAAATAGTTAACGCGCTTCGTCACGGTCGAGCTTGAGCCGCGAGCGACTTCGGTAAACGGCACGACGACGGCCGCCGGCTGGTTCTCAGTCACGGGGGACAAAACGATCTGAGTCTCGCTTCGCATCGGGAAGCGTACGATGATTACGATGGCGGCCGCGACGAGCACCATGCCGAGCACGAGGTGCACTTCATGCAGGAGCGCCTTCTCCTTCGCTTTTTCCATGACTCTAGTATAGCCCCGCTGCCCCTCCCGCGTTGCAGGGCGTGGGTATAAGTGTGGTCACGCATAATCCGCTCGCCGTCGCTCGCGAATTTGCGCGACCCCGCCTCGCGGTTTTGTCTGCTGACAAAATATCGCTGCGGCCCGCACTGATAGCAAAAGACCTGCCGCAGGGCAGGTCTTTTGCTATCAGTGCGCGCTCTAGGAGTCGAACCTAGGACCGCTCGAGTATCAGTCGAGTGCTCTACCAACTGAGCTAAGCGCGCAAAAGGAACCTGTTGATACTACCAAAAATCCCTTTGTATTTCCACCCATAAAACAGGGCCCCAGATCTCTCTGGAGCCCCTAATTAACGTGCTTCTGCTTACCACCGAATGAGGAGACCTTCGCATACAGGCCAGTTCTCGCTGTCGTCTCCGTCGATGAATTGAGACCTTACGTCGTCGACAATGAAATGCTCATAGCGGTCGACTTCTTCTCGTCCAAGCCTGTCTTCCCATATGCGGCAATAGACTGCGAAACCCTCCCTAAGAGCCCAACTCGCAATCATTCTCGCACCGTCTCGCAGCTTCTTAAGCTTGTACGACGTGAGCTGAATGTGCTGCTCGGACGGCACGTCATACGACGGGAAATGTGGGCTGTGATAGAGGTCAATCACTTTGTACATTTTACGCATTTCGTCCGTTGTGTACGGCCCTCGTACATCCATACGAACGATCAAATCGGACTTCCCCTTTTCAGCGACACCTTTGATGACCGCTGGCAACCGCGCAATGGCAGTCTTTGCTTTTTGTTTTTCTCTTTCTCTCCATGCGACGGCGCGTGCCTTGAGGTCAGCCTCTTCTTTCCGACGCAATTCATCGCGAACAGCCGCGGTACGCGCCTGCATTTGTGACGAAAGAGTACTCATTTCTACTGCCATAGCGGACATGGTCAATCTCCTCGTTTGGATACAGCGTTATTCGGATGGAGTGAAGCTTCCGAAGCGACTATACATCACTACAAGACGAACGTCAAAAAGCCGCGACCCCAGGAGGGGTCGCGGCTTTTGTGTGTAAAAATGTGAATGAAAAGATGTATGTGCTCTGTTGTTCCGCCTATTCTGTCTCACTTGAAGGCTCATGTACCTAGGACAGCTTCAATAGCGCCCGTATGGTCTTTCGTCCATTGGATTTCTCTTTCGATTCGCAGACCTCTCTCTCGTGAAAATACCCGTGCCTCTTCGGAGGTGTCATGTAGAGCCCGGTGTCTGCGCATTGTTAATGTTTCAGTCTGGTGGTTTAAAAGCACTTTCACAAAATTGCTTTTATCAAAGTCGCCATACGTTTCAGTCAGTTTCCTCATCTGCTCTAAATACCATTCGGTTTTTGCCACGTCATGTAATCCCAAGAAGGTCCATATCATATAAGTGACATCGTCTATCCTGTTACCTGGTCCTGCGCCGTCAAAATCTATTATTCCAGTAATGCGGCCATTTTTTACTACCGTATTCCATGGAGCGAAATCATTATGGCAAGTAACTTCTTTATCTCCAGCGAGTAAGCTACCCATTGTAGCGTCATGGAGTTCTCTAAGAATGTTTATGGCCTCGATAGAAACTTCTTCTTTTATTTCAGAATCGCCATCCAGAAGATCGCCTTCAATAAAAGTGAGAATCTCACGCTTCTGCTCGTCAATGCCCAGAAAGCGTGGCGTAAACATGCAGCCATGTTCTTCTAAATTTTGCAGGAGTTTGTGTACATATCCAGAATTTTCATTCTGACCTCGATGGATCGTATTTCCTATTCTGTGTACGACCGTACCGTATTGCCCTCCCTCAAGTTTTTCTTCTTTGTCATTCACTGCACCAATAGTAACAATAATTTTGGATCACAATTTGTACTATCAGAACCAACCATTTGATAAACAAAAACACCCTTCTGGGGCGTTTTATGTTTTGTATGTGAAAAGATGTATGTGCTCTGTTGTTCCGCCTATTCTGTACGTTTGAGAAATGAAAACCCCGCCGTTTAACGGGCGGGGTACTGCTATTCTTGATTTCTGCGTTCCCAGTCTATCTGTTCCTGTATTCTGAGCTCGCGTTCCAAGTATTCTTTTTCTCTTTCCTGATCGTCCTCTTTCTGTCTAGCACTACAGTAGGCCATATACTCTTGATACTCACGTTCGGCCTCTTCGTGCTCGCGTTTTCTTTCCGCATCTTGTTTTGCAAAATACTCCTCAATTTCCTGCTCGGTTGCTTCTGATTGACGCAGTGATTTGAACCAATTAACTATCGATGTGAACATATGCTTCTCCTAGTTTGAAAAATAATCAAACCAGAAACGACCGCTTATCCCATTTCGGGAGGGCAAAGGCCGTAACAATCTCGCAATCCTGATAGCCCGTACAGATTGCGTCACGGTTTCAATTCAGTTTATATTATATACCTAAAAGTACCATAATGTCAATAGCACAAAAAGCCCATTTATCGGGGCTTTTTTGTATGAAATATGAGTGAAAAGATGTATGTGCTCTGTTGTTCCGCCTATTCTGTCTCACTTGAAGGCTCACGTGTGGCCTTCAAGCAACCACCCGATTACGTTCCCGGGCGCTCGAGTATCGTTTAGAGACTAATACCATTTCTCTATCTTCCGAAGAAGATAATCGACGTGATATTCCTTTCGAGAATATCGGTTCCAATTTGGATATGTTCCACGAACAGCTTCCGCTACCCGTGCCTTGTTACGACTTAGTCCTTGTCATTGAATTTGCCGTAGTACTGCGCAAGGCAGTCCTTCGGGCACCCCCAACTCCCTTGACTTGACGGGCGGATTGCAATAAGCCGAGATGCTCTTGCGTTCCCACGTAGCGAACGAATTTCTCGTACTACGCGAGTCCCACAGTTTTTTGATTCATGCATGATTTAAGTTTGCGAATTTTCTCGATGCCTTCTGCATTCAAGTGCTGACCCTCTTTTACAAGAGCAGCAATCTCACAGAAAACCTCGAAACTCGCGCTTTTCGACGCACTTTGTAACGGGTGTCGTTTGAAGAACGGTATGACAATTTCTTGTATATCCCGCTCTGCGCTTACGGTATAGCGATAACACTGACAGTGATTGGCGCGCAACTCCTTTTGGAAGTAGACCTCGCCGCACCCTATCGTATTTCGTACTTTCTCAAGCAAGGCCCGATCTCGTCCCTGCATTTTCAAATGAAAATGCAGTTGGATACGGTACCCCGACCGATACCGCGAAGACTTTCCTACATTGACGTAGAAACATCCTTCGCCGTCCGTAAGGCCGACAACATAGTCGTTACTAACTGTCGGAAGTGTCCTTCCCATACTGCAAGTATAACTTACCGCATGGTACTACGACACAGCTGACTTCTCATAGGTGTTCATATCTCGATCCCTATGAGATCTCCTTGGGTCATTATTCATTCCGTTCCTTGCATCCACTCAACGCGATTCGGAAATAAATATCCGCGTGCTTCCCCATTACTCACCAGAATGGGTCGCACATACGCTCTGTATCTCTACAGGAGGGCTGCTGTTTGCTACTAGATCTCTCCGCCGGCAACCTCGCGGTATACCGACTGTTCGTTCGCTACGCGTGCTCTCGCACGGGTCCGATTTTAACGGACTGGATTGAATAACTACCAAGCACATTTCTGAATGAGTACAAGACTCGAGAACGTATTCACCGCAGTTTAGCTGACCTGCGATTACTAGCAATTCCGGCTTCATGAGGTCGGTTGCAGACCTCAATCCGTACTGGGGGCGGTTTTATAAGGATTGGCTCCGCCTTACGGCATTGCAACCTGTTGTACCGCCCATTGTATTATGCGTGCAGCCCAAGGTATCAGAGGGACATGCTGATCTGGCGTCATCCCCACCTTCCTCTCCCGTGAGGGAGCAGTCTCGCCTGGCCATATAGGCAACAGACAACGGGGGTTGCGTTCGTTACCCCACTGAAGGGAACAGTTCAAACCACGAACTGACGACGACCATGCATCACCTGCCCAGCACCCTCGAAGGCTCCGTCCCTTTCAGGTCGGATGCAGCTGGGTTTCTAACCTTGGTAAGGTTCTTCGTTTATCGACGAATTAAGCCGCATAATCCACTGCTTGTGCGAGTCCCCGTCTATTCCTTTGAGTTTTAATCTTGCGATCGTACTACCCAGGCGGCTCGCTTACCGCGTTAGCTTAGCCTCACAGAGGGTCGATACTCCGTAAAGCGAGCGAGCAACGTT
>JAQUAU010000095.1 GCA_028687085.1 Minisyncoccota bacterium | reverse complement strand
ATCACTATGAAAATTATCGAGAAGCGCTCGCGCGGCCGGCCGCGCCTGCTCGACCGCGAGCACGCGCTGGAGGTGGCGTTGCAGCTATTCTGGCGCTACGGCTATGAGGGAACGTCGATCGCCGAGCTGACGGCGGCGATGGGGATCACACCGCCCAGCCTCTACGCCGCCTTTGGCAGCAAGGACGCGCTCTATAGAGCGGCGCTCGATCGTTACGAAGCGTCATATGGCGGCTATGCGGCACGCGCGCTGACCGAGGAACCGCGTGTCAGGGACGCGGTCGCGCGCATGTTCCGGGAGGCGGTGGCGGTCTATGCGGCGGGCAGGGAACCACTCGGTTGCATGCTTGCGGCAGGGGCCGTGATGTGCGCGCCGGAGCACAAGGATGTGACTGCCGATCTCGCGCGACGGCGGAGCGCCGTCATTGCCATGATCAAGGACAGGTTCGACCGCGCGGTCGCCGACGAGGAACTCGCGCCGTCAACCGATACGGCCGCACTCGCGGCCTTTTGCGCGGCGGTGATCCAGGGGCTGTCGATCCAGGCACGAGACGGCACTGATCGCGGCCTGCTGGAAGCCGTCGCCGCGACGGCGCTGAGCGCCTGGCCCGGCGCAGCGGACGGTCGCTGAAACGGGGGGCGTTGGCTGCTCGAGACCCGCGCGTATCAAGCATCCGACGACCCGGTTGCCGGTCGCCGCGGCTTGTCGGCAGGCCATGATCCCCTGGGGCCAGGCAGAAATAGCAAGAGATCAATAGGCGACCAGCTATCTACTATGTTTGGAAAATTGCGTCATTTAACGTCATGAATTTCGTCAATATCTTGACCTCGACAGGGGCCCGGTGCGGTCCCGATACCTGTCGAGGTAAGCGATGTCGACTACCGATGGCCACTTCGGCGCCCAATGTCCGCCCGCGGAGCAGGCAGCTCCCGATTTCCCGGTGGTTCTTCTGGCGGTTGGTGCCGGCATCGGTGTCGCCAACGTCTACTACAGCCAACCCATCCTCCATCTGGTGGAGCGGCAGTTCCAGGCAGGCCCTGAGCAAGCCGGCCTCGTGGCGACCCTGACGCAGATCGGCTACGGGGTGGGCCTGCTCCTGCTGGCGCCGCTGGGGGATCTGACCGACCGCAAACGTCTGATAGCCGCCAAGGCGCTGCTTCTCGCTCTCGCTTTGGCCGCCTCCGCATTGGCTCCGACATTGCCGGTGTTGATTGCCTCGGGGGTGGCCATCGGTCTCCTCGGCAGTGTCGGACAGGACTTCATTTCGCTCGCCGCCCAACTTGCACCCGAAGCGCGCCGCGGGTGGACCGTGGGAACCGTCATGACCGGGTTCCTGATCGGCATCCTCTGCTCGCGAACCCTTGGCGGATTCATCGCCGAGTTTTTCGGATGGCGATCCGTCTTCTGGGGCGCCGTCGTGCTCATCGGCGTCGTCGCGCTCGCCGCCTGGCGGCTCTTGCCCGCCGTCGCGCCCGCCGCGCGAGGCACCTATATCGGGCTGCTGGGCGGCCTCTGGGAACTCGTCAAAAATCGAGCCGTCCTCAGGAAATCGATGATGACGCAGGCGCTGATCGCGGGATCGCTCGGCGCTTTCTGGTCCACACTGGCCATGATGCTTGCGGAGCCTCCCTTCGCGCTCGGCGCAGGGCTAGCTGGCGTCTTCGGATTGGCCGGGGCGGCGGGCGCGCTTGCCGCGCCCCTGTTCGGGCATCTCGCCGACCGATCCGGTCCGATGGTTCCGATCCGCGCCGGTTGCCTCCTGGTGGTCGCGGCATTCGGCCTGATGCCGCTCGTGCCGGGGTCGCTATGGGTGCTCGGGATCGGCGCCGTCCTGTTCGATCTCGGCGTGATGGCGAGCATGATCTCGCATCAGGCAATCATAAACGGCCTCGATGCGTCCGCGCGCAGCCGGCTCAACGGTTTGCTGGTGACGGCTGCGATGGCGGGCGTTGCGGCGGGCACCTGGGTCGGCAACTGGGCTTTTGCCCAGTTCGGATGGAACGGCGTCTGTGCCGTCGGGATCTTCGCCGGCGCCAGCGCGCTTGCGCGCAGCCTCATTCGCTGACTCGCCGCATGGAGATACCGACGTGGCCAACCACACTGCCGAAAACCGTCAGCCTTCCGCCCGAGTTGAAACGGGCGGGCCATTGATCGTTGTGTTCTCGTTCCTCTCTCGCGCCGATTCAACGCCGCTTGCGGAGAGGCGGCGCGCGCCCGGACATGTTCTCGACCGGAACGGCGAGGCCATGACCGATCCCGCGATCGATCCGAGCGCGAATGCCTTCGAGAGCGATCCCAACATCAATTTCGAGAAATGGAGCGAATACTGGCGCAAGGTCCACGGTGTCCGTTTCACCTATGCGGAGGATGGCCAAGATCGAAGCATGGATCGCCTGCAGCGCTACGATCAGATCCATCGGCTCGCCGCAGGCCCGACGAACCTCGCGCCGCTCCCCTATGCGCCGCCGGTCGATGCCGATGGCAAGCTCTATCCGACGATTATCGGTCATGTCGAGCCGTACCGCAGGCCTCGCTGGGATGGCGTGGCTTGCCTCGCCTTCGAAACCGTGGACGATATCGGCGCAGTTCTCGCCAGCGACAGGGTTCGTACGAAAATCCTCCCGGAGGATCAGGCGATCTTCCGGGATATCGCGCCTTTTCTGTCACGCCAGTTCGTCATCCTGCCG
>JAQUAU010000094.1 GCA_028687085.1 Minisyncoccota bacterium | reverse complement strand
TTTAAAGAGCGTCTCCAGCCATCAAAGATAGTTGACCGCTACGACCTTCTTCTCGAGGATTTATTTCTTATTCGTAATCCGCGATTCAAGTTCATTCAGGACCATACGGAGGAGGTAAAAGCATTTACTGAAGAATACTGCGCTGGAAAGTCGCTTGAAGAAGTGGGGGAGTGGTTCTACTTCTCGTGGAACAGTACGCTCGCGCACTATCTGCCGCATGACGAGCATCAGGAGATACGCACAGCGCGCAACCGCAATATCATCACCAACGAGGAGCAGGCGAAGCTCTATGATCTCACGGTCGCCTATGCAGGACTCTCGGTCGGCAGTCACGGTGCGCTCACCTTTGCACTCATGGGTGGTGCGCGCCACATCAAGATCGCCGATCCGGACGAAGTGTCACCTTCAAACCTCAACCGCATTCGTTTCGACTTTCTTGCACTCGGGCGCAAGAAGACTGATCTCGTGCGCGAATACATCTACCAGCTGAATCCGTATGCCGAGATTGAGACATTCGATTCTGGCGTTTCAGAAGAGGGAATGGAGGCATTTCTCGCGGGAGCGGATGTACTTGTAGAAGAGACTGATAATCTAGAAATAAAGATACGGCTGCGGCTTGCCGCGCGCGAGCGCGGCATCCCTGTTGTGATGGCGACCGATAACGGCGACAACATCATCGTTGAAGTGGAGCGCTTTGATCTCGATAAAACAAAGCCGCTCTTTAACGGCGTTATCGGCGATGTGAACCTGGAAATGTTCAAGTCATTTACGCCGTCGGACTTGCCCAAGCTCGCGACGAAGATTGCTGGTCCGCACCTCGTCACCGAGCGCATGATGAGCTCTCTCCTTCAGGTCGGTCGCGAGATCTACTCCTGGCCGCAGCTTGGAGATGCCGCGACGCTTTCTGGCGTCGCCATCGCCTATGTCCTGAAGCGGCTCGCGCTCGGACAAGCCGTGAACGAAGAAAAGTGCGAAGTGAGCCTTGATGCGCTTCTTGATCCGGAGCATCATGCACCGCACGTGAAGGAGGCTCGCGAGACCGCACGCGCTGAATTCTTGGCGACGCTCGGTCTCTAGTCTATGGACGAAGCGGAGAAAGAAAAGATACGCGCGATACTCACGGCCGCCGCCGCCGCTCCTTCAGGGAGCAATTCTCAGCCGTGGCGTTTTGTGGTGCGGGGGAGGACGATTGAATTCCACTATCTACCCGAGCGGGACCACCCTATTTTGAATTACGAAGAGAGCGGTACTCTGATCGCACTCGGTGCTGCGATACAGAACGCCGAACTTGAAGCTCGCGCACAAGGATACACGCCACAAATAACCTATCGCGAGAGCGGTTCGTGCGTCGCGGTCATGGAGCTTGAGGTGGGGGGACGCATAGACGATGCTTCACAATCCTTGCGGGAGGCGATTCTGAAGCGGCACAGTAACCGGAAGGCGTACAAGGATATTGCGCTCTCGCCAGAATCTAAGTCGGCTCTCGTAGACTCCGCCATTTCAGGCGATTCGGCACTCGCGTTCTCACTCATTGAGGACCGAGAGGTGATGCAGGTGATAGCGCGTGCGCTCACGACGATGGAAGAGACGGCGCTTGGGAACAAAACTCTGCACGAATTCTTTTTCAGCGAGATTCTCTGGTCGGCAGACGAGAACCGCGCAGGGAAACAGGGGCTCTATATTAAAACACTTGAATTACCGCCTCCCGCACAAGCGATGTTTCGACTTCTCAAACACTGGGGCTTTGCAAGAGTCTTGGCGAAGATCGGTTTCCCGAAGATGGTTGCGCAGACGAATGCAAAACAAAATGCGTCGGCATCGGCATTTGGTGTGATTACTGTGGGAAAGACAAGTCGCACGGCATATCTCGAAGTAGGGAAGATAATGGAGCGCATCTGGCTCAGTGCGACTGCACACGAATTGTCAATGCAGATCGTGACGGGCGTTACTTTTCTTGCACGTTCACTACAGTCGTCAGAGATTACAACCCTTTTCAATCTACAAGAACGAGAGCGCATCGCTGCGGCGCATGCGATAATTAAAAAGAGTGTGGACGATACTCGCGAACCAATACTCATCTTTCGCATCGGGACTGGAAACAGCCCGACCGAGGTGAGTTATCGCCGTCCGCCCGAGATACTCTTCAACTGACCATGCAATCTTTCTCCAACCTCGATCTGCTGTCTGTTGGTATTGCTGTCGCGAGCATCGGTCTGCTCGGCTTCGTCATTTTATTCAACAATACGCGTTCAACGACGAACCGAGCTTTTTTCTACTTCGCGCTTGTCTCTGTGTGCTGGAGCATTCTTAACTATTCCTATTATCAATTACCGGCGAGCGATACGGCGCTCTGGCTTCTCCGCGGCGTAATGTTCTTTGCTTCTTGGCATGCTTTCACATTCTTCAATCTTGCGTCGGCGTTTCCTGACGATCAATATCGCCGACCGCTCTCTCACACGTATGTGCTCGTGCCGTTGACTGGCGTCGTCTCCATCTTGACGCTTACCCCGTATATTTTTGAACGGATAAACGCGGTCGGTTCCGGTGGAGCAATCGGCGGAGTACAGAATGGTCCCGCCATCCCATTATTTGGAGCACTGGTGTTCCTCCTCATCATTTCAGCCATTTGGAAGTTGGTCCGCAAGACGATAAAGGCGCCGAGGGACCAGCGACGACCGTACTCCCTGATGCTCTCTGGGATGGTACTGACGTTTATACTGCTCCTCACCTTTAATTTCTTCATCCCGGC
>JAQUAU010000093.1 GCA_028687085.1 Minisyncoccota bacterium | reverse complement strand
AGATGCGGCGCCTGCAAAGCCTGCTTGATGCTGCCACCAAGGATGAAGAAAGGAAGCAACTTCGCTTTGAGCTGCAGCAGCTGGACTGGGAGCAGTTCAGGCTGCGCAACCTGCTCAACCAGCAGCGCTTGCTGGCGCCGTAGCCTGTCTGCTTGAAGACGAGATGTAGCAACCAACCATATCAGCCAACCCCTTGCAATTGCAAACCCACAGTGCCGGCCACCACTGCCGCCAAACACGCCACACGGACCGGATTGGCGGCCTCGCCGAGCCAGAGCACACCGACCAACGTTGTACCTGCGGCACCAATATCCCCGCTCGCGCGGGGGAACCCGCACGATTTGCGCCGAACCAGCCGAACGCTACGGCCTATCCCCGCTCGCGCGGGGGAACCTATCTCTGCCGCTCAATCAGCCTGTCGAGCTTGGGCCTATCCCCGCTCGCGCGGGGGAACCAGGGACCGTGGTGTGATGCCGGTGCCGATGGTGGGCCTATCCCCGCTCGCGCGGGGGAACCGGTCAGGTTGGCACCACACCGGGCATCGCCCAGGGCCTATCCCCGCTCGCGCGGGGGAACCGCATGTAAACCACATCACCAGGCCGGGCCTCGGGGCCTATCCCCGCTCGCGCGGGGGAACCAGCTGGTTGAACTCTTTACCCAAGATGCACAGGGGCCTATCCCCGCTCGCGCGGGGGAACCTGAAAGCCGCCGCCTTTGGTGCGATGGGTGTCGGGCCTATCCCCGCTCGCGCGGGGGAACCAAGTCTGTGGCTTCCGGCGCCATGCTCTTCACGGGCCTATCCCCGCTCGCGCGGGGGAACCGCTAGGGCAATGCTTCCGCATTGGGCTGGACAGGGCCTATCCCCGCTCGCGCGGGGGAACCGCCAGTGGCGCCATCATCACCGCCAGCTTTGAGGGCCTATCCCCGCTCGCGCGGGGGAACCCGGCGGTGTACACCGTGGAACCCGAACCCCAGGGGCCTATCCCCGCTCGCGCGGGGGAACCGCCGCGGGCGTTGTTGTTTGTGTTTTGATCCGGGGCCTATCCCCGCTCGCGCGGGGGAACCACGGGAACGCAAAGGTTTACGGGGACGCAAAGGGGCCTATCCCCGCTCGCGCGGGGGAACCCATGGCCATGGGGTCAACTGCCCGTGGGGTGTGGGCCTATCCCCGCTCGCGCGGGGGAACCTTGATCTCGCCAAGGCAGCAGGTGCAGCAGTAGGGCCTATCCCCGCTCGCGCGGGGGAACCAAGACGGCACCCAATGCATTGACCACACGGCAGGGCCTATCCCCGCTCGCGCGGGGGAACCCGTCTGTCTCGTTACCCCGAGGTGGGTCGCGAGGGCCTATCCCCGCTCGCGCGGGGGAACCCATTTGACGCTGGTTATCTTGTTCCTGTGTATGGGCCTATCCCCGCTCGCGCGGGGGAACCGGTGACACCTTTCGGGTGTCCTTCTTTATCAACGGCCTATCCCCGCTCGCGCGGGGGAACCCGAGGGAGACATCACCACGACAGACTTGCCGGGGGCCTATCCCCGCTCGCGCGGGGGAACCTCGGCTCGAACGGTCTCGCCAGTGGGCGCTTCGGGCCTATCCCCGCTCGCGCGGGGGAACCGTGTGGTCAATGCATTGGGTGCCGTCTTGAGCGGGCCTATCCCCGCTCGCGCGGGGGAACCTGGTTCCAACCTGAGCGGCTCCGACCTGAGCGGGGCCTATCCCCGCTCGCGCGGGGGAACCTCAATCCAGCAGCTTGCATATCCTTAACAGATGGGCCTATCCCCGCTCGCGCGGGGGAACCTGACTTAGGCGGCCGGTGTGGATCACGTCGCAGGGCCTATCCCCGCTCGCGCGGGGGAACCGACAAGCAAGATGTCAGTGTTCTTGAAGCCAAGGGCCTATCCCCGCTCGCGCGGGGGAACCTTTTCCGAAGTTGGGGCTACCATACCAGACTGCGGCCTATCCCCGCTCGCGCGGGGGAACCTCAAATGGCAGGTCAGCATGGAGGCCGATATCGGGCCTATCCCCGCTCGCGCGGGGGAACCTCCTCATTTTTGATGAGGGTGAGGTGGTGCATGGGCCTATCCCCGCTCGCGCGGGGGAACCTCGCGCAAAACTGCCGAGCAGGTCTACAACCTGGGCCTATCCCCGCTCGCGCGGGGGAACCCGCCGCGTCCCCGCCAGCGAGATCATTCACTACGGCCTATCCCCGCTCGCGCGGGGGAACCGTAATGGCCGCTGGCATAGCCGATGCGAACATGGGCCTATCCCCGCTCGCGCGGGGGAACCTGATTGCTTTGCCGCCGCAGCAACAGGAGCAAGGGCCTATCCCCGCTCGCGCGGGGGAACCAGGGGTGGATCAGACCTACGCCAGCCAGGACGGGGCCTATCCCCGCTCGCGCGGGGGAACCAATAATGTTTCGATGATTGTCAGCGATGGGTCGGGCCTATCCCCGCTCGCGCGGGGGAACCGGCCGCGCCATTTTGCTCACAGTGCCGTCAACGGGCCTATCCCCGCTCGCGCGGGGGAACCAGCTGCGGACTGGGTGCGCGTCAAAGAATCAAGGGCCTATCCCCGCTCGCGCGGGGGAACCTCTCGCACCTAACTTATGGAGGTGTAAGAGAAAACAATAAAACCTATTCGAAATTTGGAACTTCGTTGAATTCACTGTGATTTTTTAGGCCATCGCCAAGTTCAGCTTTCCACAATGAAACAGAATTCTTGCCCGGTAGTTGGTGAAGTTTCGAAACCCACGGGCGTTGGCCTTGATGAGTT
>JAQUAU010000092.1 GCA_028687085.1 Minisyncoccota bacterium | reverse complement strand
GACTGTCACCAACAACCGGGAAGATGGCTATGGTGGTAGTTTAGAAAGTCGGATGAGGTACCCGCTTGAGATCGCCAAGATCGTGCGCGACACCTGGCCTCAAGACCGCCCCGTGTTCGTGCGCATTTCGGCCGTAGACGAGGGCTGGTCGATCGAGGATTCGATCGCGTTGTCATGTAAGCTCAAGGCAATAGGAATCGATGTTGTGGACTGCTCGACCGGTGGATTGGGGCGTTCGCCGCAAGCGCTGCGCGTGTCACGCGGGTATGGCTTCCAAGTCCCCTTCGCAGAAAGGATCAAGAAAGAGGCGGACGTATTGACCATGGCGGTCGGGTTGATTCTTGATCCCGTGTTGGCTAACGATATCGTCGTATTGGGAAGATCTGACCTCGTGGCCATTGGCCGAGGTGCGCTCGAAGACCCAAATTGGCCGCTTCGGGCCCGCCGTACCCTGAACCGCGAAGGCCCGGCCTTCGCGGGTTGGCCGAAACAATACGGGATCTGGCTAGAGCAGAGGGAACGGGTGTTGGAAAAAATCAGAACGGACGATTAGGCCCTAGTGAACCTTGCTGCGGCAACTATTTGACTCAAAATCTGTTGAGACAATGCAGGCTATGTACCTGGGCCAAAGCCACAACGAGGTCTACACGCTAAGCGCAAGGCGCCGGTCGCGGGTTTACCCTATTGACTCCAAAATTAAAAATGCAATACTAGGTCCAACGCGTCGGTTTATTATAATATTCGACCATATCAAGGATGCGTATTGGTCAGCCGAAAAGTTGTACAGAAATATTGTGGGGAAAAATGGGTTCAAGAATATTTTCGCTAAGCCGTCAATGCCTCGTTGTTTCAAGTGCCTCCAGGCGGTTCGCGGGAATCCAAGCGATCACTGACGCCTCGGCGACTTTTGGAGGATGTGAGATTGTGTCAATCATTGGGTCAGACGGTGTTGGCAAGACGTCTTTGCTGAACACCATCAGCGGCCTCAATATGACCAATTCCTGTCAGATTTCGATTGACGGAATAGGCATTACATGCGCACGTCCTCCCTCAATCGCGGCCTCCAGCATAGAACAGACCTTACAAAACATCGCACTACTTAGCGGTGATCGGACATTTGGTGAGGGTCGGCTCGAATAGTTGATAAACGTCCTTCCAACCTTGAAACATATCGAATGCCGACAAAAAAGCAGCAGCCATTTTATAACCTACTGCTGTGATTGAAGCTTTTCACTGAATGCGCCCCAATCTACGCAAATAGCAGTTTTACTAGATTTTGAGAGGAAACAAAAACACGAGAAATATCATCGATCTACCCACAATACCTCCGCTCCAGTGCAGGTCACGCGCACAGTTGGTTATTGCGCTGAAAAGAGGGGAGCCCAACTTGTGTTGAAGTCGGACTGAAGCAAGGCAGAAAGACTCATGTAATTTGGGATTCCAAAGAATTCAAGTATCTCGTTTTCTGCTCTGGTTTGCCGCGTTGATTGGCCACAGATGACATAAAACAGGAGACAACTATATGAATAGAGTTCTCAGTCGCCTTCTTGGCAGTGCACTCACGATGTGCTAGTCGTTAATACTTAAAGCGGGGCCAACTGACCGGATCCGCCGTCCCATGCATTGCACCTAACCTAGAGCTGAACTATTTAGATAAACGTAAGCAAAGAAATTCCCTTGGAGCGTATGGAGCAATCCTTTGTTGTCATCAATTTCTGGTGGAGTCACAAAGGCTAATGCCTGAGATGGTCCCGCACCAGAGCCCTTTTATAAAACTTGGAGAAATCTCAAATGAAAAAAAACCTTATTGCTTTGGCCGTTCTGGCTGCTTCCGGTGCCTCTATGGCCCAATCTACCGTGACCTTGTACGGCATCGTCGATGTACTCGTTGGTAGTAAAACTATTGAAAACAAGAATAATGTTGTGGCTCCGTCTCTTACTCAAACTCAGATGGACACGGGCACCGTTAACGGCACGCGTTGGGGCCTGAGGGGCTCTGAAGACCTAGGCGGCGGTCTGAAAGCCGTTTTTGATCTTCAAAGCGGTTTTGACCTGTCTACCGGCGCTTCTCAACAAGGTGGTAGTCTTTTCGGCCGTCAAGCTTTTGTTGGTTTCCAGGGTGGATTCGGTACGATTAAGTTCGGTCGTGTCATCACGCCCTTTTTTGAAACTGAAAGCGCGCATGATGTCATGCTGGCCTCGTCGCTGTCGGCCCAAAGCAATGTGATGCGAACATCCAACAACTGGAGCAGCGCTGGTAACAATGGCACAGTCGCAGCATTTGAAAAGAGTTCCATCGCAGGTTATACCCTGCGTGGCAACAACGCGTTCCGTTACGACACTCCGAACCTAAGCGGGTTTGCTGGATCAATTGCCTATTCGATGAATGAGAAGGCGCAAAGCACGGCGCCCCAAGGAAACACAGCAAATCCGGCTGTGATATCGGCCTCTTTGGCTTATGCAGCAGGTCCGGTTGGCGCCTTGCTGGCTTACCAGAAGGAGACACCATATCAACCGTCTGGTGTTGGTGCTGTCGGTACTGTGTATGCTGGCACGAATGCGAGCGATCGCAACTTCCTGCGTCTGTCGGGTCAGTATGACTTTGGCACCATTGTCGCCAAGGCGGGTTACGGCCGTGCCGACAATGTCAATTTCAAGCAAGGGGCCACCACCAACGAATACCAGTTTGGCGCGGATTACAAATTGTCGCCAACTATATTGTTGACCGGAGGTTTTGCCACTTCCACGGATGATGCCATTGGTGCTATACCTGAAGTCAAGCGCACCG
>JAQUAU010000025.1 GCA_028687085.1 Minisyncoccota bacterium | reverse complement strand
TAACCGCACCGATTGTGAGCGGCATCACGGCGACCTCGACCGCCACCGGGAGCGCGACACTCGCATGGACGACCAGCGAACCCTCGACAAGCAAGGTCTACTTCGGCACGACGACTCCGCTCAATCTCTTAACGACCACCTCGATGAACTCGACGGCACTCGTGACGAGCCATTCGCTCTCGGTCACTGACCTCGCGACCACGACGACGTATCACTTCGTCGTGAGCTCGACTGACGCCTCGGGCAACACCGCCACTTCAAGCGACATCTCCTTCCTCGTTCCCTAACCAGGAGCAGGACATCAATCAACAGCGCGCCCCTACGGGGCGCGCTGTTTTCGTCTCGTCAGACATTACAATTGCTTATTGTGCTTCGCGCGTATCTTCTCCACCTTGTGCGCGAGCGCCTGCATCACATCCACGTCCATGCTCTTCGCGAGCAGAAAGGTGGTGATAACGACATCCGCAAATTCGTCGGCGAGACTCTCCGTACTGCGCCCATCCATCTTCCCGGTGCGCTGGTCACCGAGCGAAGCAAGCACCTCGTCAGAGAGTTCTCCGAACTCTTCCGAGATCTTCACTGTCCGTCCGAGTATTATTTCCCGCTCCGTCTGTGAAGCATGCACCGTATTGCGGAGTAATGCGCTCTGTTCGTCTATAAACTTCTGGAATTCCTCCATGGTCATCTCAATTGAATTCTCGATACTTACCCTCGCTTATTACCTCAACCTTTCCATCTACGATCTTCAGGGCTGACTGGTCATCGAGCGCATAAATCTTCTTCGGCAGAGTCTGCGCCACTTCTTTAGCTTTTTCTGCCATGCGCTCGGGAAAGTATGGAGAATTAAGATGGGGCAGAATATAAAAATCCACGAGGTTCAGTCCATCCATATTTTCTTCCTCTACATCATCGCCATATATGATTTGAGATAGTCTCAGAGCCAGGTCTGGACCAGTCACCATGCTCCCTGCGCTTATTCCTACATACACCTTTGTTTTCAGAAGTTCCGGAAGGATGTTCGCAAAGCCGGATTTATTTATCCACCGCATCAAGTGATAGGTGTTGCCTCCTTCAAAAAGAAGAACATCAGCCTCTTCTATCTGCGGCCTCCAAATATCCTCAGGAACGGCAGAGATATCCGTGATGCTGATTGACTTGAAGTTCTGCTTCTTTAAGTTACTAAGGTCGTCAATGAGCCAGCCCTTATCTCCCACTTCTACATTTGAAGCCGTCGGGACGAAAACGAGCGAAGTATCCTCGGGCTTCTTGCCGACCAGCTCAAAAAGCGCCTTCTCTATGGATGTGTTCGTCAATCCGCTCGAGGTGAGTAAAAGCTTCATTGAGTGAGTATATCAAAGCCGCCAGGCAGCAGATGTGGGGGTTTACGAAACCCCCATCTGGCTGCTGAAATCTGCTATATAATCTCGTGCCGCCTTCAATAAGGCATAATCTCTTGGCAAGATATATTTACTTTTTTCAAGATCAGGCACTTCGTCTTCTCCTATAGAACGTAAGGCATCGTCATAAGGCAGCCACACAGGTACGAAACCTGCTGCCTTCTCTCCCTCATCAGGGTTTGGGGTGCCTTTCTTCCCTTTTACCTTTGCAAAATAACAATACGGGATTTGCTTGAGATGCAATGTCTTTCGGTATTCAATCGTAGAACCGATTTCACCGACTATTGTAATATCACAACCTATCTCTTCTTGGCACTCTCGTTTGAGGGCACGCATCTTGTCTTCTCCCGCTTCTATTCCACCACCTGGGAGTTTAAAATAATTTTCTCTTGTCGCGTGTAGCAAGGCGACATGCCCATCCTCATCAACGACAACAGCACGCGAGGCTTCGCGTACCGGATAAGTACTTACTTCTTCTTCAGAAGCATTTTCCGGATTAATTAATTTGAGTAATTTCATATCTATATTTGCTGACCTTATTGATCTTATACATTATCAAAAGACTAGAAGTTTAAAGGACCGCGCTCTGAATTTTGTACATAGTTAGTATCCACAATCGTATGATAAAGATTGTGCTCTGTATCTGAGAATTCAAGGAAAATACCATTTGGTGCCGTCACTGCGACGGGAGAAATGTTTGGATCATAAACCGCACTGAGTGAATCCCCAGGGGCGACCCAGCCCCAAGTCTTTAGAAAATTTCGACCGGAAGCTTGATTACCAAAGAGCAGGTTATATTTTTGACCATTATTAATAATATACCCGCGAAAATTGAGTGCTGTGTTCTTCAAGATTACAAATTGAATTGGTGTACCGGCTACTGTTCCATTCGGCCCTGAGGTAAAAGACAGAACAGGCCAATTTATAACACCCTGCACAAGCACTATTGGTCTAAGATCTTTCTCGACAGTTTGTTCAGTAAGTCGATGAGTATCGTATGCATACCAGATGAGAGCAATGAGAGTCAGTATAAGAACAGTTAAGTTTGCCCAGGAAGAAAATTGCGCTTTGTCTTGGAAGTCCGGCAAAGAGTAAAGGATGACCCCAAAACCGACTACTGCGGAAACCCAGACAATAAGAGGCAATTGCATGCTTTGAGTATAGTAGATTTTTGATTTGCTGCCAGGCAGGGAATCGAACCCCAATTCACGGCTTCAAAGGCCGCTGTCCTACCGTTAGACGACCTGGCAATATCCCAAACTCTACCACTACTTTTACTATCCGTCCGCCCTCATATCCGCTATTCTCCTATTCGCGCGAATTAGAGAATGGAGATGACGGCATGAACGGGTGGCGGGTAGTCGGAAGAAATACGGTAGAACATCTGGAGGCTCCTCTGTTCACGATCAACAATGCCGGCCGCAGAGAGAACACCGAGATGTTTGGAGGTTGCTTTGAAAGAAAGTTTGATCTCTTCAGCGATATCGCCGACACTCGCCTCCTTTTCCGTCTTCAAGAATCGCAGAATCGCGAGTCGGCGCCGATTCGCAAACGCTTTCATAATTCGCTCAAAATCCTTTTCAGATATTGATGCCTTATTACCAGCCATATTCTTTTATCCCGCTATTCTACCATTCGCGCGAATTAGAGAAGAAACTGGCTGTTGATACTAGCTCTTGAGGTTATTCAGGAAAGAGTTCGAGGACGGCGAGCTCCAAGGGGAGCGCGGGGATGGGCGCATAGCGGATGCGGTCGGCGGCGGTAAGAAAGGCGAGCATCGCCGCGTGCGTGATGCCCCCTGCCCCGAGCTTCGTCGAGGGGTTCCCTGCCGCAAATTTTTCAAGTGCCGAAAATTCGTCTGAGCCGAGCTCCTCCGCGAGCGAAGTGCGGAGCTCGGGCGCATAGCGGATCAGGAGCGTGGCGCGGAGCGCCTCAAGCACGAGCTCGAGAAAGAGCTTCATGTCCACGTCGGCTTTTGCCGCCTTCTCGATAGCCTCGAGCGCTTTGCCGCGTTCACCCTCTGCGAGCGCGTTTAGAAGCGCGTGCACCTGCTCGCGCTTTGGCGCACCGGTGGCCGCCTCTACCGCTTCGCGTGAGAGCGATTTACCCTGTGCTCCGGCAATCACCTTCTGCAACACCGAGAGCGCATCGCGATACGAACCGTCGCCGAGCATCGCGACGAGCTCGGCGGCGTCGGGAGCGAGCGTGTATCCCTCCTTCTTCGCCACCGCAGCGGTCATCTTGGCGAGGACGGCGCGCGTCGGCTTCTTAAACTCGAACACCTGACAGCGCGACTGCACGGTCTCTGGGACTTTCTGAAGTTCGGTTGTGGCGAGGATAAACACTGCGTGCGCGGGCGGCTCCTCGAGCGTCTTCAAAAACGCGTTCCACGCACCCTTTGAGAGCATGTGCACTTCGTCGAGAATATAGACCTTGTAGGGCGAGGCGAACGGGAGCGTGTACACACCCTCGGTGAGCGCACGAATATCTTCGACACTGTTATTGCTCGCGGCGTCGATCTCATATAGATCGTTCTCGGTACAGCCGATAGCACTCGCGAAGATGCGCGCGACCGACGTCTTGCCCAGCCCGCGTGTGCCGGCGAAGAGATAGGCGTGCCCGATTGTCTTTGACTTGGCCGCATCGGAAAGCGGCTTCGTCACCTGCTCCTGCCCCACGACATCCGCGAAGGTCGCGGGTCGATACATTCGATAGAGAGACTGGTGCGCCATAGTGCTCCGAGTATATCAAAGTTATATATAAAAAAGGACCTCGGAATCGCGGGGAGTTGCGAAACCGAGGCCCAGAGGAAGGCGGAAAACCGCCAAGAAAAAACCGTTCGGAGGTCCCTTGCAGGCAGGAGAGCCCCTAACCCCAGAACAAGTCCATGTTACATCCTCATCATATTTTTGTCAAGAGCACGATTTTTTCTATTTCATCCGCTGACTCGGCCTGCATCAGACGCGCGCGAAGGTTGCTCGCGCCGTCGAAGCCGGTCACGAACGCCTTGATGTGCTTCTTCAATATTGCAAAGCTCTTCGGCGGCGAGATCTGCTCAAATCCGTGTGCAAGCTCGATGAGCGCCTCTAACTTCTCATCTAGTCCATGTTCGCTCGAACTGACAAGGTTAAACCTTAAATCCGAATTCTCAAGGTTTAACCTTGTCAGTCCTTCAAACACCCACGGGTTGCCGAACATACCGCGACCAATCATGATGCCGTCGCAGCCGGTCTCTCCTGCAAGTCGCCTTCCCTGTTCAATAGTCTCGACATCGCCGTTACCGATGAGGAGCACATTCGGATTTACCCGGTCGCGTATCTCTACCGCCTTCTTCATTAAGTCCCAATCGGCAGGTACGAGCGACATCTCCTTGCGCGTCCTTAGATGGAGCGTGATGGCGGCAGGAGCCGCTTCAAGAAGCGCGGTGAGCCACTCGTCGAGCGACTCTTTGTGGTAGCCCACACGCGTCTTCACCGAGACCGGCAGGCTGCTCGCCTCTTGTGCGGCACGAATAAGCTCGACGGCGAGCTTAGGATTCTTCACGAGCGCGGCGCCTGCACCCTGCTTCTCGACGCTCCGGTCGGGACAGCCCATGTTGATATCGACGCCGTCGAAGCCGAGCTCGGCGACGAGCTTCACCGCATACGCAATCATCTCCGGTTTGTTTGAAAAGATTTGTGCGACGATAGGACGCTGCCCCTCGCCTATCACCAGATCGCGCATCAGAGGATTCCCGTGCCCTTCGGAGCTTCCGAGCGAAGTAGGGTTTGCATCTCTCATCTTCGCTATCTCCCGTGTGTGATAGAGACCGTCGGCCGAAACGAATTCGGTCCAGAAGACGTCCGGCTTGCCACGCTTCGCGACAAGAGAGCGAAAGGCGACGTCGGTGACATCCGCCATCGGCGCCATCACGAAAAACGGTTTCTTGAGTGATTTCCAGAAACTCATGCAACTACCCTATCAGAGATTCCTATTTTCTACATTCTATTTTCTATTTTCTATTTTCTTTTTACGTACACCTTGCCGTCGAAACGCAGATCAATGTAGTCGATAGAACCGTCGGCGAGATCGAGAGTGTCGCGCGCTGAGACGAGTGCGGTGAACGCATCTTGCTCATGTTCGAGTATATAGGTGATGCGCGTGCCGCTTGCGAGATAGTCATCAACCTCGTCATCGCGCAGAACGATGCGGATGACCGGCTCGCCAAACGTCCCGATTTGGCGGGCGAAGTCGAATACCGAAGGGAGCTGATCGGCGTGCACAAGCGTCGCACGAAGCGGTTCCTGCGTATCCCCCGCTAAACGCGCATACAGTGAAAAAGAATTCAGCGGCTCTGTGGTCGTCGCGTCGGCGGCATAGAGGTAGCCGCTTGCGTCGAAGACGTAGCAATACTCGTCAGATCCATGACCCTCCCCAACAAGGTTCGACCTTGAGGAACTTGCTGTAAGGTCGAACCTTGTTGGGGACAGGCCGCACCAGCGCGCGATAGGCACGCGATCGTTCACCTTGATCGAGAGGCCGGTAAGTCCGTTGCGAAAGATGGATACGGCGGCGATATCAGGATGCGCGCTGATGATGTCTGCACGGATGCTCGAAGCGGGAAAGAAGAAGGTGGAGTCGCGCGGAATAATCCCGAGATACGTTCCTTGCATCGCGGCGGCGGCGATATTAGAAAACGATTCGTCCGCGCCGTACACGGTGATGCGCGAGATACGCAGAGCGCTTTGGTTGAGCTCGTAGACAACAGCAGAGAGCAGGAGCGCGAACAGGATGGAAAGAAAAATGAAGATGCGCCGCCGCCTCTGGCGGCGGCGAGCAGAGAGCCGCTCGCTACCGCGCGCCTCCGAGGACAGTCTTGCCGACATACGGTACGAGCGCCTCGGGGACCTTGATCGTACCGTCGGCCTGCTGGTAGTTCTCGATGATAGAGACCAGGATCCTTGGGGTCGGAATGGCGGTCGAGTTGAGAGAATGCGGGAAGCGCATGTTCCCTTCAGTGTCGCGGTAGCGGATATTGAGTCGGCGCGTCTGGAAGTCGTGGAAGTAGGAGGCCGAGCTGATTTCGCGATAGGTCTTCTCTGCCGGAACCCAGAGCTCGATGTCATATTTCTTTACCTGCCCCAGACCGAGGTCGCCGCCGCAATTCGCGACCGTGTGATACGGGATATTCAAAAGCTCGATGAACTCCTCGGTGTTCCTATTGAGCCATTCGTGCATCTTGACCGATTCGTCGTGCTCGGCCTTGCAGAGCACGACCTGCTCCCATTTGAAGAATTCGTGCACACGAATGAGCCCGCGCACATCCTTGCCGTGCGCGCCCGCCTCGCGGCGGAAGCAGGGCGAGAAGGAGAGAAACTTGAGCGGGAATTTTTCTGCATCGAGCGTCTCGTTCATGTAGTAGCCCATCGTCGCGACCTCGCCGGTACCGGCGAGGTACTCGCCGTCCTGCGTTTTATACAAATCTTCCTCTCCTTGCGGCAGATAGCCGGTGCCCATGAAGGCTTCACGACGCACCAGGCTCGGCACGCTCATGAGGGTCATCCCCTTGCCGCCGAAATGCTTAAGCGCGAGCTGCCACACCGCGTTCGCGAGAAGCACGCCGTCACCCTTGAGAAAATAACCGCGAAAGCCCGCCACCTTGGCTCCTCGCTCGAAATCAGCCATGTCGAGCGCAGTCATCAGTTCAACATGGTCCTTCGGTTCAAAATCAAATTTCGTCTGTTCTCCCCATCTCTTCACCTCGAGATTGTCGGCGTCGCTCTCGCCGTCGGGCACCGACATGTCGGGGATGTTCGGTACCGTGAGCATCAGCTTCTGCCACTCGACCATCACCTCCTTCAGCCGCTCCTCGGCCTCAGCCATGCCGGCCTTCAGATGTTGCATCTGCTCGATAACCTTTTCGCGTTCAGCATCCTTCAAGACTTGGATCTCGTTGCTCCGGCGATTCTGTTCTGCGCGCTTCGTGTCGAGCTCTTGCCGGATGAGTCTGCGTTCGTCGTCGACCGCGATGAGGCGATCGATATCCACCTCGATCTTCTTTTTGGCCGCACCGGCCTTGATAAGCTCGGCATTCTCCCGGATAAAATGTATGTCCAACATGTATCCCGCATTATACCCTACCCGATACAAAACAAAACCGCCGCATCGAATAAAATTGATGCGGCAGTGTCAGTCGGTGTCAGCGATGCGTTTGGGGGCATCTGCTGTGTGTGCGGCTTCTCCATGAACGGGACAGTTGGGATCGATAATCGACTGCTCATCGGGCGATTCGCTGAGTTTCGGCCAATACGGACACGTGCACCGCGGGTCTTGTATGCCGAATCCGCCGCATACCGGACACAGCAATCCGCCATTGTCCCTGCTCAAGAACGGAGTCCCGCATGCGTCGCAACTAAAACGGAAACGGTAGGTCATACGTACCTCCGAAGGATAAAGAACACCGTGACAGTATCATAAGGAAAATCTCCTGCAAGAACTGATTTATACTGACAGTATGGAGATACGCGAACTCAAACGAGAGGAATGGCCAGCACAACTCCTCGAAATACCCCAGCCGCCGGAGAAACTCTGGCTGCGAGGGTCGCTGCCGCCTGCGGGACACAAGCTGCTCGCCGTGGTAGGGAGCCGCGCGATGACGCGCTACGGACAAGAAGCATGCGAGAAGCTCATCACCGGCCTTGCCGGCTACCCTATTTCTATCGTCAGTGGCCTCGCACTCGGAGTCGACACCTGCGCGCACAAGGCGGCGCTCGCGGCCGGACTCCATACGCTGGTGCTGCCGGGCTCTGGACTCGGCGATACCGTGTTGTACCCGCGGAGCAATCGACCCTTCGCAAAAGAAATCCTCAAAGCCGGCGGCGGATTCCTCTCCGAGTATCCGCCCGAAGAATCGTCACGGGTGTACTACTTTCCCGAGCGCAACCGGCTCATGGTGGGAATAGCGGACGCCGTGCTGGTTATCGAAGCTGGGGAGAAATCCGGCACGCTCATCACCGCGCGGCTCGCGAGCGAGTACAATCGCGACTTGCTCTGCATCCCGCACAGGATTGGTGATCCGCACGCCTTCGGTCCGCATCTCTTTATCCGCCTCGGTGCAGCGCTCGTGACCGAGCCGCTCCATATCCTCGAAGCGCTCCGTATCCCGCCGCGCGAGAGCGGCATAGGCGGCGTCGCCCCGAGCGACCTCGAGGACACCGAGCTCGTTATATGGGGTATGCTTGAAGAACCGATGACCCGCGATGAGATACTCCGTTCGACAAGCTCACGGCAAGCCGCACTAGGACCTGGCGAGACGCTGACCGCGCTGGTTGCACTCGAACTGCGCGGCCTCGTGAGAGAAGAATTCGGCGCATGGCGTCGCATATAGTTCGACTACGCTCACTATAAATAAACCTATGAAAATTTATTCCTGGAACATGCTCTTTCGCAACAGGGAACTCGACCGCGCATTCGACTTCATAGCGAAGTCTGATTTCGATATCTTCTGCCTGCAAGAAGTGCCCGAGACATTTCTCACGCGCCTCAAGACGCTCCCCTGTCATATCGCCTCACGCATCGACGTCGAGCGACTCTTTGTAAACGGCACGATCCGCAATCATGTCGTCATCCTGTCTAGACACCCCATCGAAACGCAGAGTGAGATACCCTTCCCCGAATACTGGCATCTACTGCCGCTCCGCGCCCGCTTCTTCGTCTGGCTCTTGCGGCCATTCGGTTTCTCAAAGATACGGAATCGCGGCGGACTCTATGTCGATATAGCAACTCCTGCCGCTCGAGTGCGCGTGTTCAATCTCCACCTTATCCTCGCACAGCCAGCATGGCGGCTTACAGAATTTGAAAACGCGATGCTCAAGCGCGACCCCCTGCGGCCTACAATCGTCTGCGGCGATTTCAATATCCTCGAGAAGCCCCACATCACCCTGCTTAACTGGATGTTCGGCGGCCGAGTGAGCGATGTGCTTCTCTATAACCGCGAACGCACGCGCCTGACGAAGCGTTTTGTAGAACATGAACTCGTTAATGCTCTCGCCGGCGGCATCACGCATCCCCTCTCGCAATCTCAGCTCGACCATATTCTCGTCTCTCACTCATTCTCTCTACAAAAGGCGGACATCCTCCCCGATCGCATCGGCTCCGATCATCATCCAATCCGTGTCGAAATCGAATAGCGGCACTTGACCATATATAGGTGTACGCGTTATGAGTTAACGTGTGACCAAGAGATTACTTATTGTTGAATCGCCAACAAAGGCGAAGACCATAGGACATTATCTGGGCAAGGACTACACCGTCCTCGCTTCGGTCGGCCACGTGCGCGACCTGCCGAAGAGCAACCGAGACGCCGTCGATATCGAGGGCGGCTTCATCCCCCGTTATGTGATACCCGCCGAGAAGCGAGAGATAATCGAGAAGATCGAGCGCGCCGCAGAAAAGGCCGATGAGGTCTATCTCGCGACCGACCCTGACCGCGAAGGCGAGGCGATTGCCTGGCATATCAAGGAGGTCGCTGGGTTAAAGAAGCCCAAGCGCGTCGTCTTCCACGAGATCACCAAAGAGGCCGTCGAGGAGGCGATTGCGCATCCGCGCGCGATTGATGAGAACTTGCGCAAGGCGCAGGAGGCGCGGCGCGTCTTGGACCGCATCGTCGGCTACGACCTCTCCGGCCTCATCTGGAAGAAGGTGCGTTACGGCCTCTCGGCCGGCCGCGTGCAGTCGCCCGCGCTCCGGATACTCGCCGAGCGCGAGCGCGAGATTAAGGCATTCGTCCCCGTCACATACTTCGTACTCTCGGCGCTTTTCAAATCAAAAACAGGCGAGCTGCCCACTATCTGCACCGAACAACCGGCGACGAAAGAAGAGGCTGAACGCATAGTGCAAGCCGGCCGAAGCGCCTCGTGGAGCGTCGCTTCTGTGACTGAAAAGGCTGAAGAGCGCAATCCGCGCCCGCCCTTCACCACCTCGACGCTTCAACAGACCGCGTCCACGCGACTCGGGTTCGCCCCATCGAGAACGATGCGCGCCGCCCAGAAGCTCTATGAAGCCGGCCACATCACCTACATGCGCACCGACTCGGTAAATCTCGCAAAGGAAGCCGTAGTGAAAATGCTCGCCGTCATCGAAAAAGATTTTGGTAAAGACTACGTGCAGACGCGCGTCTATAAGACGACGAGTAAGAACGCCCAAGAAGCGCACGAGGCTGTGCGCCCTACCAACGCGAGTGTGCGCAGTGTTGGTGCGAATTCCGATGAAAAAGAGCTCTACGAGCTTATCCGCACGCGCACACTCGCCTCGCAGATGTCTGCCGCCAAGATCATGCGCACTGCTGTTTCTGCAAAAGCAGACGCCGAGATTTTTAAGGAGCAAGGCGACTATAAAAATCCAAGTGGGGTTGCGTCTTCACAAGCCCCCGCGGATATACCTCTCTTTACGGCAAACGGCTCGCGCATGCTCTTTCCGGGCTGGCTCGCTCTCGACACGACTGCTCGAGGCGAGGATGTCGAGCTGCCGCACCTCGCCGAGGGCGATGCGCTCTCGCTTCTCTCGATCGCAAGTGAAGAGAAGCAGACCGAACCGCCGAACAGGTATACAGAAGCTGGTTTGATCAAAGAATTGGAAAAAAGGGGTATCGGACGTCCGTCGACCTATGCCTCGATCATGAAGACGATTCAAGATCGCGGCTATGTAGAGAAGCTCGCGCGCGCCTTGAAGCCCACGGCGACCGGCATGGTCGTCTCCGGCTGGCTCGAAGAGCATTTCCCCGAGTATGTGAGCGACACCTTCACGGCTGAAATGGAGGACGAGCTCGACGAGATCGCTCGCGGCGAGCGCGGCTATACCGAGACGCTCACTGCTTTTTACGGTCCCTTTGAGAAGGCTGTGCGTGCAAAGGACAAACTCCCCAAGGCGACCTCGCTCGGCGATGCGGCAGCAGAATTCCCCTGCCCGCTCTGCGGTAGCCCAATGGAGTTCAAGCTCGGGCGCGGCGGCATCTTTATGAGCTGCAAGAAATATCCGGACTGTCTCGGTGCGCGCACTGAAGAGG
>JAQUAU010000091.1 GCA_028687085.1 Minisyncoccota bacterium | reverse complement strand
GCTTGCTTGAAACGTGTCTCAGGCGCCATGAAACAGCGAACACGCTCGAAGTTACGCGCGATCACGCTGGCAAACTCGCTGTCCAGGACGTAGTGCGGAACGATCAGCGTCAGAATCCCGCCATATCGCAACATTCCCAAGGCTCGCCGGAAAAAGATTTTTTCCAGGCGCTCACGTTTGACCATGTCGCCCGTTTGCGCCTTGTCAGCAACCACATCGCCGTAGGGCGGATTCAGGAATAGCAAGCCCATCGACCGCGGCGAACAGGAGACATCGTTGATGTCGCTATGCAGGACCGTATCGAGCAATGATTTCGCATGCCAGGCACGCTCAGTGTCGAACTCGACGCCGAAGGCCTGGACCTGTGCCCCACTTTCGACCAGATGGTGTCGCACATCGGCCAGTGCGGATCCTTCACCGCAGCACGGATCGCAGATTCGGATCGTGCCGGCGCCCATATCGAGCGCTGACATGATGCGCCCCAGTGTGACTTCATCGGTCGGGTAATAACCGTTCTTGATGAAGCTGTGAGCCAGTCTTGAGAACATTAAAGCCATGAGTAACCTCCATTCGAGAATTGACCCATGGATCCTCCCCAGCGGGAGAAAACCCGATGGGCAAGATGAACAACCAGAAAACCCCAGGAAGCATTGCTTCCGTGTCTGTTACAGGGGCTGACAGACTTCGACACACCGGTTGGTGTGGTGCAACGATTTCATCAAAAGCACTCTGCGGAACGCTCTTGATGAACCCGTCGCGGGTTCTGCTAGAAAACAAAAACGCTATTGAGCTGAACAAGCCCCTCATCGCCTCGGCGACAACATCCACCGGAACGAGGCATCTGAACAAGGGGGCCAGAGATGCCAAAACATGGGCGCACGAGGCGCTAAACGCCGCAGCCTGTCGGTCGGCCGCCTACCTGCTTGTGAATCACAACCCGCGACGCAAGCTTTCCGATGCGACCAGCGCATGGGAAAGCCCACTGACGGGCTTTCGTTGGTTAAGAAAACTACGCTGAGAACATCCAGCTCTGCGAACCGGCGTGGAACGTGTAGTCCAGCGCCTTGAGACGATCTCGTTGGAGACGGAACTGGATGCGGTCAATGGTCGGATCGAGCTTGACCGGCTGACGCTCGGCAACTGCGCCGAAAAGGTCATCACCAAACAAAGCCTGGTCGGCTTCGTTGTTTGTGTCCACCGGCGGCTTCGCGGGGGTACGTGGTGCGCGCGGCTTCGGTGTGTCCTGCTCTGCGTCGATCGGAACCGCTGGCGAGGCTGTCACAGGATCTGCTGGAGGAGCTGCAGGTGCCGGTGCAGGCACTGCGGATTCAACAGGAGATTCTTTCGCGGGATCCGGTTCAACCGAATCCCGCTCGGCACCAGCTCGGGTATGGCCATCAATCTGCAGATCCGCCAGTTTTGCGCGAATCTCGATAACCATCCGGCCGTAAGCCGTATAGGACCAGGGGAAAATCTGCTGGATACAGAATTGCCCCTCGTAGAGGCCTTCGTCGAATTGATCGAGGATCGCGTCCTTGACCCGAAAATCACCAATCTCGGTTTCGAGATCGCCGACGCAAAAAGGACCATTGGCGCCATTAAGACGTTTGACGCGCAGCTTGCCAGGTAGGGATATGGACATCGAAGTTCTCCGTAAATGAAAAAGTCGGAGAACCCACCTTGTCGGGAGGTTTCCCGACGGGTTGTCGAATTGTTGAGGATGAAACCGCCAACCTCTTACGAGGCCGGCGGGTTTTGCTTGAAGCGATACCTATGGATTTCCGATCCACAGGCATCCGTGGGTTGCTTTAGAGGCCGAAACTGGAGGACAGGACGAGCCTACCAGGGAGCTCCCGCACTAAATAAAACCCCGAGTCTTTCGACTGTACCTGTGTCAGGGGCTGACAGGTCACCTTGCACCGCGAACGGCGTCGTGTTTTTAGCGAAACACGCAAAACGCTGGAAACAGGTGCTGTCCAAAAACCAGACGATATTTTTGGGCAGCACCCTCCCTGGTTACAACCAGGAAGGATCGCTTGCTGTGCTGTTAATGATGAAAGGTGCGGGCGCGACGTTGCTGTAGCATCACTCGGTACGGATTACGCATCGAGCGAATATTGCCACCCGTCGATTTCTCGTCGTCATCTGTCACTGGCTGCTTGGCAACCCAGAAACCAACAATTGTCAGGGCAAAGCCAAACGTGACAAATACGGCTAACGTTTGCCAAAAAAACATCATCGGGAATGTATTGATAGACCACATAATGCCTCCTAATCTATCACAGATTGTAGGGTAGCCTAAGTGGAATCATCGCCCTTCCGGCGCACCTTGTAGGGTGTTTCGACAACAATCGTCGGACGGGGTTCTTCTTCCAGTTGATCGGCCTGCAGCTCAAGTTTGGTAGCAACTGCGCTGAAACAGATGTACGACAGCGCCACAGCAATGATACCGAGCGCTCCCATTTTGTCGGGTTCAGGTTGCGGTATTGCCAAGGGTTTCCCCATAAGCAACAGAGCACCGTTTCCGAGCCACACCATCACCAGCAAAACACCAGGCGCTCCGGCCGCTGCGCGCAGCCATTTAGCGACCTCGCGCAACCATCGGATCTTTTCCTTGCGTTTCATTGATTCGTCTCCAGTTAATTAAAACCCGAGACAAGTCCCCTGCCGGGATACTCATCCCGGGCAGGGTTAATAGAATTAGCGTGAAAGTTATTTCGGGCCTACGGCTCCTGACGTTGCGTGAACTCATCCTTGAGAAGGGCTTGCTCTGCACCGCCACGAGCTGGCCAGAATTCGACCGATTCACGTGAGCAGGGTCCATCATCATCGGCAGTGCCGAGATAAAACCCCGCATTACTTTGGAGTACCTGCAGAGGCA
>JAQUAU010000090.1 GCA_028687085.1 Minisyncoccota bacterium | reverse complement strand
CGAATTGGCGGTTCAAAAAGCCGTTGAACTGGGCGTTAAAGAGATCGTTCCCATCATTGCAGACAGAACCGTCAAATTGGGGCTGAAAAGAGACAGGCTGGAGAAGATAATCAAAGAGGCATCGGAGCAGTCCGGGAGAGGGATTTTGCCTGTTTTGAGCGATTCTGTGGCGTTTGGAGATGCAATGCGCGCGGCGGAAGCCAATGACTTAAATCTGTTCTTTGAATTGGGTGGCAAGAGCTTGGAGGGATCAAAGCTGGATCTTGGAAAATACAAAAAAATCGGGATCTTCATCGGTCCTGAGGGAGGATGGTCCGAAGATGAGTTAAAACTGAAAAGTGAAAAGTTAAAAGTTTGCGGGCTTTCTCCGTTCACTTTGCGGGCTGAAACCGCCGCGATCGCGGCATTGGCGCTGGTGAGCCAACAGCTTAAATAAAAAAGTATTATTCAACGATCTCGATGAATGCTTTTTTGAATCCGAATTTTATCGCCGCTTCCGTGTTGGAAAACCAAACATCGATCCTGTTTTGAAAGCGTTTGTTCATTCTGTCGCCAACGGTAAAGATCTTGTCTCCGAAGAGCGACGGGATTTTTATTTTTGTGCCAAAGGGCAAGAAATTGGCGGCCACCATTCCATCGTGCACTGTTTTGCCGGAAGCGGAAATAAGGGGGGTGCTGTCGGTTTGGCTCTCGGTGGAGGAATAAGCTGTCAGTTCAACTTCTATTTGGTTGGCATTCTTGCCGGTCTCCGGGTTGGCAGAGACGGCAAAGGCGCTCGAGTGTATGATCAAAGACACCGCAAAAGCGGCTAATACGGCGGAATGCCCGTATCTTATGGCGGATCTCTTACAGACCTTCTTTATTATTTGTATCATTTGTATGTTATTCGCAGATTAGTATTGCGTATGGACGCTTCGCGTCTCAATAAAAACACCCCCTTCGGGGTTAATGGTACTCTTTTTATACCCTATATATTAGCATAGGCGGGGGATTTTGTACATACCTGCGGCAGTTGACAATATTTTGATTATGTGATAGTATATTAAATAAGTTCCTTGAAATTTAAGGAAAATTCAACAAAGGGAGATCAGATATGAAAACCTTAAGGGTGTTTCTGGTTGTTGTTCTGTCCTCCGTCGCCGGAGTTTCGTTGGCAACGGACTGGGAAAGTGTTGAGGGGGGCGTGACGGGGTCATACCTGTCGGCTTCGCTCGAGACTCTTCCTCTTGATATCTCCGTGAAAAACGGAGAGGGCAGGAGCCTCATCGAAGGCGTTTTGAACAAAGACGCCGAGATGACCGGAAGTTTCGCGGTCATGAAAGGAAAGACGGGATTGAAACAGGGTAATGGCGTTAGAGTTAATTACGCCGTTGCTCCAAAGATCCCTATTTCCGCTTCAGGCGAAACAACTATCGCTCCGGGCGCCGAGATAGGAATGGGACAAGTGTCCGGTTCCTATAGGTCGAACGGTTGGACGAAATTTATGTTCGATCAGGTTCTTTTCGGCATCAGGCCAAGCCTCAAGATCGAAAGCGGCAAATCATCTCCCAAGATGTTTGCCGAAAAAACTTTCGAAAAGCAGTCCGACGACTACGGCTCAGAGCCGTGGCTGTGGGACAGCTATGGTTACGGTCTGTCGTTTAAGACCGAAACCAACAACGGTCCTTCGGCCCTGCTCACGCAGGGCAAGTTGATGAAGAAGCACTACAACCCAAGCCTGTATTTTTTTACTGAGGATTGGGTTACGGACGTAGACTTGCGCGCCGAAACAAGAGAGAAGCTCTCGTCGGTTTTCCAACTCTTTCAGTCGGCTGGCTATTTTAGCCAGGACGTTGAAAGGGATGGACAGATCGATGTTGAGCGGCTTGAGTTCGCCGGCGGTTTGCGGGTTGTATTGTCTTCTTCAACGGCGTTTTCGTTAAGGGCGGCGTACGCGCCATATCTTAACGATCGCGGACACGAGACGCTTCTGTCCGGGGCAATGGATTGGAAGAAGTACCGGATAGAAGTTTTCCAACGCGACATTGTCGCCAAGTATTCCTCATTCGAAGAGAAAGAGGGAATATTCGGCGTTAATCTCGCTTGGAAATTCGGCGGCGCTGTTGCTGCCGAAGACAAAAAAGTCCGCGGGATGGAGGACTATAACGGGGCGTCGAAAATGCGTTTTTACGCCTCGGATGTCCGCGACGACCATCAGCTTTCGCTTTCGCAAGAAAGCGAGTATCTGAGCAGTTTGTCGCGCAGGAATGCCTGGAGCGGGGAATATCTGAAATACATTACCGCTTCCGGCTACCAGTTCCGAACGCCTGATCAGGTTTTCAGCGGTCGCGGAGGCGACTGCGACGAACAGGCTTGCCTGAACACCCGGATGGACACATCCAACGGGTATAAGGCAAAGACGTTTTTCTGGGGCGATTGGCAGTATGCCCACGCCGCCAGCGTAGTCCAGGACAGGAACGGGCAATGGTTCTTAGACGAGTATGGGATGCTATACAAAGTAAAAGTAGATCCCAACGCGGACATCAAGAACGTTGTCCTCGAGGCGCTGAGGCAGAATATCGCCTACACCGCTCTCGCGAATGATCCGCAGTACGTGTACACCCATTCGTGCGACGGTTGGTTGGCTGACGACTACGTCGCAGACGGGATAGGTGCGCGTCAGGCATCTCATCGGCCGGAAATTGAATTCGGCCATGAATTGTTCACAACCCGGAATTTCTTGTTCGGCGATTAACCGAATCGGGATCTTCCCGAGCCGCATTGGCAAAACCAATGCGGCTCTTATTTTTTTACGGCACATTTATTATTATTTAATTCAGCCAAAAGATCCGCTGATCAACGGATGAAAATCTTAATAGCGCGCATTCCGCGCTAAAGTTTATTTCTAAATCAATTT
>JAQUAU010000089.1 GCA_028687085.1 Minisyncoccota bacterium | reverse complement strand
CGCCACGTTCACCTCACTTGGGGTACAGGTGCCGCTTGCGACAAGGATTATTGTCGCTCTTTCTAATTTCATGGCCGCCCATGCGAGCCTCGTCTTCTCCGGCCTCTTCGCCTGCATCGCCGGCATCGTCCTGTTCGTGCGTTCAGAATTCGGCGGTAGCATCGTGCTCGCCGTAGCGCTCCGCCTGCCGGTCATAAGCGAGCTTGTGCGCGAGACCTACACCGCGCGCGCCGCGCGCACGCTCTCCTCGCTTCTCGCTTCGAGCGTGCCGGTTCTCGACGCGCTCTCCATTACGAAAGAGGTGGTGCATTCGCGTGTCTTTGCAGACGTCATCGCTGAAGCAGAGGAGCATGTGCGGAAGGGCGAACCGCTCTCCACCTCGTTTGGAGCATATCCCAAACTGTATCCGATCATGATGAGCGACATGCTCGCTGTAGGAGAGGAGACGGGCAAGGTGGCTGAAATGCTGAAGCAGATTGCAGAGTTTTATGAAGCAGACGTCGCCCAGAAGACGAAAGATCTCTCGACTATCATCGAGCCGATCCTGATGATCGTCATCGGCACCTTCGTCGGCATCTTCGCCGTCTCGATGATTGCTCCAATCTACCAGCTCTCCTCGGCTATTAATTAATGAGAGCGTAGGTTCCGGGCACGACGCTCCACGAGCCTCCCGGGCCGTTTGAGAAGTTCATGTTCTGCAGACCGCTCACGTAGCTGATGCTCGCATTGTTCTCTAATTCGAATTTATAGGCCGTTACTTGGTTGGCGCTCGCGCCATTGCTGATCTCGACGTACCCATAGGGCGCATACAAAATGACGCTCGCCGCATTATTGGAGAGTTCAATCGCATTCGAGCCCATCTTCGTGGTTACGATCATTGGGAAGCTGTTTGCGTTTCCGTTCCCGCTGATGGTGACGTTGTTGGAGAGATTTACGATACCTTTCATCGCCGTATTGCCCGTCGCATCCGCGATGATGACGGCACCGCCAGTGCCGGTAGACGGCGAGATGCTCAAAAAGGCATTGTTCGAGAATGTGACGTTCCCGTTTACCCACACCGGACCGGAGAGGATGAGTTTTGCGCCATTCGAGATGGTGAGGTCGCCATCTATCTTCTTCGGACCGAGCGTCACGGTGCCCGGCGGCGCGTAGGGTCCCGCTATCGTCCCGCCTGCGGCGGCTATCGCTTCCCAGTCCGCGATCTGCGCATCGCTTACAGGCAGGGGAGCCGGTGTCGCCGGAGCGGTCCCGGGGAATTTCGTCCCGGTCACATTGCAATTTGCAATCGTCTGATACGATGCGGTGCCGCCGACTGTGCAACTCGAAAGGCCCGCCGCCCACGCATTCCCATTCACCGTGACACCGCTTATAGAGGTCGCAACGCCGGTTAAAAACAGCATGAAATCGAGGTCGCCCGTGATGCTGTTCCATGAAGAGTTTTGCCAGTTGCTGATGTACTTTGCGGAACCGTTCGGATACCCAGCGCCCGTGTCGAGTCCCCACGTGATGTAATTGCTCGAGCTCACCGAAGCAATCGCGATGATCCAATATGTCTGACCCGAAGAGAGGGCGGGCATACCGTCGAGCGCTGCAGACACGAAGCCGTAGGACGTCGTGATGCCTGACGAGGGAATAACGCCGCTCGCAAGAACATTCGTCGACGGCTTACCATTGGTGTCGGTGACCACCTTGATCGTGAGATCACCCGGATTACCTGTTTTTTTCAAATTAAGGTTTATTTGTCCGAGAGAAGCGCTCGTCGAAGGCCTGAACGCTTCTGCAACAGCCGCGTGCGCTGAAGTGTCGCCGACGTTAAAGCCGCTGTTCTGCACTGTCCATTGCTGATCCGCGACCGGACTGACACCGGCAGAGACCGTTGCATCGCCGGTGATCGTACCGCTTCCCGTGATATTGCCGTTGGAAAATAGATTGCCGGTAATAGTTGAACCGTTGCTCATCGATACGCCGCCCTGTCCGACCTGTACGCCATACCGGAACGACACAATAGAAGAATCGATCGTCGCGGTTACGCGGATAGTCTTTGTCGCAACCGGCGTGGAGCTGTTCGGCACCGAGCTGGTGACGGTTATGTTCTTTGTGATGCTGTCGATAGAAGCGACCGATGTCGTAAACGTCCCGCCGCCAAGCGCCGTGTTGTTCTCTCCCGTGTAGCTGCCGTTTTGATTGAGTTCATATATGGCTTTGTCGATACCTGCCTCGGCAAGAGCCTGCGCTTGCGTCCCCGCAAGCGCAACCCGCTCGGCATGTACGGCGCTCCCGTAGTAGCCGAAAAACGCAGTCGTGATGGTCATGATGATGGCGCTTATGACCGAAGCGAATATAACGATATAGCCGCGCGAAGCGCGAGAGAAGGTGGTACTCATAGGTTTCGTAGGTACATATGTTCGCGCAGATGCGTCTGCATAATCCGCCCATGCACTGCGACGCTCGTCGTCGCTTCAGCGATAAAACTCGTTACCGCAGAGAAGCTCGCATTGTCGTAGGTGAAGCTGAGCGCATCGAGGGCATCGGTTAACCTCTTTTTTCCCGAGAGGCGCACACTGCCGGGAGCGCCGTCAATAACGCGATACGCCTGCGCACCTTCTGCATAGATGCCGATGTAATCATAGGTATTTGCTATCACCGACCCTGACGCGTTCACCGCCGGGAGTTCAAAGAGAGCAGCTGTCGCGCCAGAGGCGAGGGGAGTGCCGGAGAAGGTGTGCGTCGCGACGACATGACTGGCCTGCAGACCCGCACTCCGTACCGCGTCCATAAGAGCACTCCCGCCAAGCGTAACGCGTATCGCTCCGCTCTGTTCGGTGATAGTACGTCCGAACACCAGGTACAACTGAGAAACGCCGAGCACGAGGATCGCAAAAAGAGCGATGGTGATAACAACCT
>JAQUAU010000088.1 GCA_028687085.1 Minisyncoccota bacterium | reverse complement strand
GACTAAGCACTCAAAAAAACGATTGCAAAATCACTGCTTATAAGTGGGAACGATAAAGATAATTAATCGGCGCACCCTAGTCTGTATATAGAGTTGCATTTCGTGCATGAATCCGCCGCTGCTGGCATTACGCTACTGTTTTCAAATGATCAATTCTGACTTTTATAAACAAGTTGTTGCGCTTAATCCGGACTCGCATCGCAATTTAAGATTCGATGCGTTACAAGTAAATTACGGATTTGTTCGTAATTGCATGACGCTGACGATAGTCGGCACGGAGCTCGCACAAGCCACTCAGGAATATCCTGTCGTATTTGTCCGTGGACCCGATCAGCAATTCCAGCTTGTTGCCCTGCTCGGCGTGCAGGCTGGTCAAAATTTGTTCGTCAATGCGGCTGGCCATTGGACAGGTGCTTATATTCCTGCTCGTGTGCAGCACTATCCGTTTGTTATTGCGGAAGATAGCCAGGCAGAATCGTCGATTGTACGTGTGGTTGAGTCGTGCGCTGCACTTAATGCCGTAAGCGGTGAATTGCTGATAGACGATCAGGGCACGCTGCAACAGCGGGTGCATGACGAACTGCGATTTATACAGGATTATCAGACGGAGATAGCGCGTACCGGGATAATGCTCAGCCAACTGGCTGAACTTGATTTGATTGTGCCGCTTAATCAGGCCGCGTCCGATAACGAGGCTGTGCAACTCTGCGATCTGTATTCCATAGACTCAGCCAAATTTAAGTCGCTAGGTGCGACCGCGCTGCCGGAATTATTCAACAGCGGCGCGCTAAGGCTGGCCTTTATGCAGATGGACTCGCTAGCTAACATTCGTAAATTGTCGAGTAAGTCGATGTCACTGGCGACGGAGAGGCAAACAATACCGCTTGTTGACAAAAAACCTCAGACTCAAGGGGAGGGGATTTTACGCGTCGCAGAGCAGGGTATACAGAAGCCGATGCTCAAATCAAGACGTAATGAAGCGCTACCACCACTGATCTTGGCCAACGAGCAGCAGAAAATCCAGAGTAAACAGGACGTACTCAAAAAACTGCTGGATGAAAAAACTCGGTTGGAACAGCAACATAGGGAACGGTACGCGCAGGGCAGAGACGACGTCGAACCGGAACCCGCAGAACTGGTTACGCTGATCGAGTCTGTCGAGCCGAAGAAATGCTCGCAAACCCTTGATCCGACGAATTGGACGCGCTCCCTGCCGGCTTTCCCATGGGCAAGAGCAAAAGAATGGACGCAAGGACTGAGCAATCGCAGGCGGGGTATGTTCGCAATCGCGTTGCTCTGCGTTGTAATCGTTTGGTTATCATCGGGGGGGGATGGTGATTCATTATCCGTTGCTGCCACAGAGCGTACCCAGGCTGTTGACGATGCGGCGATGTCAATCGCCGCGCGAACTGATATTTTTGCTGATTCGATGCGACACATTGCACCGGGAAGTTTCAAGATGGGTTCTTCTGACGGCGATTCCGATGAAAAGCCTGTGCTTAATGTAAACATTGGCCATGAATTTGAGATGGGCAAGACAGAAGTGACGCAGGGGCAGTGGAAAGCAGTGATGGGCAGCCTGCCGGAAAAACTGTCTTTCAAAAATTGCGGCGACAATTGTCCTGTGGAAAATGTCAGCTGGAATGACGTGCAGGAATTCATCGTGAAGCTTAACGCCCAATCCGGCAAGCACTATCGTTTGCCCAGTGAAGCGGAATGGGAATATGCGTGTCGCGCGGGCGGAACTCAGCGTTATTGCGGAGGCCGCCATCTGGACGACCTAGCCTGGTATGGCAATAAGAAAATTGGTAAAAGTCCTCATCCCGTGGCCACCAAAAATCCCAACGCCTGGGGTTTGTATGACATGAGCGGCAATGTATGGGAATGGGTCGAGGATTGTTACCACAATCGCTACAGCGATGCGCAGCGTGACGGTCGGAGTCACACCAGCGGTCAATGCGATGCGCGGGTGCTGCGTGGCGGCTCGTGGTCCAATGATGCCGATACGCCACGCTCAGCCAACCGTTATAAGCGCACCGCGAATGCCAGATTCAACAACAACGGCTTCCGTCTCGCCAGAGACCTGCCGCAGGCAGGCGTTGTCCCTGTGCATTAAACCCGGATTGTCACGAATCCGGAACTAGCCGAAGTTCCGCTATCCGGCATCCAATTTTTTGAGCGGAACCTAAATTTTGACCGCCCTAAAGCAGACTGTCACGGAATTCTGTTGCCGAGACATTGCTGCCAGACAACCTTGCAAATATACTGCCCGAAAGCAGACCCTCGTGACGTGCAGCGCTCGACCAAAAGCAGGTTTGATCAGTTACTTGATCCCCAATCCCAGCCAGGCATCGGACGAAAGCGTAGTGGGCACGGATGGCAGATTCTCTTCGAGATATTTAATCGCCAGGATTTCCTGCTCTAGCCATGCAGTTTCACCCATGCTTTTTTTCAGCATCTGGATCGGGGCGCTGCCCTTCACCATATCATCCCAAAACACAGCAATGGACTCGACCGGAAATGCCGCCTTGGTGATGCATTGAATTTTCACATCCCGGAATCCGGCATTCAGCAATTCCTGTTTGAAGACATCGGGGTTTTCCAAAGTGGTTACTGCCCGTTGCGGTTCCGGCAGGTCGGGTTTGATGGCTTTCAAAGCGCCAAACATCATCTGCATGGCGGGCGATTGATCCAGTGGTGCCCAACTGCTTACCGCAATGGAGCCGCCCGGCTTTAGCGTGCGATAGATTTCCGCAAAGCCTTTGTTCCGGTCTGGAAAGAACATCAGCCCGAACATCGAGAACGCTGCGTCAAACATCTCACCTGCATAAGGGAGCGCTTGCGCATCGCCGTGCCGGATAGCAATGTTCTGGTGACCTGCGCACTCAACGTGTTGCCGAAAGATATCGAGCATGGCTTCGGAGAAATCGATGCCGTGCACGGTGCCAGCCTCTCGTTCAAC
>JAQUAU010000024.1 GCA_028687085.1 Minisyncoccota bacterium | reverse complement strand
ATCGTCTCTGGTTGCTCTATCTTCATACCATTGGACGCTACCGCCAATAACTCAGTGTGTCAAACGGATATATGAATTATTGTCACTACCTATAAAATGGGTGTACCAAGCGGATAGGCATGGTTCGAACTGTTACCCATTCAACAGGAGAAAGAATTCCACTGCTGTTTAGGCTAAACACTTTTCAACCAGTTTTATTGCCGCTCTTGTGGGTGACATTGACACGTAGATACAAAGCGAGCTCGACCATCGACAAAGATGTTAGAGCAATAAAGGCATTCTATGATTATTGTTGGGAGACAGGGTTTGATCCTGAATTAGCTACCCTTGACCGGAATTTCGATTCCATCTTGGCTCATTACGACCGATTCGCCTATTGGATTAAAAGCAAACGAAAAACTGACAAGGTTGTCGCCCGCGTTGGTAACATTAAACCCGATTCACCTGATGAGTTTTTGAGTTCTGGAGCTGTTAATACTTATCTTGGCTCAGTTAAACTGTTCCTTATATGGTGCGTAAATCGCTATGTAACGCACCTCTCCGAAAAATCAGATCAACTAGACAAAGTGCTTCGACGCAAAGACATGTTGATGAAACAATTGGAGCGCATGTTCGACGCCCATGTGTTGACAGTAAAATTGAGAAATAAATCTGATGGGCTGGAACCTGAACAAGTCTCTGAAATAAGGAATTACATTCACCCTGAAGCACTTGAAAATCCTTACCCGAAATCGAGCAGAGTTCGCAACTGGTTGATTTTCAATATTATGTTAGAAACTGGAATTAGGCGATCTGAATTATTGAAGCTGCAAACTATAGATGTTCAAGAGGTTAACGAAAGATGCTTCATCGTGCTAGTTGATAGGACTGGAGATCCAAACGACCCTAGAAAATATGAACCTGGATTTAAAACACTGGAACGGACGATAGAAATTACTCCTAATCTGTATGAAGTATTGGATGATTATATCGATTACTTTAGGCGCCCTACAGTAAGTGCAGGAAACCCGAAAAAACTACAACACATGTATCTGTTCACAAATTATCGTGGTGATCCGTTGGGAGCTAAATCGATTAACGCTATGTTCGACCCGTTAAAGATTAAACTCAATAGTCCCGATTTTTCGCCGCACAAGTTGCGCAATACATTTGCTAATGAGTTCTTAGAATTTCTGGTCGAGTCACAAAAAATATCCCTAGAGGCTGCACAAGACAAGTTACGCTATCTCGGCGGATGGAGTCCAACTAGCCCAATGCCGCAAAAATACGGACACAAATATATTGCAAAATTAGCTAATAAATTTAATCGGACTCGCATACAGTCAGCATGGGAACGTGTGCGCCAATATGAATAATTTACCAATATTCGATTCTACAAATTACCCGACAATTTTACCAGTCGAAGGACTTATCTACTCATACAAGCCTCCTGGCATGGTAAGAGTGAAAGGTAATGTCCAAGGGGATTCATTCATTCTCGACAGTTCACAGGAACGATGGGACGTTAGTTACGGCGGCACAACGTACACCATAAATTGGAATCATACTTCTTTTGCTGGAGTAGACAATTCACTTATTGCATTGTGGCGACATCATCTAACTGAAGAGTTACAGTCAAAGTCACCTCCAACTGTCTATGAAAAATATATGTTTTTTCGACATATATCACATCAATTAAATTCCAATCTTTCTTTGGATTCAATATTAGCCATATTTTCTCAACTATACGCAAAAAATCGCCGTGAAAATTTTTCTGACTTTAGGGTATTTTACAATTGGGGAATTTCGCATGACATACCGTTGTTTGATCGGAGAATACAAAAGATCGTTAACGATCTCTCAGCGCCAAAACAAAACCCATATAGCTCTATATTCTTACAGCAGAATTACATCACTAATGAGCAGGAAGTTCGCATACTTCAATATATTGACATGCAATTATCTGCCGTCGAATCTATCAATGAAAATGAATTTGACATTGATTTATATATCGAATTTAGAAATATAACTCTGGTGTTATTAGTCTACGAAATTGCTCCGCGCCCCTTGCAAATTTTCATGCTGGAACAGTGTGACTTTAAAGAAATTAAGGTCGATGGCGATTGTTACTTTTCCATTCGCTTACGCCGGAACAAAAATAGACATCTTGGCGATGATTACACATCGTCTCGAGATATTTCGGTTCGGCTTGGCAATGCACTCAAGAAGCTCACTCAGTTAAACAAGATTTTACTGATGAAACCTGCCAGCAAGGACAGCCCAATATTTTTAAATGATCGAGGAAATAGATGGGGAGCTAGTGCAATAAGCATAGTTGTCAGCAAGGCTCTAGAATCTATGTTTGGGATAGAGAAACTTGATATTGAAGGAGCGTTAACCCCATTCCGACACCATCTGGGTCAAGCTCTAGCCGACCAAGGCGCTCCTCCTTCCGTTATTGCCGACCGTTTGGGGCATTCAACCGAGGTTGCAGCTCGTGCATATATCACCGCAACGCCAAGTATCGCCAAAATTAAAACTCGTGCTCTAGGAGAAAATGAAACTTACCTGTACTTGATGAAGTCCTTGATGACAGGCACGATTATACGACGTGAAGATTTAAATGACGCGACCAGCATTGTGCGTGGAACAGTTGGCATGCATTACATAGAAGGTATCGGTGCGTGTGATGTGAATGGTAATTGTCACTCAAATCCTGTGTTTGCATGCTACACCTGCAGAAAGTTTCACCCATTCGTCGATGGCCCTCATGATCGTGTAATTGGTGCTTTGCAGGACCAGGCAATAAATTTTATGGCCACGACGATTGACCTTCAGCATAGTCGCCCCATCATGCAATTGGAAATTGCGATTGAATCCGCGAAAGCAGTATTGAGGGAGTGCAAAAAACATGAAGTCTGAGAGCGTCGCAAAGCTCAATCTTAATAACTTCATCGCTACAGAGCGGAAAATATGTGACTCTGCTTACCCTGAAATTCACTGGGATTCAGATTCTTGGTCAATACTAAAGCTTGATCCAAGCTACCGCGCAATAGCTTTTGATCTGGTATTCAACGTCAACGCCCAACCAATTGGAGGACGTGATGTTGATCAACCGATTAAGAAAACACCACTCCCCTCCCCTTTATTGAGTTTTGCAAAGCATTAGTGATTTACTTAAAACGTTCTTTGGGAGTTAAGGCTAGGGCAATTTACGCCTACCTTAATGAAGCGAAGCGGCTCTACAACGTAATGTATTTCAGGAATGAAACGAGTCCAATAAGCTTGCTAAACTATCATTTTCAGTATTTGCACGACTACTTGGCTGAGATTGGCTACGTTCAATTGTATGATGCTACAACAAATCTGTCCAAGATCAGCAGCATAATCGACAGCTTCGGCATATCAGTTTCGGAGACAGCCTACAAGACAAGCGAGAAACCTAAACGCCAACATCTCAAGGTGAAGCATAAAGATGAAGAGCCAGAGGGTAAGGAGTTTTCAAGAGCCGCCGTAGAAGCTTATGCGATAGCGACCAACAATCCCATAAGCGAAGGTGAGGAAATCCTCTTGCGAACGTTAGATCTGTTATTCGCAATGGGCCAGCGTGCCAATGAAGTAACTCACATCCCACTTGATTGCTGGGTTGAGCGTGTAGAAAAAGACGCTCATGGCCGCATAATTAGAAATCCGAAGTCGGGTGAGGCTATAAATACATATGGAGTCCGTTACTACGCCGAGAAAAAAGCTCAGGATAGAGTTCATTGGTTTGCTGATCAGGATGTTTCATTTGCTCGACGTGCCGTGGAACGACTTAAAATATTGACCGAAAAGGCGCGCGTTGTTGCAAAATTCCAGCGGATCAATCCTGAGCGGATGTGGAATTTGGATCCTAATCAAGAGATGTATTACCCAGAAATCATGGAGTATCTCTCGTTTGCGAGCCAAGATGGTCTTCAAAAATTTTTAAAAAAACTGAGGGTAACTCCTCTATCACCTGGGAAGTATAGAGCTGGTGATATTGAGCATGCAATGCTAAAGAATAAAAATTTCGGGACAAATATTGCAAGTACCGTGGCTCTTGCAGACGATTCTGGCAAACCCGTGCTTTACAAGGAACAACTTCTGGGCTTAGCGTTTGACGGGGATTTTCGCATGAAACGTAAGGACAACTTACTCCGAGTGGTTGTCGCCAAGTTGACTGTCGTTGATTTAAACTGTGTACTTGGAGCTGTGCACGGATACGAATCTATATTCGACCGCCGTGGCTTAACCGAAGCTGATGGTAGTCGCATTGTCATGACAACACATATGCCTCGCCACTGGCGCAATACGCTTTACGAGATTGCTGGTATGAGCGAGGCGCAACAGGCACTCGCGCTGGGACGTGCTGATATTTCACAAAATCCTCATTATCAGCATGCAACAATTGAGGAAAAAAATGCATCTCTTCACGAATTTATCAACACTCGAAATCCACAAAAAAGGCTAGAACTTTTCAAAGAGGGCATCCGCGATGGCACTATACAAGGCAGCGTTCCTAATACGTATAACAAACTAAGGGCTCGTTCTCCAGTGGAAGCAGAAGAGTTTTTGGAAACTCACGTCATGGCGGCTCATGTCACTCCCTACGGAGCATGTTCCCATGATTTCTCAAAAGCCCCCTGCCCCAAGCATCTCCAGTGTTTTGATTCATGCTCACACCTTCATAGGACAGAAAATCCGAATGAGGCGATGCAACTTGATGAGCTGATTGCAATGCAGGGAAAAAACATTGATCGTATGAAACAGTGTGGGTGTGGCGATGCTGGTGCTGACACTTGGATTGAAATTGAAGAGCGAAAACTTAAAGGTATGGAGGCTGCGCGTGAGATTTATGCTCCTGGAACTTCAATACAGATATTTCCTGAAGGCAAAGTTGTAAACGGTAAACGCAGGCGAAGTGCTGTTCGTGAAGATTAATTTTGGGTAAATATTATGCGTGGTGAAAAATTAGATAAGGCTTTAACAGAAAACCTTGCGGAGATGCTTGCCAAAGGTGAAGAAATCAGTAGGTCAGCTCTACAAAGGAAGCTTGGTTTATCTAGCCGTTCCACGCTAGTTGGTGAACGTGCCAAAGTTATAGATGAATATCGTGAAAAACAACTGAAACTATCAGGTGCATCGGATAGTAAATATCACAGACTATCTTTACAAGAGCGCTGTCAGAGACTGACTGAAGACAATAAAAAACTAGAGAGGCAACTTGATGAGTTAACAGAAACACTCCAACAGGTTGTTGTTAATGCTGAAAAGTACGGGCTAAGTCCTGAGAAAATATTAGAACCTCTTGCGCCGAAGAGGCGGTAGCCAGCCATCCGTACCGCGTCATTAGTCAAAAAATGGTGAGTGACCTTACTCAACTTACTCGTTAATCTTAACGAACAAATACAGTGGGAAGGTGTCGCCACCGTCATCGATCAGCGTTTTCTGGTGAAACCCGCCAGCCATAATGCTCGCAAATCATCCCGAATAGTATCGTTCTCAAAATGCGACTGCGAGCACACACTGCGTATTCCGATGAAATAGTCATTGTCTCTCGGCCGCCTTTAGCCAATCATCAATACCGTTTACCCCTAATGATAAAAGCGTGTCTTGAACGGATACAACGCGTTGCAGCATCGCCCCATGATCGGACTCTTCTCTCTCCTCAGCTTCAGCAAAAAGACGGGTTATTAGCTGAGTGAGGGTGTTTTTATGTTGGAACAGATGCGCCTGGGTATGGTTGACATAGGCTAGGTAAATCTCGGTTGCAGCTAAAGCATGCTCTGGGTCGCGATGCGATGTGGCATTAAGCCATTCATCAAAACAATATAGGCGACGATATTTGTTATTGTTATCAGTATCGCTTTCGAACACAGTAAAGCAGAGGCAAATTAGTTCTATCGGGATAGAAATTGGTGGCGAGTTATCACGAAAAACATGATCTAGCTGCTGCGCGAGTGCCATAGCATGAGAATAACTAGCACTTAGTCCAACAGTGATACCCGCGAGGCACTGATCCCGATATCGTTTGATATTCTCAGAGTTAGTCCAAACGCTGGCGGCTCCACGCCATGCATCTGTGGCATCAAGTGTTTTCAGCTCTTCAAGCCAAACAGCAGAATCAATTTGCTTCGTCAGAGCCGCCAAGGCCGAAATACGTCCCCACATTTCCAAGTCTTTACCGCTACCCTCGCTGTAAATGCGTGCCAGCAAGGGAGACACTTTTTCAAAATTGTTGTGATATGCGTAATAAAGGCAGGGTTCAGCATATTGCCAAAGACCTGTGGCATCCTGCATAGCAAGTTGGAATAAATCCCAGCCCAACTCAGAGTTCATACTTTGCAAATATGCTAAACGCCGCAGGATCAAGGCGCGAATTGCGGGGTGTTCGTTGCCAGCAAAACGGCGTAGCGTGGGCACCAATAATTCGGGCAATGGAATATCTTGCTCTTGGAGTTTATTTGCCACTATCATCAAAGCGTCGGAAACGTTACCGCTCATCATGTTGATACCAGTGGTGAGCAAATCAACCGAATCTCCTCGGATGGTGCTTTCCTCTCTAAGATTCGCAAATCCTATTGCCAAAAAAACAAGTCGTTCCGCATTTTGCGTGTCGTCAATAACGTGGGCGCAAGCTTCAAGAGCTTTGGATGCAGAGCGATTCAGCTGCCAATGACTTGGGTGCTTTTCCAGTTCGTTGAGGATATGCTTCACCAAAGCATGAGCATCAGGTTCTTCAAGTGGAATCCATGTACCATTGGCTTGCAAGTTGCCATAACGATGTGCAAGATAATTGGCGGCACCATCCATGATGTCATCACGAAAGCGATCTGGAATGCCTGACCGATATGTGGATAATAGTTGCAGGAATCGTAATGGGTGGCGAGATGCTGCTTCACGTAGTTGCCCGCCAACCTCACCCGATCCGCCAACCAAAAAATCACCGTAATTACTTTTGTATCCTGAGTAGTGCGCCAACAAACGCATGACACCATCATCACTGGCATTAAGAAATATCTCAAATGTGAATGGCGCAGAAACTATGCCGCCACGCATTCCGATGGATGGCTGCCGCACCAACGCCCCAGATGCTGTTTCGTAAGTATCCAGTAGCGCTTGCGCTTCGGAAGAGCGCAGATGGCATGGAATAGTGGATATAAATTCTGCTCTAGCCTTCAATATCCAGGGACGGTAGCTCTCATCCGACAAATCATCTTCTCGTATCGTTAGAATTGTGCTTAATACAGCATTTTGCGCGGGTTCGTCGAGGTAGATGAAAGCTGTCTGTATTAAGGTGGCTAACTCGTAAGAAAGATCAGACTCAAGCAATTTTTTATCACGCAAAATGCGGCCGATCAAGTCAATATTGAGTTCGGGGAACGTTGTGCACGCGCGAATAGCGAAGTAGCGTAATGCGCCTTCTAGGTTGAAGCTCAGGCGTTCTCTGTTGCTCTGCCACCAGTCTGAATGTGTTTTTGCATGGTTAAGGATGGCTGCTTCCATAGCATCCAGCAGAATCCGTTCACTGTCTATGTGCCGATGGTCAGTCTGAGTGTGAGCATCGTCGTATGAGGTTACATCCAGAAATTCGCTACGATAGCCTATGCTAGTATTGCCATAGCGTGATGACTTAATCTGACTCCACTGCTCAATAGACTCCATCGCCAAGTTCAACAACGTGCTGGATTGCTCCATTCGCTGAAGTAAAAAGTTGTCATTGTTGTTTCCAAACTCATGGGATTGGCAATGCAATTTATTATCAAACCGATATCTAATCATGTCATCATTGCTGATGTCTCCAGCTATATAACGCCATAGCCAGGCGTCTTTCAAAGCACCAGCTTTCACACACCGCGCGACTGCACATCCAAGAAAACTGTGTTCTGATCGCGGCATACTAAGCAACTTTTCAAGAAAGGGTGTAACCAGACTCAAATTTTCTGATTTAAATTCAGATAGATAAAAACCTAGCTGCTCGGCAACCCTGTTGCCATCAAGCAAATTCAGCGATAGCACTTCCATCCAGAACGCCAACACCCCGGCAGCATCTTCGTTCTTCCACTGCGCTACCCGGTGCACATGCGCCGTCAGCCCCTCAGCATCCCGTGTATCGTTCAAAAGTGGCAGTAGATTCCTGACCCAAAAGTGATGCCACTCAATCAGCCCTGCTTGGCTATAAATCACCTGAAATACTTCGCGGTGCTTATCGCGCAAGTCACGTATCAGAGCCCAATCATCATCCATTGGTATCTGTTCGGAAAGCGATTCTGCGACTAGGCGGCGAATGTGAAAGGCTGCGCTACCCGTTAATACCGTTCGCAGTTGTTTTCTGAATTCACGACGTTCTCCCGTCGCCAACTGCGCGACGAAACTACGGATGCTTGGGCGCACGAAGGGTACGGGCGGCAAACGTTGAATGAACTCGTTGAGCGTATCACCACTACGCACAGCACCACTGATCACCAACACATCCAACAGGGTTTGATGCCCAAACGTCAATTTTCCATCATGGGTTTTTTGCAGCACGTGGAGGCTGCGCAGAAGGCGAAGAACATCTTGCGAGGCGACAAAGCGCTGATACGGCACCGCCAGACTGCGTGATTTCAGCATTTCATTCGCGATGGCTTCAATCGCTTGCATCGCCGTTTCTCCCAGCGCAGCGTCGGCACGCACGATGGTGTCGAGGTAACGCTGTGCCAACGCTTGACTGGTCACCACGTTGAAGCTGCCTTCGCGCTGAGCCAGATCGACAAACAATGCCAGCTCGCGCGGATTTCGGATCAGCTCGCGGGTGACAGTATCAATGCTCGTCGTGTCAATACCGAGCTTGATAAATAGGGGCGCAATTTCAGCATCCCAGTTCAAGGGTTGGCACTTCAATTCGACATCCCATTGCCGTTCGGCAATTCGGCGGTCGTAATGCCGGTCAAAGTCGCGGCAAGCGGTAACAACGGTGATATTCGGGATTAATAGCAAACGGTCTATTTGCGCCAGAAAGTAAGTCAGCACGCGATGCTCGCGGGCGATAGACAAAACATCCAAAGAGTCAATGACCACGACCACCTGCGCGTCTTCAGCCATGCGCGCAGCTTTTTCTACCCACTGCTCAGACAAGCCTTGAGCCTGGCGTTCCTGTGCTGTCGCCAGATCGGCGAATTCGCGCGACTGGATGAAAAGAGGCACCATATCTGTGCGGGTTTGTGCTCGTTGCTCCAATGCTTGTTGCAAATCCAGCATCACACAGGTTTTGCCCGAGCCCGGCAACCCCGTAAGCAAGATAGAGCGTTTCCTAGCATCAATGGCTGCGAGTAGCTCGTTGACAGTCGGGCTTGGAATGAGCTCCCCCGCAATGTCTCGATGCCATGACCTGCCGATGGACGAAGTGCTGGCAAACGATGCTCGTACTTCCGCAATGATCATGATAGGAACCAGCATGGCTCCTGCGTGATGCAGAACAGCCTTGATATCTTCTTTGGTCAGGCGATACTGGGTGGAGGTGGTTACGCTGCCGCCTTCCATGCGCCCCCCAAGTTGATCGAGGCGCGTCCAGAGGGCATCGAATGCAACCCTTGAGTTGCTTGCCATATAACGCAAACGTTCTTGAAGCAAAGTCATCATGCGATCCAGTTCGTTACTGGATTCAAACTTTGTGTGGCGCAGGAAATCGTAGGTTGAGAGATTGGAGGCATGGGTGGCAAGGCGCTTTGCCAATGCGGCATCAACCTTTTGAAGCTCTTTACCCAAGCTTGCGCAATAGCTGGCTTCATCGGCTTGCGTAGTGCTGTGTTCGCGCAGTTTGGCGAGTTCACCAAATGGGCTGCGCGAATAAAAGCGGACTTCAGTTTGCTTGTTGAGTTCTAATAATCCGAACCCCTTGTCCAACTCATCCGCGAGATCAGATATCGTCCATGCTTTGAAATCGGTTTGGTTTTTTTTGCACTGGCAGCAAATCATCGTGCCGTCTGTTTTTCCGATCACTACATCATCAACCGAATACGCAGTCGAATCAACTTCGATCCATTGAAAATCTGGATCGGTCAGGACAGTTAATGCCCAATCGAATGCTACCAATGTTTGGTAACCGTCACCCCGGTTGGAGTAAATACCTGCGTTGCTCATTGAGTCTCCCAGTTTGGATTTCTTCGCTCACGCGCATTTGAGATTGTTTCACAATGAGCTGCTATCAGGAACGCTATTTTAATGGAACTCGTCGTTGAATTTAATATGAGTGAACTTCCGCAATTGGCACCTATGCACAGTTTTTTCTGCCGCCCCATACGCTAGCAGACATTGCTGGTGGCGAACTATACATAGTTATAGCGATTGCAGGAACTGCACCTTCAAGTCGCTTTATCACAATCGAAATGCCTGGCCACCAATGGTGGTTGGGGGAATTCACCGTCGCGAATGCCCAGCTGTGACCACAGTGTTTCAGGGGATATTGAAGAACAATGACTACTCATGCCTCGGCCTGCGTCAAGAGTTTGTCACACTCTGCAATGACATATTCTGGGATAGTGTCGAATTTGGCTGGATCAAGCTGACAAATGAATTCATTCTCGATGTGGTAGCTTTCATTAATGAACTTCTGAATAACAGAATTTCCAACATCAAGCCCAAGCAGACGTGAAACCTGAAGTTTTTCATACCCATTTGCGCAAGCGCCATAAAGCAATTTCAGGGCACTAATGTCAGCGATTCGATTCAACAGATCAGGGTATGAAAAGCCATTCAGTTGATTCGATACTTCAGCACATCCGTTTGCGAACTTGGTTGGCTCCATTTCCGGGTGTTTGTCATCTAATCCTTTCGGCTCTCTGGTGTCTATTGCACGCTCTCTCTTGTGGAGAACGTTAGATAGCACCTGATAAGCATCACCTTTATTGTCAGCTATTTCATAATGACGCCTCATATAAATCAACTTGATTACATCATGCTTTTCAGACGCAACGGCACTCTTGCAAATTTGAGAAAAGGTTTGAATATCATCCTTGCCAATAAAGGATTCACATATTTGTCCTGCTGCCAACTTCAGGAACGCCGACGAAGTCTGATTGCTGAATTTTTTCTCAAGTGACCTGATGGTGTCGATGATAGGCTCCACATCATGAGTCAACATCAAAACTGTTTTACTCTTCAGACATGAATCCGCATCTCGGCGAAAGAGCATTTCCAGAATGGCGTACTTCTTGTTTTTGTCGAATGAGGATATTGGATCATCCAGAATGATCAGGTCCGGTTTTTTGGACAGACACTCATACATGAAAAGAACAATGGCAAACGCATTCCTTTCACCAAAACTGAGGTGCTGATTGCCGCCGCTTAGATGTTCTTCGTGGTCTATATGCCGCAGTTTTAGTTGCGCTTGTTCGCCTTCACCGAAAATTTCAACTGCATAGCGGTATCCGGCATATTCAAGAAATTCATTGATACTTTTCTGATGCCGCTCGACGGCCTTCTTCATCTCGCTTCGTTGTTGATTGATCTTTCCCTGTAGCTGCCCTGCTTGCTCGATAACTGCATCTATAGAGGCGTTAATCGGAGCGATGGCGACCTGCATTTTGTTTGACATAAGTTCGGAGAAAAACTGCAAATCCAGTTTGTATGCAGGAAGTTTATCGGCGACTTTTTCACCATCTTTGAACTGAAACGCGGAAAGTGTTCTGAGCTTTTCCAGTTTTTCGGTGAAGTTGTCGATCTGCGTTTTCACAGTGGCAAGAAATGCCTCATGCTCTTTTTCAATCCCATCCTTCAAGACAGTGATTGCTGTCAGCTTGCCTCTGGCTTCATCAGAAAAGTAATCGCCCAGCTTTTCGACCACCGCAATTATGCCAAGAAGGTTTTTGATAGTGTTTTTGTCATATTCCTGCCCAACTTTTTTTATCTGATCTTTTTTGTCGGCTGCATGTGAGGTACAAAAGGGGCAGTTATCCGACAGTTCTGCAAACTCATTTCCTTTGGTTTGCCAGTCGATCCAACCTTGTATCTTACCAACCGTTGTGGTTAGCTACCATAACACGAAGTAGAGGCAGCTTGTATCCACCCTGAAGGCTAGACCTTGTGTCGTAGATTAAGTCCTCTGCTTCACTTCATCGCCAACATAGA
>JAQUAU010000023.1 GCA_028687085.1 Minisyncoccota bacterium | reverse complement strand
GTTCAGTGCAATATGAGACGATGCGGACATTGCGGGTGTGTGGTGTTCAGTTATCGCTGCCCGTCATGCAGTTTCAGGAGATGTCCGCGTTGTGGTGAATGGACGAAACGAAATGACAAGTGCGAATGTGGATTTGAATTTTTCGCGGCGGGGAGGCTCGAAGACGAAGGCCGTCACATAGCTTTGCAAGACAAACGCTCGGCACAGTCCGGGCTTCCCCGCACGTGAGTAGAATGGAGAATGAAGATGACGTTTAACGCGACAACTCAGAATCTATCCGACATAGCAGACCGCTTGAAGACGAAATGCAAGATTGCTGAGTCAGCGCCAGTACAAAACCCTGATTGCAAGCCCCACATTGATCTTGCTGTCGAAAATGGAAAGGCGGCTATCTTTTTGATCAACATAGCCGAAGAGAACCGCGACAACATTCAGGCAATCGCGGACGGACAACAGCAGATAATGAAGAAGGTTGACAGGGTGCTGTATTTTGTGGGCGAACGCGAAACTGATGAAAACAAACAGCGCGGCAAAAACGATCCTGATTCCTCCGCCGTATTTGATCTGAAGAATAAAAAGGTCAGTGCACCACAATGGATGAATCAGATATTGTCAGCCGTAGCCGGTGGTCTTGTCGTGGGGCTTGGCATGTACGCCGTAACCAAGTTGTTTCTGGAAGACAAACCAGTTACCCCGCGCCATCACGTCGAACAACCTGCCACGGTGAAGACGCCGTGATCCTGCTCTACAAAGGCACGTCGTTGTTATCCCGCACAATCGAGTGGTTCAATTGGGGCGATTACAGTCACGCGGCCTTTCGCAACGAGAAGACAGGCGAGGTGATAGAGGCATGGGCTGGCGGGGTTAGGCTGGTTAAGAACGAATGGATTCAGCACAACAACGATACGCACATCGACTACTTTGATTTCATTGACCCGCTGACCGACTACGAGGCGCATGTTATCTGGCAAGCCTTATGCAAAGAGGTGGGTAAAAAATACGATTATTTTGGCATCCTGCATTTCTTGACAAGACGTGGCGGCGATGACCGTAGGAAATGGTTTTGTTCGGAACTTGTCTTCAGCAAGGTCAATCCGGTTCGGACGCTCCTGAACAACGTGCCGGATTACAAGGTCTACCCCTCGATGCTTGCCATGCCAACGAGTTTGTGGAAGGTGGCTAGTGTGACGGGAAAACAACGGAGTACTGATGAAAACATTGCAGCAATGGGAAGACAACTACCCGAAGATTGCCCAAGTTTATGATGGTCGAATGCTGATTGTTTCAGGCAAACAGATCGACACGCCAATGGACGTAAGGCAATTTGTGTTCGATAACGATGTTATTCTGAAAGAGCAGGTCAGGGAGATGTTCAAAGGATACACCCTTCCTGATCTATCTGAACACCAGAAGATTGATATTGTCCAGCAATGGGTGATCAAAAATCTCAAGTACACATCTGACGAGGGTCAACTTGGTAGACCTGAGTTCTGGATGTTTCCGACCGAAACCCTTGTCTTACGGCGTGGCGATTGCGAGGATGGCGCTCTCCTGATATTAAGCCTCCTGCTGAATGCGTCCTGCGATCCCCGCCGTTTTCGGCTTACATGCGGATATGTAACAGCGGACGGAGAAGAGGGTGGACACGCCTACGTGACGTATTGTGTTGGCCCTGAAAACGAGGGCGAATACTGGATTCCTGTTGATTGGTGCTTCTATCCCGAGACTGGTCCAGTGGCAGAAAGGAAACGATTGTCAGAACGCCGGGAATACGGTAGTGTATGGTTTAGTTTCAATCGAAGATATTGCTGGTCGCCCACTCCGAATACAAGTTTCAGGGGAAGGGTGAAGACAAGGAGAATATGATTCCAGTCAAATTTGTTTTCGACAACGTGGTGGATGCCTGTCACGCAGAGAACAACACAGCGCTCAAGGCAAGGATCTGGAGAACTATCAACATACAGTACGCTGAGATATGCAGGAATGTATCTTGGTACAACCTCAGGACCTCTGTTGAGGTCAACTTTGCGTCGGTCAGTCCAACCGGGGCAGGAATGTGGCTCCCCTCCAATATCTTCGGGATAGATGCAGTACGGGAGCATGATGAGGAATATGAGTTTATTGAACGAGACTCTTCCGCGATGGAAGAAGATGAGTATGGATACAGGTTCACCCGGGTCAGGGGATCGGACACCGCATTGATAGATGCAGAGGATCTTGTCGTCAACAAGGGTGGATCATCGTTTGCTTCAACTGCGGTAGATGCCTATGTAGCGGCTGGTGGAACGGTAAGCGGTCAGTACATGAGGATTGGTTCCCAGATGGGGTACTACAAGATAGGGTCAAACACGTCTCCGTACAGCATTACGCCAACTTACCAAGGTGAATCACAATCCGGAACCAACTGTCCATTCATGGTGCGACCTCCCGAAACGCAGAAGATGCACATATACGACGCCTCGGAAGAGGAGTTGGAGGATCGAACGGTAGTGGTGTATTACTGGAAATGCCCTGATCCATTATACAGGGATCAGGATATGATAGTTCTCCCTAGTTCTTCGCTTCTGGAATTGCTTACCCTTCGCAAACTACCCGAGGCAAAGACTCTGAGGCCGGTGAGTCAGAACGAACTGGACGGTGCATGGGCAAGTACCATCAAACTCAACCCTGCATTCAAACGACTTCCCAATCCAAGGGATAAGCACAACAACATCTTTGCGTTCAATGAGGGTATGCACTCAACAAGAGGTGAATAATGGAAAACGGCAGACTTATTGATCCCAAGAAGATCAATGTTGAACTATGCCGGGAGAAGTTAGATCCCAAAAACGGTTTCTTCTGGCGAAACTTCGACCGCACCTCGGTTTCGTTTACGAGCGATGCCGAAATTAGCGTATGCTTCAAAGAGGCTGTTGCCGACACAGCCAGCGATATGAGGTATTTTCTTGAACTATTCACATGGGCCACAAACACCGAGGTCAGGAACTACGTTGATGATCCAATTATAGAGGGCGAGAAGTTCATTGGAAGGTGGAGGAAGGCTTACGTCAGGGAAATGATTGTTCCCATCTCTCAGTCCGAGAAAGAACACTGGATCATAGTTACGCTCAGGCAGGGGTTAGCCACCAAGATAAATTGGGATGAGGCAAGGATCATAAGCAGAAATACCCTCCCCGGCAACACATCCGACGATCTTCCCGGCGCAGGAACAATAAGCGCAGATACGGCCTCCGATAATCCCGAGCGATGGCTGGACATACTGTTTCCATACTTCGACCCAGTCTATGTTGAGGCGGCTGTAACCAGTCTTTCCGATGAATACAATACAGCAGGAACGATTCCGGCGTTTACCGTAGATGGAACGAACTTCAACGGAGAGTGGCACAAGATATTCGCCCGAGTACAGAAGCAGGAGGACGGAACGTGCAATGTGGTTGTTACCATGGCCCAGCCCCAGTATACCCTTCAGGCGTTTTCGGATTATGGAGGGGATGATGCTGCTGACGTAATCTATTGCTGGCAAGTCCCCAAGGATATAGCCCAAACCATCCTTGACGCATGGAAGACGGGGGTCGGTAAGAGTGCGTCAGCCTCGTACAGCATGAGGGATGGAACGGTTGATCTGGTATTGAGAAAGAAGACCACCACTGGAGGAGCAATAACCGTCACCAGTCTGCCTCTGACATGTGACACTGACCTAAATATGTGGATGGTGTGGGGGTATACGTCTACGCAGATAGATGCTTGGGTTCTCACGCATGATGACGCTCTTACGCATGAAGTGAGAACCATACGCATAACAGCGAGAGGCGACGGACTCTACGATGGCGTAATAACTGAGACAGGTCAGGACGCTCAAAGCAGTACGAATGCGGCAGGATGGACGTATGAACGATTGGTTCCGTCGTATGACAGGTATGGATACACCGATACCGTGTTCTATTTTAGCGGATATTCCAAGGCAAACCTAGAGGCGCTGGCGTTGGGGGCCGGGGTTTATGGCTGGGTAAGAGCCAAGATGGACGAAAACTGTACGTGGCATGGCGAGAAAGTTGTTCGCACGTACAACTCCACGCCTGATACTACATCAAACTCTGTCACCGTGGCAGACGTTGATTATCTGATACGTCAGATCGAGTGGTATGGGGATCTCGACAGGACGAAATACAGGATTCTGACATACGAAGTTCACGAATGGTGGACAACCAGTTATCAGGCAGCTTGGGCATATGTCTACATATCTGGAGATGGTGGACCATATGATTTTGAGGCGGACACGCTGCCAAGTTCTGATGCTACCAGATATCCGTTCGAGGGTTCGGGGGTAAGACTTGTCACTGTTGGCAACAGACAGTACTGGCATGCCATTAGGGTAAGCGCTCCCAGAGCGTCAGTATGGCAAGCTGTTGCTCTTATGACTGGAGCCTTTACCACGGCAAACAACCCGAATACCAAGAAACTGTCAGAGGCATAGCATGGCAATAGATAGGTCCAAGGAAGGTCCGCAGGGGATGATGTCGCCCAAAAACGATGCGTTTCCTGATGCCACTCCCCCCGTCGCTAAATCTCACATTGGGCCTCAGGGCAACGTCTCGCCGCGTTCATTCAAAAATGTACCCACTGTTTCCGATGTGGAAACACAAATGGCGCAGCAAAAGCAAAAGATCCGCGCCAACGCTCAGGCCATAGGCGCTGACGAAGCGTTAATTGCTGAAATACTCAAGACGCAACAACGCATTCAAGGTGATGTCGGATTCCTCGAAAGTGATCTCGCAAAATTGGCGAGAAAGGCCGGGGCCATAGAATCCAGCATTCCAACAGAAGAATGGGTAAGTTCTGTAATACCACCACCTATACACACTTCTCCGGTGGGCAGTTCTAATCTCCACTTCGGAGTGACGGTGTATGACTCCACAAACGTCAGCGTACATGGTGGAACGTGGTATAGGAGGGTAGGCGATACACTGGAGGACATGGACCTCGCTACGGCAGGTCCACTTGTTTCCGGAACAGTTCAGGTGGCAATAACCGGAACCGGAGGATGGGTATGGATAGCAAGATGTGATGCAACCGGAATACTCTATGCCAATTTCTCTGCTTCCATCCCCACCGAGGCAGCGCTTCAGGCTCTCTATCCAACGTGCAAGGTTAGGGATCTCAGGATCATAGCCAAAGTGACCATGGCATCATCCGTGATAACCAACATTGACCAACTCTGGACCGGGGGCAACATACACGACGAGGGCAGGAACTTCCAGATGTTTGAAATCTGCCCTGTGTGGAATGGGTCGAATTGGGACATCAGGATATATCAGGGTACGTGGGTGAGAATGCTGACCACCACCACCAATGATCCTATTTCTGCAACAATAGCAGATGCTACGGCCACTGGTTATGACATGGTGGGAGCTATATCAGAAATCACCAGCCCGAGAAGTATCTATGTTATCTTCAATGAAGTACCATCAAATAATCTGACAGCAGAGTTTGCCGCGCCTACCCCTCCCACAACCCTATCATCGTTTGTGGCAGGTATAGTAAAGATGGATTTTGCAGCCGGAATACCTTATGTAACTCAAGTTCATCTTGGTTACTACTTCGAGTACAAGAGCAACCTCGACTCTCAGGTGGCTGGAACCGCGTTCAACTCACTGGAGAAAAACAGCGCAGGAAACGCTGGGCTTTATGGATTCGATCTTACCGCAAGCAAAGACTATATGAATCCATACAAGAAGGCAGACGGGGTGGATTCTGATGATTTGCTGTGGAGGTTCACTTGTACAGGTGTTGGGCATAACGCAAATATACCCGGAACCAGTAATGCTGATTTCGTAGAATCGCTGGAAGACTACGCTTTAGACGGGGCCTTCACTCCCCCGACCCAAACCACCGACGCCCTCACCTCGGCAGGGTTCACCAACTATATCTACGATGCCGGATATGTATACCTTGGACACAAGAGCAGGCCCACAAACGTAGCTAATGGCACTATAGACGTTCAGGCGTTGGACGCCGCGTTTGCGGAACAGACCATGAAGGTCTATCTCAATGCTAACAAGTTGCCCAAGTACAAGCACACCAGTCTCAGTTATGCAGCGTCCAGTCCGTCCGACGATGCCGATAAAAAAGCTAACACAGACCATGATTATAGATATGCAAGACAAGGTGGATCGCATGACGGGGCCTACGAGACAAACCTAGATACCTCCGTCAACTTCTTCACGATAGGGTTTTTGAAAGGAGTTCCCGGCCAGAACGTAGCAGGTCCTCTACGCATAGAACTGGAAGACTGTGTGCTTCATTATGGAGCAGCAGGCGCAGAGAAAAAGACCGTGGATTGGGCGAATGGATATCTGTACGATCCTGACGATGGAACAACGGCAAGGTGTAATTGGGATGATGGGTACTTGTACGAGGATGGAGGCAATCCTTCAGTCAGTTGGATCACCAAGAAGTTGTCTGATTCTGGAACCGACGTTCTAAATTGGGACACTCAGGTAATGATGGATGCAACGGGCGACGATTCAATAGCGTGGAATACAAGGAAGATGTATGACTCCAATGAATACTACTCTATTGATTGGGAGAACTACGTTCTGTATGACAAGAACTTTTCTGCTGCGTTTTCAGTGAAGTGGAACGAGCGCAAACTATGCGGAACTGACGGAAACGAATCGGCAAGCTGGACCAACAGTGGATTCAATGTGGTTGCGGCCAAGACGTATTCACACGGCTCAAACAGCGGAACCAGTAATTCCGGAATATCTTCCGGTGGTATAGTTACTGGAAACCTAACTCTCAGAACACTTGGATCTATCGGGCCTGATACCCAGATCGTGACGGTGACATGAAGAAACTTATCATAGCATTGATGATGATTGCGTTGCCATGTTTGGCGCAACAGAGGATCATGGTTACGGATGGAACCAATGTCTATTCATATCTGGGAACCGGGACCACCAACAGCACTACGAACAACATTTCTTTCTTGGTGCACACTAACCAAACCTCCGATGTTACGTTCTCTGGCATAACTCGCGGAATCAGATCTACCAACAATGACGAGTTTGTGACGCTGTATCAACTTAATGAAGCCATAGGCAGTCTATCGGTTCTGTATGCCAGCACCAACACCAGTCTCAGGGCCGGATATCTGGATGCCAGAACATTCCGACCAACGCATAGCAACACCGTGATAACGCTACCCATGACGGCGAATACGTATCTCACAAACTGGATAAGCAACACCAACCTCATTACCACGATTCGGCAGGGCATAGCTTCCATAACCGCACGAATGAAATGCGATAACGGCAAGACGGCGACGGCAAAACCCGAAATCTATATCAGGTATTCCAGCGGTGCGGAACCGGAATTATTCGAGACAGGACAGGCCGTTACCCTTAGCCCAAACTGGACAGACTTCAATACCACCATTGATTGTCCAAGCAATGTTATCGTTCCTTCCGACGCTCAGCTTGTGGTGAAGTGGAAAACCCTTACTACCTCTGCCGGAAACAACTGGTATTTCGAGTGTGGGTCAAACCTTGTGATAGCAGTCAGGATGCCCGTAGCCTACACAACCCCGGCCAACGTGCAGGGAGGAACCAACATCACAACCTATGTTGAGAACAATAACGTGAAGGTTGCGCTCATTCCTTCTCCGGTGATTACCAACGTCTATCTCTACTTTGCCAATACCACCAACTATGTTGGGTTTACGGCGGATGCCGCCAATTACTATGTAACACGATGCTCTAACGGAACTGTGAATATAAAGACCAATTCACTGTATCCTTGATTTACGCTGAATAGATGTGGTAGAACATTAGACAACACAAGGAGAATTATGAACGTAGAACTCAACGAACAGCAGAAGCGCGAACTCCAGAACGCGGCCCTCAAACTTGCAGCCTACCAGCATCAAGACGATCCAGAGGTAAGTAGATTGCAGAAGAAAGTCCAAGCCCTTGATGTAGAGATAGTTGAAAAGAGCGCTGCATTGGAGAGAATACATAAAGACAGGCAGATCGAAAACAATGCGTTAAGGGGTGTGTTGCTGGCGTTCATACCACAAGAACTTCGCTAGAAAGAGAGGCGGTCATGTACGGAGTAAAGTCGCCCGATGTTATCAATGCTGTTCCGGAACAGCCCATAGTTCCACCCGCAAATCCCAACGCCTCGTCATCGAGTGACGCGACAATAGAATCGTTCTCTACTGTCCCGGCAGACGCTCCGGCTGGCGCTCCTGAAAACGTGATAGTGCAGGAAGGCAGGCCGCAGACATACGAGCAAACCCTGTCTGCGATACAGGCCAATCAGAACGCGGCCAAGGCAGCGCCATCAGTGACAAAGCAACCCGGCTATGTTGCCGAATCTCCAACACCACCTCCTGTTCCCGGAAGCAAGCCTCTAGAAGTAAGAGGCGAACCTGTCTCCAAGTTTGAGACAACTTCTCCAGCCATGTTTGGGGAGGGCGAAATACGTTCTGCTATTACCCACAAGCAACTGGCTGACTCCGGGGCCGGAACGGTAAACGCCGGTCCTTCGTTTCTCCGCAAGAAACTCCCAGAAACCGTTGACGTCAGGAAAGACATGGGAATCATCAACAGAATGGCTGTGGAAAAGGACATGCAGCCAGCAGAATACCTAACCAATAGACAGTGGGTTGACCTTGCTCCATTGCTGTCATTATCCACCAAAGGCAGGCAGGCTATAAAGAGACATCAGGACGAGAAAATAGCCGTTGATTCAGAGATAAAGGCATGGGTCGATGCCGCCACAACTCTAACCCCGTTGACAGGAGTGGAAGACAAAAGCATTCAGACTGCCGTGGCAAATCTTTCTAAGAAGTACAAGTTTGCGGGATATGATTACATCTTCGACAGGGCGAAAGAGATGGCTGGACAGGATAAGTTCTTCATAGCCAGAAGCAACGCAGCCGCCTCGCTCTATAATCAGCAACTTGAACGCAAACAGAAGCAGGGCGAGAAGACTGCATTGCAGCAAGATCGCATGACTCAGGAGATCAATGCAAACAGAGGTGAGTATAGAGCCTATTTGATGACTCCGGCTGGTGGTGGTCATACCCAAGCAGAGGCAGAACAGCATTCTGATCCAGCCAACATCCTTGATCCCAAGAATCCAAACAATCAAGCCGACTATGAGAATTGGGCCGGAACGCATAGATCAATGCGGATAGATGAGAACACCGGAAAGTCAACATGGTTTGAGCCATCGAAAGAAATCAAAGAGAGGCAGTTAAAGGAGGAGCAGAGAATTGCCGCCGACCAGTTGGATATTGGAACACCCCAAGGGAAGCAGGCGGCTGTTGATCTTGGCGTGTCTCCGGGAGCAATCAAGGCAAAGGCTGATATTGATAAGGCAAAGAGTGAGTTTGAGACGCGGATCAAGACGGAGCTTCAGCCTCCAATCATTCACATCACAGGATCGGATCTGGATAGAACAGTAAGCGAAGTCGCCTCCAGACTTTCTGATGTTGTCACCAAGCAGGGAGGAGAAATTTCTCCAGCTACTATCTTAGAAGAAACAAAGAGCGTATTCAAACAGGACGTGCCTGCGGCAGTTCTTATCAAGGTTGCTGATGCTACTCAGGCAAAATTGACCGACAGAATCAAGACTCAGCTTTCCGGCGTAGCCAGCGCAGCCAAATTGAATAGCGAACAGTTCAGGGGCAGGGTTGAGAGAATCAATAAAGATTACCAATCAAGACCCTCGCCCACGTTTGCGGATCAGATTGACAAACAGGGAGACGGAAACTACGAGCAGGGCATTGACAACATGCTCAGGGCCACGCTCTATCCCGGAACAACCACAGCCGAGCAGCACTATATTGAAACGGCGATCAGGGCAATTCATTCCAATCAGGGCGGACTGTTTGCTGACTTTGCTGAACTCAGATCCAAGATTGCCAGAGACTATATGGTTTCTGTCCAGCAAAAAGAAGAGGAGCAGCGCAAGCTGGATCTCAAGAGAGCCGAGTATGACGCTGCAAAGAAGAGGGTCGAAGACGCGCACAAGGGAATGATAACGGTATGGTCAACTGACCCAAACGATATCACCAAGGAAGTTCCGACGTTCTTCAGCGCCAATCACGCAAATCTGGCTCGTCGTTTTGAACAGTATCCAGAGGAAAGAGAGGCGCTACTCAACTACGAGAAGGCGTATCAGAAGAAGTTGACCGACGATAGTTTGAAAGCCCCTAAACTAGAGGAGCAGTTGAGGCAGGGTAGATGGATATTCAAGAAGGTCTACGATGATTCAGTCTTCAACAAGAAACAGATGAGGCCAAGGGATATAAGGGACGAGTTGGGAGATATAGACAGCGTTACCAAGTGGAATCAGGTGCAGGATCAGATCGTGGCTGATTATGGATACAATGATGAACTCAAGGGCAAGTTGCTGATGGCGGCATCCGAAGGCCAGAGACAGTGGGAGACAAGGATCACCAAGCAGCTTATCAATGAGTCAAAGGGTGGGATGCTTTGGCTTAACCTGAAGGGTGATGACGCGGCTAAGATGTTGGCTGTTGCCTATCTGTCGGATACACCTGAGGAAGCGACTCAGGCGGCGAATGCTCTGGGCATAAACATAGACAAGGGCGACAAGAGTCCGCTATTCACGAGAGCGGCTGACAAGGGTGCGCTATTCAAGAGAATGGCTATTGGCAAGCCTGACGAGGTAAAGGCGATTGGCATGGAGATGATTCCGAATCGGACCATTACTGAAGCCGAGGCCAGGACCATCATTGAAGGCGTAATCAAGGCTGGAAAGATGATGGATCTCAGCAAGCTCAGCGAAGACCAGAAGAACAAACTGCGAACAGCAGCACAGGTAATGGCGCAAGCGACAAAGAAGGGTGGATAACATGCCCGAATCCTTGATGTCCTCTGGAATGCCGTCTTCGTTTCTGTCTGAAGACGCAACCACTCCAATCGAAGCTAAACCATACGCTTCCCCACCACCGTCTGTCGGAAACTTATCCGACATAGGCAAGGTTGTTCCAAAGATAGAAGACTATCAACAGCCCGATATCCCAAAACAAGACATCGTGGACAAGGATACGTTTCTGTCATCCTTCCCTCCTGAGGAACAAGCCAAGAGAAGTAAGGAATACGACACGATAGCCAATGCCAAGAAAAGCGCAGAGAATGAATCCGGTCTTCTGAACCGTTCCATGTGGAGCCTGACTACCGGAATGAATCCGCTGATCAAGTGGCCGGTGGGTACAATAACGTACATGGCCGGAGATAAAGAGAAAGCCAAGAAGGTGTGGAATGCCGTTGATCCACGCGAGGCGGCTGGTGTTTTTGAATACAAGGCCCAGAACATTCCAGAACATCTGGCTGATATACTTCCGAGAACAGCAGCAACCATAGGCGAGATAGCCCTTGTGTCAAAAGGATTGGGGTTTGTTGTTCCAGCGGCACAGAAGTTGATGTATGCAAAGACCATCTCCAATCTGGCAACCAAGTCAGGCGTAGCGGCAAAGGTTGTGGATAACTTTGCCCGTATGTTCACAGCCTTCATAGCCGTGGATCAGGCCAATCTTCCCTCTGCTGCTACTCTTAAAGAACGTCTTAAAGCTACAGGCAAGAGTACAGCAATGACTGGAGGATTTGCTCTGGCCGGAAACGTGGGCTCATTGCTGGCAAAGGCCCCCGTGCTAAACCTCGTCCCCTTCATCGAGAAGACCTCTCCTTGGTTTGTGCAAGGCGGAATAGGTTGGGCATTTGAAAGCAAGAACGGAACAGATCCAACGGCGGGATGGATAGGGGCGCTGACGTTCATTGGCCTACATGCTCTCAATTACGGGCCAAGGAAATACGCAATAGACAGGGTGAAAGAACCCTTGAAGGCTATGGGCATGTCCAATGCCGAGGCTACCAGCGTTGCTGTGGATGTGGTGGACAGGGCGGAAACCATCAAGTCAGCGTCGGCAAGGCTTCCAGACAAGGAGAAGGCGCAACTCGAACTCACGTATGGCAGAACTGCCCGACCAGTCAACGCGCAATGGGAGGACGTGCTTCCCAACAAGGCCAAGGTCAGCAAGGAAGTGCAGGAGAACTACGCCAAGGCGCAGCAGGAAGGCATTGTTACAGCCGTGGTGGATCTGGCGATGGAAGGCAGGACCATTGATGACATAACGGGAAAGATAGTTGCCCGTCGCAAAGGACTGCTGTTTGCGAACGCGAAAGCAATGGTTGAAGCGGTCAGAGAGATGAAGCAGACCCCGGCCCTAGACAATCCTCAAGAACTTCTGACATGGGTGTCCGAAAACAAGAGAAACCATAGACAGAAGGCTTTGGATGCAGCACAGGAAGCAGCGAAGAAAG
>JAQUAU010000087.1 GCA_028687085.1 Minisyncoccota bacterium | reverse complement strand
TTTAGATGTAAGTATTGTCAAAGGGGGTATATGATGGAATGGGCAAGAGATAATCACGAAAAAAATTGTGTTTGGAAAGAAAAGGAGAAAAAATGAGCGAAGAATCGGAAAAAATACAAAAAGATAAAGAAAGAATAGAAAGCAGAACAGAAGTTGTTGGAAAACAGGCAACACTTGGTGGAGAAAATATTGAACTACGAGAATTTAAGAATTTAAAGGAAAAAAGAGAATTGAAAGAACAAGTTCTTTCTCTTTTTAACAATGAAATGATTCGTTCAATTATTGTTCCGAGAGAAATTGATAATAATATTAGGGGAAATAAATTAGATAGGCAATATGCAAGAGGAAGAGATGTGAATGATACTATGTCAAGAGCAGATATGTTTGCTAAAAAAGATATATTAACATTAAGCACATTTCCTGCAACCTTAACAATGGCTTATGTAAATCTTTTAACAAAAGAAGGGGATAGTGTCTTTGATGCGTTTATGGGACATAATTCACGGGCAGAAGATGTTTTAAGTTTGGGAAGAAAATATTATGGATATGATATTCATTCTTTTCCAGTTGAATTTACTAAAAAAGCAATAGAGAGATTTCCACAAGAGGATTGGGAGCTTAATTATGGTTCAAGCGAAAAAGTAAAATATGAAGACGAAAGTATGGACTTTTCTTTAACTTGTCCACCTTATTTTGATGTTGAACCTTATAATAAGATATATGGTGAAGAAAAGCAAGATGATTTAAGCAGTAAAGATGATACTGATTTTATTTTTTCTTATTATCAATGTATTAAAGAAACTTATCGTGTTTTAAAGAAAGGAAGTTATTTTGTGATTATTGTAGGGGATACTCATAAAGGAGAAAAATATCGTTCTTTAATGTTAGAAACAATTAAAATTTGTTCTATCCTTGGATTTCAACTTCATGATATAAACATTTATAATAGAAAAAGTAATATAGGGGGCGACATGAATTACAAGAATTTTATCCTTAAATCAAAAAGATTTCCAACAATTCACGAGTTTATCTTAATATTTAAAAAATGATATTCAAACAAAAAATAAAAACAAAGAACGAAATAACTCTTGTTTTAGAACAAGGAAAAATAAAAGTGTTAATCACATATCCAAAAAAATCAAGATTAAAGCAGCGACTTGCTTTATTAAATAAATTGAAAGAATTACTTTTTGAAATATGAGAGACCAAAGAACACGCCCAAGCCCACCAAAAGAAGATAAAGAAGGATATACAATTCCTAATGCAAAGAAAAATAACCTTTGTTTCCGTTGTTTTGTTCTATTGGGAGAGTTTATTAAAGTGATTAACGAAGATAAATATTGTTTAACCTGTGGAATAATTATGGAACCAATATTAAAAGAAGTGAAAGGAGGGAATAAAGAAGATGACAACAATAAGATGCAATAAATGTGGGAAATCAAGAACATTGAGCCAAGCAAATGAACAAAAGCTATTGGCTAAATTTGGAAATGACCTTGAAAAGCTCAAGAATGGATATGTTTGCCGTGATTGTAAAAAGAAGGATAGAGAAAAGCAATAGGATACCTTAAATTAACTATTATAAGCCCACTGTTAAACGAAAATGGAAGAAAGCAGTAATATAACCAAAAAAGATAAATGGGCACATTTATCCCCCAAAGAAAAAGAAGTAAGATTACTTTTGAAAGAAATGGAAAAGGCATTTAATGAATATTCTAATAAAATGAGTTATTCTTGGGAAAGAGTTAATCAGTTGTTTAGAAAGGAAAACTAATTAAAATTTTACTCCTTTTTTTAATGCATTTTGCATAACTTCTTTCAGGGATTGTGCTGTTTCTTTATCATCAAAAGAACCAAGTGTTTTTTTTCCTTGCCTTATTTCCCAATGAGTATATTTTTCAAAATCAAAACCATTTTTTTTTCCATGTATTTTTTTAACTTTTATTTCCATTTTACAATTTTATCTTTTTAATTTTCATACCAATCCATTTATTAGTTTGTGCTTTTTGTTTTGTATTATATTCTTCAAGAATTTGTCCGAAAGAATTATATAATCCAAATTTTTCTTTTTTCTTCCTCTTTTTCATTTTACAACCCCAAATCCTTTAATTCAATAGATTTACTTGATGCTCCTCCGAACCCTCCAAAATTAACTTCTCTTTTCTTCCTTAAATCATTAAGTTCGTTTCTTGCCTTTTCCAACTCAATTCTTTTCTTTAAAGCAGCGGTATTTGATTCAATATTTAATAATGCCTGTTTATTCCTTAAAAATTGTGATTTTTCATTAATTTGCTTGTTTAGAGCAAATCCTCTTAATTTATTTCTCCATCCAGAACCTAATTGTGCCTTTTTTTCAGCGAGTTCTTTAATTTCTTCTTTTATTTTCTTTTCATTATCTTCTCTTGGAAGTCTTGGTGTTCTATAAATTACTTTAACCTTTGCTTTTTTTCTTTTGCTCATTTTCCCAAATCCAGCCCTTTTCCCAATTCAATATCATTTCCAAATTCTAAATATTTTCCACAAAAAATTTCTCTTTCCTTTTTTACAGGATTTCCTAATTCAATTTTAATTCCTCTTGTTTTTGCAATAGGATAAGCAATGGTTGCTGCTTCTTTTTTAGAGTAAATTTTACCAAATCTTTTTTGATATTTTAATGGAACAGGTTTTCCTGCATATTGTTTTTCTACTGCCTTTCTTAATATTTTAAAATCTTTTGTAAGTGGCATTTTTTATTATTTAAATCAAGTTTAACTATTATTTATATTTTACTAATCAACTTTTTATTGTTCATATTGACTTGCTTCTTTAATTAAAAATATTCCTGCTACGATAAACATAGCAATACAAATATAAAATACATAATCATTAATTAATCCAAGCAATCTTAAAAATAATCCAATTATAGAAGTTACAAACGTTGAAACTGATAATGCTCTTTCCATTCCACCTTTATCTTTCATCATTAATGTTAAAGCACCAAAAGTAACAAATAAAATTAATATTCCAAGAACTCCACCTTGTCCAACATCTGTGAAACTATTTATTTTAT
>JAQUAU010000086.1 GCA_028687085.1 Minisyncoccota bacterium | reverse complement strand
TGGGCGGCGTGGCCAACGCCGCAAGCTCTGACAGCCTGAACGCCTACTTATTCTCAGACCGCGGCATTTACCGCCCCGGTGACACCATGCACATAGGCGCCATAGTTAAAACCGCAACCTGGGCAAAGGCCTTGAATGGCTTGCCGTTAGAGGCGGAGATTCTGGATGCGCGCGGCTTAACCGTTAAGAAACAAACCATCCGGCTGGGTGCAGGCGGCTTTAATGAAATTGAGTACAAGACCCTGGAAACCTCGCCAACAGGCACTTATACCATCAACTTGTATTCCGTGAAGGATAACAACGCCTATCAGCAACTGGGGTCCGTCTCGGTCAAAGTACAGGAATTCCTGCCCGACCGCATGAAAGTAAAAGTGCTGTTTGCGCGGGATACAACCTTATTTCCGGAAAACAATGATGGCTGGCTGCACCCCAAAGATTTGAAAGCCAACATCAATGTGCAAAACCTGTTCGGCACCGCTGCGGAAAACCGCCGCGTGACGGCAACACTCACGTTAAGCCCAGCCTACCCGGCGTTCTCGCAATATAAGGATTATGCTTTCTATGATCCATTGCGTGCGAAAGAAGGTTACAGCGAAAAATTATCTGACACTACAACCAATGCCGAAGGCGTTGCTGAATTCAAACTTGGCCTGGAAAAATACACCAAAGCCACATACAGGCTACACATTCTGGCGCAGGCTTATGAAGCAGGCGGAGGACGCAGCGTTTCTGCCGAGGCGGCGACCCTGATATCAGAACAGCCTTATTTAATCGGCTTTAAAGCGGATGGTGACTTGAACTATGTCTCCAAAGCCAGCAACCGGGACATCAGCCTGATTGCTGTCAATTCGACCTTGCAGAAAGTAGCTGCAGATAACTTGAACCTGCAGCTGGTTGAACGCAAATATGTTTCTGTACTCACCAAGCAAGGCAACGGCACATTCAAGTATGAGTCCCGCAAAAAAGAAGTACTTATCAGTGAAAAACCATACAGCATCAAGGCATCAGGCAATACACTGACGCTTGCCACTGAAACACCGGGTGACTTTGCTTACATCATCAGGAATAAGGAAGGCCTGGAGCTCAATCGCGTGGAGTATAGCGTAGCAGGGTTGGGCAACGTCAGCCGTTCACTGGAAAGAAATGCGGAACTGCAACTGACACTGGACAAAAAAGACTACGTGCCGGGCCAGGACATCAGTGTCAGCATTCGTGCGCCATACATAGGCGCCGGACTGATCACCATTGAGCGCGACAAGGTTTACGCGCAGCAATGGTTTAAGGTAGATACGCAAGCCTCTGTGCAAAAAATCAAGCTGCCGGCTGATTTTGAAGGCAACGGCTATGTGAGCGTGCAGTTCGTACGCGACCCCAGCTCGGATGAAATCTTCACCAGCCCGCTTTCTTACGGTGTCGTGCCATTCGCCACCAGCCTGGCACAGCGCACCAATACGCTCAAGCTCACGGCACCTGGCCTTGTCAAACCAGGACAAACGCTTAAAATGAAGCTGGAAGCCGCGCAAAAAGGCCGCGCAGTGGTATTTGCCGTAGATGAAGGCATACTGCAAGTGGCTCGCTATCAAAATCCGGATGCGCTGGGGCACTTCTTCCAGAAGCGCCAGCTGGAAGTTTCAACCTCGCAGATCCTGGACATGATTTTGCCGGAATTCAAAAAAATCATGGCAGCGGCTGCCCCGGGCGGTGACGCAGATGGCGCACTGGGCAAACACTTGAATCCGTTCAAACGCAAGACTGACAAGCCAGCAGTCTACTGGTCTGGCATTGTTGATGTTGCGGGTAGCAAAGAGTTTGAATACACTGTGCCTGACACCTTCAACGGCAAACTGCGCTTACTTGCCGTCATGGTCAATGACGCCAGCATTGGCACTACCGCAGGTGCGACTACGGTACGCGGTGACTTTGTATTGTCACCCAACGCACCGCTCACCGCAACACCGGGCGACACGTTTGATGTTAGTGTAGGTGTAGCCAATAACGTGCCAGGTTCAGGCAAGGATGCAGCCGTTACGGTTAATCTGGTTGCATCGCCTGCATTTGAGCTGATAGGGCCAGCCAAGCAGATTCTCAGAATCAGTGAGCTGCGCGAAAGCTCAGCGCTTTACAAACTGAAAGTCAAAGATGGTTTAAGTGCAAAATTAGGCTCGGCTCGACTGGAATTTATTGCCAGCATTGGCGCCAAATCTGCAAAACTCGGTACGGAAGTCAGCGTACGCCCCGCAACGCCGCACTTAACCATTGTACAGACCGGCAGCTTCAAGGGTGATATTCAAGTACCGGTAAAACGTGACATGTTTGCCGAGTACCGCAAACAGCAAGCCAGCGTTTCGCCATTGCCGTTAGTGGCAGCCGCTGGTTTGCTGGCCTATCTAAGCAATTATGAGCATAGCTGTACCGAGCAATTGGTCAGCCAGGTACTGCCGATTATCGTATTGAAAAACCGTCCGGAATTGCTCGCAGACAACAAGCTCAATAAGGCTGGCAGCTTTGATAATGCATTAAGTGTGCTGCGTTCCCGGCAGAATGCACAAGGCGGTTTTGGTTTGTGGGATGCCAGCGTACAGGCGGATGAGTTTGCCACTGTATACGCAGTTCACATGCTGCTGGAGGCGCGCAATCACGCCAATGCCGGTGAAGCTGTTCCTGCAGACATGCTGAAACGCGGCCTGGATTACCTGCAGCAATTAGCCGCAAGCCCAGCCAACACCTTGGACCAGGTACGCGTTCGTGCTTACGCCACCTACCTGCTTACACGCGAAGGGACTGTGACAACACCATTGCTTGCAAACCTGCGCAGCACTCTGGATGCTAAATCATTGACTGATGCCGCGTTCAAGGAATGGCGTTCAGATCTGACCGCAGCTTACCTCGCAGCAAGCTACCAATTACTGCAACAACAGCAGCTGGCAAACGATTTAATCAGCAAACCCATTAAATTACTCACTTCCAGCAGCCAGAAAACGATTTACGGGCATTATTACGATGACGTGGTGAGGAACGCGCAGACACTTTACCTGGTATCGCGCCATTT
>JAQUAU010000085.1 GCA_028687085.1 Minisyncoccota bacterium | reverse complement strand
GTAGTGGCTTTTCGTTTTTTGCTGCGCTGTTCGGCGCGTTCTTGAGCTTCTTTCTGACGGTAAGATTTGCCCTTGATAGCTATGATTTCTGCGTTGTGTACCAGGCGATCAATCAGCGCTACTACGCAGGCGGCATTGGGGAACACTTCTGACCATTCGGCGAAGGATTTATTGGTAGTGACCAAGGTGCTTTTCTGTTCGTGACGGCGGTTGATGAGTTCGAAGAGTAAGTCTGCATGTCTGTTCGAGTAAGAGAGATAACCGACTTCATCAATCACCAGCAGTGAGGGGGCTGCGTAATAACGCAAACGCCGTCGTAGTGCCGAGTCGCTATCCAGTGCGGCAAGGTCGCCGAGCAATTGCCCTGCGCTGGTAAATAAAACGGTATACCCATTGAGAACAGCCTGATGCGCAATATTTTGAGCAAGGGTAGATTTTCCCAAGCCACTGGCACCGACCAGAATAGCGTTCGTGGCGGTCTTTAAGAACTCTAAACTCATCAATTCCGTAATTGCCAGCCGATCACAGTGTTCTGGCCAGTTCCAGTCAAAGTCGGCCAAGGGTTTGAAACGACCAATATGGGCACTGCTCAATCGACGCTCCAAACTGCGCCGCGCGCGTTCTGCTTCCTCCCAGTCGAGGAGTTGTGCTACCCAGGTACTGTCTTCGATTTCAGTCCAATGCGCCAATAGACCATAAAGATGCAAGTTTTCAGCTCGCAAGCGGTGTGTATCAGTCAACATGGGCTGCCTCCGTAATTTGATCATAGGTGTCCAGGTCGTGCGGCTGGATAATCGTGTCGCGCTTTTGCACATGACTGGGTAACGGTATCGCCACCGGCGGTGGCTCCTCGCGGGCTTCACGCCGGCGCTCCAGGGCAAGACGGACGGCATTGGGATGTGGGACGCCACGTTGCAGCGCTTCCTGTACGGCAGCTTGTAACTCAGTCACGCCATAACGATCCAATAGCGCTAACAGCGCAGAGCTGATACGCCCCAGGGGCTCACCGCGTTCGGCTGCCAGGGTCAGCAATTCACGGCTTTGCGGTACGGCTTGGGTTAGGCGGTCGGTGTTACGATGTTGACTGGCGTGGTGTTTGTATTCGGTGAGGGTTGCAACATGATCGGGGTTTTCGATTTGGGCACCCCGATCAAAGCTTCGTGAGTGCGTAGCGATGACCTCCTGACCATTCAGAAGTCGCACCTGCTGGAGATCTGCCGAGACCGTCAGTGTGCGTTGCACATAGTCGTGGGGTACCGAATAATCGTTAAGGTCAAAACGCGCATAGGGTGTTTTACCGATTTTCACGGCAACGTGTTCATCAGTGGGATAGGGATTATCCGGCAGCGCCAGAAGCTGCTGCTGTTCTTGTGCAAACGCTTCCCGCACGGTCAAAGTCGTGTCTTCCGGGCAACGCCGATCCGCAGCGGCGCCACTCATCCACGCTTCCGCCTGCGCGTTCAAATCTTCCAGACTGGTAAACGTCCGCCCGGCAAAAAAAGCATCTCGAATATAGCGTATCGCCCGTTCAACGCGACCCTTCTCGTTACCTCGTGCAACGGCAACAGGGCGGGGTTCATAGCGATGGAAGCCAGCGAACTCCAGTAAGGTGGGGTTGAAGCGAATCGCCTGCCCTTGGCGTTCCAGCACGGCGCTTTTCAGATTATCGTACAATACGACCCTGGTAAGACCACCTCAGGCGTTGAATGCCCCGGCATGGCCACGCAAAAAATTCTCCATGTGCGCACCGAGAAAGAAATGTACGTAAATCATACGCGACCAAGACAGTACCATAACAAAACCCATCAGCGCTCTATGCGCACGGCCAATTTCAAGGGTGCCGAAATGCCCCCAGTCGACTTGGGCTTGCTCTCCGGGTAAAGTCCGTAATCTCAGATAGGCTTCTGCTTTGGGTTTGGGGCGATATAAGGCAATAAAATGGCGGAAATGATCCACGCTGCCGACGTAACCGCGTTCTTTCACCATGCCATGAAGCCGGGTGGCCGTCAGCGTTGGGAATTTCTCCAGGGTTTCCAGAATAAACGGTAAATACGCGTCAATGGCTGATGCTCGACGGGGTGCGCCAATACGCGGCAATCCCGCTTGCGCCAACACCCGACTGACAGTGCTGTGATGCACGCCCAATTGGGCAGAGAGGGTTCCAACACGCCACTTTTCGACATGATAATAGCGTAGAATCTTGGCTTCAAGTTCAGGGGGAATAGTCATTTCGGCTTCCTCTTTGGTCTAATGGGTTGAGATAGCGAACCCGGCGACGCTGAAGAAAATCCAAACGTACAAATTCCGAACAATGGCAGCCGCAAAAGTGGCATTGAATCCTTCTGGTGACCACAGACTGAAAAGGTGCTGCATCTGCTTTTCTGGTATCTGCTGGGTTCGTCTGTAGTAGACCATTCGGCACCCATGGCTGAGAACCCTGATGCGTCACTATTTGTTTGCGTAGTCGATACAGACGCATTCTAAGTGCATGCTTTATACGACCTTCGCGGCTTTGTTGATAGCGATGACTCGCTGCGCGTTGTGAATGATTGCGGGCAGTTTCGGAACAATCAGGAGAGCAGTAACGCTGGCCTCGATCACAGCGGCTGCAGATGATGACTTGCTTGAAGCAGCGAGCACACTTGAAAATACGGCCTGTTGATTCCATCGTTGGTTACCCTGATGCCAACGAAATATCGACAGTACTTTCAATTTATGAAATACTTTTCATGCACTTGTCTTAAGTACAGTGTGGGGCGTGGCATCGGAGGTAACTTGCAGGTTTTTACCGATGTCATGCCGGTCTAATTGGCGGTCACTTTTTACCGCATCTAAAGTTCACTTGCAAAACCTCGTTGCAATTATTCCGAATTTAACTTCCCCTGTTTTCCTATGGAAATATTCCGCTCGTTTTTATCTCCAGGAGAATTTCAGTCTTTCTGCGGCAGTTTTACGCGGATTTTTAAAACCATCTACACCAGAATATGCACACCTGATCGTTTGAGCCGGAAATACGCCTATCAGGTCTTGCTGACTGAGGAATTAGCCCGACATGGCGTCGATAGGGTGT
>JAQUAU010000084.1 GCA_028687085.1 Minisyncoccota bacterium | reverse complement strand
AGCCCCCTCTCTCGCGAGAGGGGGTTGGTTTGGTGTGCATGCAGAAAAATACAGCAACTCAATCCCCTCGCGCGACAGGAGCGGGGTGATGATGCAGTTTGCCGATGACGGACCGATATCCACCCATGCCGCCGTTCAGCCATTTCGAAACGCGCGCGATGGTAGTGGAACTCAACCCGGTCTTTTGCTCTATAACGGAGTACGGGACGCTCGCCGCCAGCAACTCGGCGGTTTGAAGGCGTTTAGCGAACTCTTCGATTTCTGTCTTGGTCATAAGATCCCGCAAAAAACGCCGGGTCTCATCGGCTGTTTCCAATGCCAAAATCGCCCGAACTAACATCTTATTTTCCTTATTATTCCAATCCATACATGCACTTTAGCAAAGTGGAGTGATTTAGTCAAGTAAAGCACGCATCCCGTAACAAGGGCGGTGCATCGGTGCGTTTCCGAGGATTCTAGTGCCTGGGCCCAGGATCGAACTGGGGACCCTTCGCTCTTCAGGCGAATGCTCTACCAACTGAGCTACCCAGGCGTCGGCGCAACTGTAGCATATTGAACGGCTTTTTTCACTGCTGGCTGCCATTGAGCGCGGCCGGCAGTTTCGACTGCACTTGGCTCAGCATCTGTTCAAAATTGCTCAACTGCGATTCCGTCTTCGTTCCCGTTCCCTGTATCTGATTGAGCGTCCGTGTGGCCTCCTGCATCAAGGGCGCAAAGTAGGTCGAGTAGAGCCACAGGGGCGCCACGACGAGGATGAGGATGTAGAAAATGAATTTCACGATGCCGCCGAGGAACGCGTTGCGCCGCATCGCGTGGAGCATGCGGTTGTTCTCCTTTGACAGCCGATACGTCTCTTCGAGCATCTGGTTTTGATCCGTCACAATCTTATTGTACCATCCGCGCCGCCGTCATCGCGGCCCTGTGTGTACTTTTGGAATGCGAGAATGAACCACGCTACCGTGAGCACCGCCGAGGATATCGCCGAACTCCAGAGCGCAAGCGTCACATAGACGGCACCGAACACGAGCAGGATCGTGCCGGTGAGAATGCTTGATAAGAGCGCCGGCTTGTCTTTCCCGAAAATCGACGGCAGAAGCGCAAGAACGAAAACGTACTGCCCGACCGAGATGACGATGTCTTGCCAGTGCATATATACATTTGTGCCCCCGACAGGAATCGAACCCATATCTCTCCCTTAGGACGGGATTGCTCTATCCATTGAGCTACAGGGGCTAGCGCAAGGGGCGCGTATGCACTGTAGCATACGCGCCCCTCACATGAGAAAGCCGAGGAGATTTAGAGCCCTAAGAGGCTACGAAGCTGTTCCTCGTCGAACCCGATAACCATCTCATTGCCCACGAAGATAACCGGTACGCCCATCTGCCCGCTCTTCTGGACCATCTCCTGGCGCTTGGCGAGATCGGTGGCGACGTTGTAATCGGTGAACGCAACTTTATTTTCGGTGAAAAAATCCTTCGCGGCGTGGCAGAAGTGGCACGTCGGCGTCGAATAAATGGTAACTTGCGGTTGTCCGGCCATAGCGGTATGCGCTTACTTAAATAATAGGGACATTTAGTATATCATATCCCGCGTGCCGGCGGGTATAGTTTAGTGGTAGAACGATTGCTTCCCAAGCAATAGATCGGAGTTCGATTCTCCGTACCCGCACAACCATACATCCAGGATTAGATGTCTAATAACATCCTCAGCGAGGATACCCGCTCTCCTTGGGGTGTCTCGCAGCGCGACGGCGCGAGAGGCAGCGCTCCGCGAGCACGCGGAGATAGCGACCCCAGGGAGAGTGGGCATCCGAACGTCTCACCACCACGAAAACGCCCTGTTGAGCCACCCCCAGACCGACGAGGTCGCTTCGGCCGGTGCCGACGTCGGCGCATCGACGATGATGATGAGCCCTTCGCCGCCCTTCGCGAGCCGGTACTGTTCGCGCAGGGTCTCTTCCATTCCGCGCGCGGTCTTGAGCTTCGCGATGTCCGCCTCCACCTGACCCTGTCGCTCCTTGAGATCGGCAAGCTGGGCTTCGGCCTGCGTCCGGAGCGCTCTCGATTCCGATTCTTTGCGGTACACGCCCCACACCCCCGATGCGGCGAGGACGACGAGTACAAAGAGCATGAGGATGAGGAACCGCTTCCCCAGGAGGCGCACGGGGTCCTTCCTTTGCTCGAACGTCTGCATACGCTATAATCCTATCACTGTTCCGATATGAGCTTTTTGTTCCACCATCGCACCAAGAAAATCGTCAACGCCATCTGGGGCGTCGTCGCCGTGCTCGTCATCATCGGCATGGTCGTCTTCTTCGCGCCGGGAGTCGTTGCGCTCCTCACCTCGTGAGCACGTACCCCTCCTTCACGACGGTGTGAGGAACACCCCGTACCACCCCGCAAGCTTGCGGGGCTAGGGGGCGAGCGACGCGCGGTTATTAAGATTCGCGAACGACTTTTAGGAATACTTCGTGAGGTATATCTACTTTGCCTCTGGCGAGCATCTTTTTCTTGCCGCGCTTTTGTTTTTCGAGGAGCTTCATCTTCCGGGTGATGTCGCCGCCGTAGAGGTAGCCGGTAACGTCTTTGCGCAGGGCCGACACGCGCCGCGCCGCGATGATGCGTCCCATCGCTTTCGCCTGTATCTTCAAAACGAAAAGCTGGCGCGGCAGGAGCTTCTCCAGTTTCTCGACGATCGCCTCGGCTTCAGTGCGGATCCGCCGCCGGCTCACGATGCGCGCGAACGCGGGCACCGGCTCGTCGGCGACGAGCACGTCGAGCCGCACGACATCGGCGTCGCGCAGTCCGACGAGTTCGTAGGAGAGCGAGGCGAAACCGGACGAAGCGCTTTTCAATTTGTCGAAAAACCCGCGCATGAGCTCGCGCAGGGGCATTTCCGCCGTTATCTGCATCTTGCCGTCAGGCAAGGCTTCGGTATCCCCCACGATCGCCTCGTGCTCATATAAAAGTTGCGCGACGGTGCCCATGTATTTCGGCTGGGAGATGATGAAAACCTTCGTCCACAATTCGCGCAAGCGCTTCGCCACTCCATCATCGGGCAGACGCGCCGGCGAATATATTTCTTCGACTTTCCCGTTCGCATGCGTCACCTCGTACACGGTCGTCGGCATAGTAACGACCAGGTTGAGTGCGAATTCC
>JAQUAU010000083.1 GCA_028687085.1 Minisyncoccota bacterium | reverse complement strand
GTGACCGACATCAAGGCGGCTGTCGCGGCGCTCGGCGAGACGCCGACCTTGGAGTTCCGCCTCGCGACGACCACCAAGGTCGGCACCTCGACCCAGACGGTCTATGCACCGACCGGCCTTACCGGCCGCTATCTCTCGAGTGCGACACTCGGCTTCGGAAGTGGCGCGACGGCCGGTCTCTCGGCGCCGCAGGTCATCCTCAATTTCGATTCTGACGGCGCAAAGCTTTTTGAGAAGCTCACGAGCGAAAATGTCGGTCAGGTACTCGCCATCTTCCTCGATGGTCAGCCCATCTCGACGCCGGTCATTCAAGAGGCGATTCCGGGCGGACAGGCGACTATCAGCGGCAAGTTCACTGCGACGGCCGCACGCGACCTTGTGCGCAATCTGAACTTCGGCGCACTGCCAGTGCCGATACAGCTCGAGAGCAGCTCGGCCGTCGGCCCGACCCTCGGTGCCGTCGCTATCAGTGCAGGCGTCATGGCGGGCATCATCGGTTTCGCCATCGTCGCGCTCTTCATGATCGCGTGGTATCGGCTCCCCGGCATCGTTGCGACGGTGGCACTCGTCGAGTATGTAGCGTTCATGCTTGCTGTCATCAAGGTTATCCCGGTGACGCTCACGGCCTCGGGCATCGCGGCGCTCATCATCTCGGTCGGTATGGCGGTGGATGCGAACGTACTGATCTTCGAACGCACCAAGGAGGAGCTCCGCGAGGGCAAGAGTCCTCGTGAGGCGGTGCATATCGGCTTCTCTCGCGCATGGCCAGCGATTCGCGACGGCCACCTCACGATGATCATCTCGGGCGTCATCCTCTTCTGGCTCGGTACCTCTATTGTGCAGGGCTTCGCGCTCGTCTTCGTGCTCGGCGTGCTCGCCTCCTTCATCTCAGCGGTCTCGCTCTCCCGCGTCTTCTTGCTTGCTATCGTTCCCGAAGAGAACGAGGGCATCTGGCACTTCCTCATGGGCTCGGGACATCGTAATTCTTAATTTATGTACATCATCCAGCATCGAGGTCTTTTCTTCTGGATCACCGGCATCATCCTTGCCGCTGCAGTCGGCGCCATCGTAGCGTGGGGTCTGCCGCTCGGCATCGACTTCACGGGCGGCTCGTTGATGCAGGTCGGCTATGAAGGCAAGGTGCCGCCCTTGGCGACTATCGAGGAGCAAGTGTCCTCTGTCTCGCTCGGCACCGTGTCGGTTCGTGCCGTGGGAGAGAATGCAGTCTCGATCCGCACCCGCACTCAGACGCCGGCAGAGCACGAGGCGGTGCTTGCGGCAGTATCGGCAAGCGCGAGCACCACGGAGCTCTCGTATACCTCAGTCGGTCCTGCGCTCGGGAGCCAGTTCGCCAGCAAGGCGCTCTGGGCCATCTTCGCCGTCATCCTCGTCATCGTGTTCTATATCGCCTTCGCCTTCCGCCACGTCTCGAAGCCGGTGCCCGGGTGGGGCTACGGTATCACGGTCGTCGCGATGCTCGCAATCGACCTCATCGTCCCGGCAGGATTCTATGCGGCGCTCTGTCACTACACAGGCGTGCAGGTGGATTCGCTCTTCATCGTCGCGATGCTCGCCCTCCTCGGCTATGTCGTGAACGACATCATCGTCATCTTCGACCGCATCCGCGAACACCTCGCGCGTAACGAGAAGATTGGCCTCAAAGAATCATTTGAAGACACGATAGGGAAGTCGATCAACGAGACGATGACCCGCTCGATCAATACGGCGCTCACCGTCGTGCTCGCCCTCATCGCCCTTATCTACTTCGGCGCACCCGCCACGCGCGACTTCGCGCTCGTGATGCTCGTTGGCGTCGCTATCGGTACCTTCTCCTCCATCGCGCGCTCCGCTCCTCTTTTGATTCCTATTGCAAAGTGGTTCGCTAAATAAACCAAACGAAAAACCGCCCGCCACAACTTCGCAGATGTTGGCGGGCGGTTTTTCGTTTTACGAGATTATTGTCCCGACGAAGGGCTGGCCGTCGAGGTAGTTTGAAAATTCGTTTAGATGAGAGCCGTTGATGATGGCGACTTCGAGATGAAGCGCCTCGGCCTCTTTGGCGGCGATGGGGTCGAAAGGGGAGGAGAGCCCCGGATCCCAATGATCGGGGATTATCTTTCTAAATTCTGCCCAACTTATTTTTTCTATTTTCTCCGCATCAGGATACCGCTTCGGGTCTTTATCATAGACATAGTCAATATTGGAGAGATTCACGAGGCGCGTCGCGCCCAGATTCTTCGCGATAAGCACTGCGTCATGGTCGGTCGAGAATCCCGGCTGCCAGCCCGCGGCGATAGTGATAGGTTCTTCAGATTCTGAATCGATAGTCGGATTTTTGATGACGTGCGCATGCGCGTAGCCGACGAAGATATTGCGCAGGAGCTGACCGTTGAGGCGGGTCGAGTGAATTCCGAGCCAGTCGAGATCATTTGGTGAGAGGGGAGTGACGGCCTGTGCGGCGTCTTGATAACGGCGGGCAGTCGAACCTCCGCCGGCGATAATGGAGAAGGTGAATCCGCGCTGCACCTTCTCGAGAATGAGGTCTTTAAAACGCGTTAAGAAATCGGTGTCGATCTGGTCGGGAACGATAAGAGAACCTCCGACAGACACGACGATGCGCTCTTTAGGTGATGACATGCAAAAAATTAAACAGCGGGGCAAAGCATGACGGCTCTCCGTATCATACGCCCCCTGTTTCCATACGCAATGTTGACGGCCTCATTTCGCGTGCTTCTAGGGCTATTGACGCCCCCGGTCGGCTCATATACTATGCTCTCTAGCGTCCCGCGCTTGCGGGACGGGGTTTTATTTCGCTTTTTGACATACCAAATACGTGAACGCCCGGCACGCGAGTGCCGGGCAGAAAAGATGTGTGAATTCTTTTGTTCCGCCTATTCTTATTGAGAGTTTGATCCTAGCTCAGGGTGAATGCTGGCGGCGTGGATAAGTCATGCAAGTCAAGGGGGCCCGCAAGGGCAACCGGCAGACGAGGTAGTAACACGTAGGTAGATCCCCCGAAGTCGGGCATAGCCATCCGAAAGGATGGGTAATTCCCGATAGTCCCGCAAGGGTAAAGGTTTTTCGCTTCGGGAGTTGCCTGCGTAGTATCAGCTAGTTGGTAGGGTAATGGCCTACCAAGGCTACGACGCTTAGGGGGGCTGAGAGGCCGATCCCCACCGATGGAACTGCGACACGGTCCATACTCCTACGGGAGGCTGCAGACGAGAATATTCCGCAATGGACGAAAGTCTGACGGAGCGACGCCGCGTGATGGATGAAGTGCCTTGGTACGTAAACA